>CAZGVV010000040.1:0-6095 GCA_964529155.1 uncultured Rickettsiales bacterium
CCGGTTGCGGCGGGTTTAGGGGAAACACCATACCGGCATTTTGGGGCATGGAGCTGCGCTGCATAAGGCCATGTTCCTGCTCTTGCGGTGTGCGGGCGATTTCCACATCGAAGACAATTTTTCCTTCCTGCGTGTGCACCGTAAGCGGGGAAGCTATGGCCTGGCCGCAAGCAACATACAGGAATATAACAAAAATAGCGCAAAACTGTAACACAATCTTCATACACGGGCTCCCTCAAGGCTGCTATAGTATTTATAGAGGAATCTATACATGACCACCACACGTTTATTCACCGGCGCACGCGGCCCCAATAGTACTATTGGGGAAGCCGCGCGCTTGAAAAAATGGGAGATCATGAAGGGCGGCTCGATCGCCATGAGTTCGAATGAGCGCTATAAACATATCATGACGAAGAAGATCGCCGAGTTTCAGCAAAAATCGCGGACCAATACACGCCAAGGCTTTGAACTCTCCACCCGCGCACGACAAGCATTAGAAGACATTGCTAAACGCAAGGCAATGAAAGAAGAAAAAGCGATGCGCCAGATGGTGGTGATTAAACCACGCAATTATGGCGAGCTAGGGAATCTGGATGCGAAAGGCCGGGTGTATGATCAGGCCGGTAATATCGTGCTTAAGATCAACCGCAAGAATGGCAAGATCAATACCATGGGCGGCATGACCATCGGTAAATACCGCGCGAAGCGTATGGGTACGCATGGATTGATTAAGGACGGCATTGTAAAATTCAGCCCCTATCATATCAAATTACGGCAAATGATGGCGCAACAGCAATTGCAGCAGATGTATAATGCTAACGGCTATAACCCATCAACAGCGGCCAGTGTGTATGGCTATGGCGACGAGGATGCGTCGGCAGTGAATATTTATGGAAAAAACAGCACAGGATATGAAGCCGAATCCGTATCGCCGGTATATGGCCGCTCACCGCATCAGCGCGGTGGCAGCGTCGGCGTTAACGGCTGGGGTGTAATGAGCAATAACGTACTCGGGATGTTTGCTGAAGATACGTGGGGCAACTTCCGCGACAACGTATGGGGCGGCACACACAATAACGTATGGGGCGGACTGGGCGATGATGGCAGCCTGTGGAGTGGCAATGGCAGCGGGGCATGGGGTAAATCACGCGGTGCAGGCATATGGGGCAGCAGTGGCACGGGCGGCGTCTGGGGTAGCAGCGGCGGACGACGCATTTTTGGCACCGGTAATGGCAAAAATTACCTGGCCAAGGCATTCTGGACTGCATTGGGCATGACACGCCTGGGCAGCAAGCTGGCAGCTCGTAGCACGGCAAAATCCAAATTTATGGCTAATTTACGGTCAGTTCGGACAACCGGACGCACTGTCAACTAAATCCTCCTACTCAATTACCCTAAGCACACTATTGTTCCTTTATATGCGGTGTGCAACCTTACGCATTTGTAATTCCCTGTTCATCGTTTCGCAGTTGCGAAGGCCGATGTTTTGTGGAATAACAGAGCTATTCAGCATATTGTAACCTCGTTTAGGAGACCTTTTTATGCATATTCGTCAATTTTTAGCCGTATCGGTAGCGGCCCTGACCTTAGCTGCATGTACCCAGCAAAACGGCATGCCCAATAGCGGCGTGTTGAATGGCGGCGGCGTAAACAAACAAGACATGGGCACTGTGCTTGGCGCAGGCGCCGGTGGGTTACTGGGCAATCAAATCGGTGGCGGCCGTGGGCGCGCAGTGGCAACCGTGGGTGGTTTGCTGCTGGGTGGGTTCCTCGGTAATCGCATAGGTGAATCATTAGACGACGTGGACCGGATGAAAGCAGAACAGACCACACAACGCGCGCTGGAAACAGCACAACCAGGTCAGGCCTTGCCATGGCAGGGTCAACAAGCCGGTGTTTCCGGTGTCGTGATTCCACAAGCGCCTTACCAGACTCCGCAGGGCTATTGCCGTGAATTCCAACAAAAAATTACCGTTGGCGGCAAAACTCAAAGCGGTTATGGAACAGCCTGCCGCCAGCCGGATGGCAGCTGGAAAATCGTTTCTCAGCAATAGTTAGCATCACGAATGACTGCAGCGACCACTACTGTATCGATGGGGGAGACGGAGAAATCCGTAGCCCCCCCTTCTATCCCGCAAGGCTCCCTGATGAAGGGCAAACGTGGCCTCATTATGGGCCTGGCGAATGATAAATCTTTAGCCTGGGGCATCAGCCGCTATCTGCGGGCGCAAGGCGCAGAACTGGCTTTCACCTTTCAAGGTGAAGCTTTGGAAAAGCGGGTGCGACCATTGGCAGCATCGTTGGATTCTAAATTGGTGTTACCCTGCGATGTATCGGATATGGCCAGTGTCGAGGCACTGTTTGATGCCCTCTCCAAAGAATGGGGAGAAATGGATTTTCTGGTTCATGCTATTGCCTACTCGGATAAAAATGAATTAAAAGGCCGCTACGTAGACACCAGCCTGGAGAATTTCCAGCTGACCATGAATGTGTCTTGCTATTCCTTCACCATGCTTGCCCGCCGCGCAGAAGCGATGATGACCAAAGGCGGCAGCATGATCACCCTTACCTATTTAGGCGCGGAACGCGTAGTCCCGCATTATAATGTAATGGGTGTAGCGAAAGCGGCATTGGAAGCCAGTGTGCGCTTCCTGGCTGCGGATTTAGGAGAAAAAAATATTCGGGTAAATGCTATTTCGGCTGGCCCGGTTAAAACGCTTGCTGCCTCCGGCATCGGCGATTTTCGTTATATTCTGAAATGGAACGAATATAATTCCCCTCTCCGCCGCAATACCACCATTGAAGACGTTGGCGGCGCTGCCTTGTTCCTGCTCTCTGAACTGGGATCAGGCACGACCGGGGAAATTCTGCATGTGGATTCCGGATATCACGTGGTGGGTATGAAACGCGCCGATGCACCGGATATTGCGACGGTGTAACCCCGTTTCAGTGGATAAGAATGTGCTATGTCTACAGAGGACCAGCGGGATAATAATTTAAAAAAATGGTTTGTAAGCGTAGGCATGCTTGATCCTGTGCATTTGGAGCCCAAAAGAACGCTACTGTCCAAGTTAGATTTAAAAAATTCATTAGCAACTTTTCGGGCAAAATATTTTCCTGTTTTTGAAGCTTATATAGATAATTTGACTGACAGTGGAATTTCAGAAAAAAAAACGCGCTCAGCGCAATTCGAAGAATTAATGTGTAAATTCCAAAAAGTGGACGTTACTTCCGTACATTTCACACAAGATCAAAGCACAATGCTAAAAGTAATACTACTTGAGGCTACTACTGATCATCACAAATATGCATGTTCTGCGGATGACAAAGCAGAAATGGTGTGCGCTTATAATGACTATTGTATTCTACATGATAGCTTGTATCCTGCACAGCATTCAGCCCTAAGCATTTAAGTCGGATGACCGCAAACACCTTTGGCCGCTTGTTTCGATTCACCAGCTGGGGCGAGAGCCATGGCGTGGCGATTGGCTGCGTGGTGGACGGGGTTCCGGCGCGGATTCCGTTGAGTGAAGCCGATATTCAGCCGTGGCTGGACCAACGCCGCCCGGCGCAGTCGCGCCACACCACGCAACGCAAAGAAAGTGACGCGGTGCGGATTTTATCCGGCGTGTTTGAAGGCCTAACCACCGGCGCACCGATTAGCCTGGTGATTGAGAACGAAGACCAAAAATCCAAAGACTACGCGGAGATTAAAGACAAATTCCGCCCGGGGCATGCGGATTACACCTATTTCATGAAATACGGCATTCGTGATTACCGTGGAGGCGGGCGGTCTTCGGCGCGGGAAACAGCAATGCGGGTGGCAGCAGGGGCCATTGCGCGGAAAATACTGGGTGGCATTACAGTGCGCGGCGCATTGATTCAAATAGGCGATCAGTGCATGGACCGCACGCGATGGAATTGGGCGGAAAGAGAGCGCAACCCGTTTTGGTGCCCCGACGCAATCGCAGCAGCGCACTGGGAGACTTATCTGGATGGCATCCGTAAATCCGGCTCGTCAGTCGGCGCAGTGATTGAAGTGGTGGCAGAAGGCGTGCCGGTGGGACTCGGCGCACCACTGTATAATAAGCTTGATGCCGATATTGCCGGGGCGCTGATGAGCATCAATGCAGTCAAAGGTGTAGAAATTGGCGATGGCTTTGCTGCTGCCGCGTTGCAGGGCGAACATAATGCCGATTGCATGCGGATGGATGGAGAACATGTGGCATTTACCAGCAACCACGCCGGGGGTATTCTAGGCGGGATTTCCAGCGGGCAGCCGATTGTGGCGCGCTTTGCGGTGAAGCCAACAAGTTCGATTTTAACGCCGGTGGATACCATCGATGTGCATGGCCAGAACACAATGATTCAAACCAAAGGTCGCCATGATCCGTGCGTGGGTATCCGTGCCGTACCAGTAGGCGAAGCCATGATGGCGTGCGTACTGGCTGACCACCTGCTGCAATTCAGGGCATATGGGGGAGCATCATGAAAAAACTGCTAAAATGGGCGGCAGCATTGATATTGGTGCTAATTATTGTGGCGGTGGCTTTACCGTTTTTGATTCCGGCGGATCGTTATAAGGCGGAAATCATCAACCGGGTTCAGGGACTCACCGGGCGCGATCTGGTGATTGGCGGCGCCATGCACATGCGGGTGTTTCCAAGCCTCGGCGTAACCATTGAAGACGCCACACTTTCCAATGCGCCGGGCTTTACGACCGCGGAAATGATGAAGGTGCATAGACTTACCGCAGATGTAGCGCTTATGCCGTTGCTACACGGCGAAGTGCAGGTAAAGCGCTTTGTATTGGATCAGCCGGTTATCTATTTGGAAATTAATTCCAAAGGAGCGCCAAACTGGGAGTTTAAGCCGGAAACACGTCTGGCGCTTGTCTCCCCGGATGTCGGCCTTGTTGCTTCGGCGGAAGCAGCAGATAGCGCCATGCTTGCTCGCTTAGCACAGATACGTCTGGGAGAGCTTGGCATTACTGATGGCGTGGTGGATTACAATGATATGCGGGCGCATAAGCATTACCAATTATCCGCCGTAGAGGTGAATGCAGCCATGCCCACCATCAGCGAACCACTGAAGATAACGGGAACCGCAACGTATAATGCTGCACCGGTTTCTGTAACGTTAAGCATGGACAATATGAAGGCTTTGCTGGAAGGCAGCAAAGCAGCCACGGCGTTTGCACTAAAGGGAGCGCCACTGACCCTGACGTTTGACGGTATTCTCACCTTAAAAAGCGCAGAAGGTACTATTGATGTTGCAGCCCCTTCCCTGCCAAAACTTACAGCATGGGCAGGCACGCCGATGGCGTGGGAAGGCGCTGCCCCGCTGGCGTTTTCCGCACGCGGGCCCCTTACCTGTACTGAATCCCGCTGCGCGCTGGCTAATGGTGATATTATTCTCGATGCGATTGCAGCCAAAGGTTCCGTAGCGATTGCATTGGGTGAAGCACTTCCAAAAATCGAAGCAAAGCTTACGACCAATGAACTGGATTTAAATCCATACCTGGGTACACACGAAAAACATGCCTCAGTTAGCTCGCTTTTTATTGCCAATGCCGAAGCTGCCGCAGGGCCTGAGGATTGGAGCAACGCACCGATAGATATTTCCTCGCTGCGCGCATTTAATGCCGATGTGACGATCACCACGCCCGGCATAAAATATGCGCAATTTGTTCTGGGAAAGACATCGCTACATACTACCGTGTCCAACAGCATACTGAAAATGGAAGCACCGTCCGTACGCCTCTATGACGGTAATGGGAACGCTTATTTTACAGCAGATGCGCGCAATGCAGTTCCTGCATTTAGCTATACTCTTTCCTTTAAAGAGCTGAACCTGCTGGCGTTACTACGCGCGCTTAATGGGTTTGACCGCTTGACAGGCACCGCAGAGTTTCATGGGCAAGGTGAAAGCCATGGCAGCTCTTTAAAAGCATTGATTAGTGCATTAAGCGGGAGAGGAATGATTGGGGTGCAGAATGGCAGCTTCCGTGGCATTAATTTGGGGCAAGCGGCGCGCGATATTACTTCCCTTATAAAATTGAATGCACTTACCGGCGCACAGCAAACGGATTTTTC
>CAZGVV010000040.1:6105-19444 GCA_964529155.1 uncultured Rickettsiales bacterium
TTGTTGGGGGGAAGTTATACTATTGCACAGGGAATAATTCATAATGATGACTTTTCACTGGATAGCCCACAAACGCAAATGAATGTAAAGGGCGCAGGGACAGTGGATTTACCTCAACAGCGCCTTAATTACCGCCTTGTTCCCACAATTGCAGGAGTCGCAAAGGCAGGGAAAGAAGGAACGGATTTAAGCGTGCCGCTAACTATTGAAGGCCCGTGGAGCGCGCTTTCTATCCGCCCGGAATTAACGGCCCAGAACATTCAGCAAAATGTGAAAGCGGTGAAGGAGCAAGTGAAAAATATCCGTGATAATTTTAAAGATA
Organism: uncultured Rickettsiales bacterium; assembly: GCA_964529155.1. GTDB lineage: Bacteria > Pseudomonadota > Alphaproteobacteria > Rickettsiales > SXRF01 > CAZGVV01. Next base: position 6,428 of record CAZGVV010000040.1, read on the forward strand.
TAAAGAAAAATCCGGATGCGCTGAAAGGCCTGTTAAACGGATTGCGTTAAGTGAATGCTGATATAGTCATTCCACTTTAACATTATACATGGCTGCAAATACTGCTTTCTGCGCTTCCTGTGCTCACATACACGTCTACGCTGCGCTCCGGTTCTCGAAAATACTATTTTGGCCTACGTATAATGTTAAATTGAAATAACTATAATTTACGCTAATTCCATAATCACCGGCACATGGTCCGACGGTTGCTGCCAATCACGGGCATGCGTTAATGTCTCCAGGCTTTTGATGCGGCTTACCACCGGCTCCGTCACCCACATGTGGTCGAGCCTTCGGCCACGATTGGAAGTTTTCCAATCGCGATTACGGTAACTCCACCAGCTATATAATTTTTCCGTCTCAGGCGTAAAATGCCGTGCAGCATCACACCAGTTCAGTCCCGCTTGCAATGCGCGCAAACGCTCAACCTCATCCGGGGTGTGACTCACTACTTTTAGCAATTGCTTATGCGTACCTTCTTGGACGATTTTGCCTTTATCTAGCACAATAATGCGATCCATTTTTTGAATAGTACTGAGGCGGTGGGCAATAACAATTGCAGTGCGTTCTTTCATAAGCTCCACGTTTAAATCCCCCACCAGTACCATTGGGTCATGAGCGCGGCGCGCGTGGGCGAACCAGTCTGTCATGGCGGCGACGTAATCCAGCTTGAAGCCATAATAAGGATTTTCCATGCGATCCGGTATATCCCCACCGGCGGGAACATAAAAATTGTGCAACTCAGTGCCGTCCGGCAGCCGGGCGGCGATGTGGCGGGAGTCCGGGCTGTCGAGCAGCGATAGGCTGTGCATATTGGTCAACGGCACTTGCGAAATCAGCGCAACACCATGATAGCCTTTTTGTCCTTTTACTTCGATATGTGAATAGCCCAACGCACGGATGGCGTCATAGGGGAAATGCTCATTGATGGTTTTAATTTCCTGAAGCGCTATCACGTGGGGCGCATGCGTGCGAATTAACTGCTCAAGCAACGGCAGCCGTAGTCGCACAGAATTGATGTTCCAGGTAGCAATACGCATCCGCACAACCTATAGCAGATTTTCTGCAAGAATATAGGAGCTTTATATAGCTTACCTAAGCGGTTTCATTGCCGTAAATATCTTTTTTCACATTACCGTGCTCATCCTTTGGCCGCTCCCCCTGGATGTTTTCGTCCGCAGGATTGCCTTGGATATTAGTGCCGGTAATATTCCCGAAAATGTCACGGTCGGTCATGGTGGTACTCCTGTAGGGTAATAGCAATGCAGTTCCTGGCCATCGGCATATTGCAACAGACAGCAATATTCTTCTTATAGCACATTTACGGTGCAATAGGTAATTGCAGCATTATGTTATTGTTCCAGTATACACACTCTCAAACAATATTCAATAAATCACATATTTTACGCCTTAATTCAGCTGGATCGAATGGCTTGGCGATATAATCATCCATGCCTACGTCAAAACAACGCTGCACATCATTTGCCATAACGTGCGCCGTGACGCCAATGATGGGAAGGCGCTTTGTATTATTTTTGCGTTCGTCCTCACGCAGCAAGCGGGTGGTTGTGTAACCGTCCAATATCGGCATTTGCGCGTCCATTAAGATAATATCGTAAAAATTCTTGCCTTCACTTAGTTTGGCAAGAACCTCTTTGCCGTTATGCGCTATGTCGTAATCAAATCCCATATATTCAAGCAAAGTAGTGGCCACTAAAATATTGGGTTGATGATCTTCTGCCAGCAAAATCATGACTTTTTTTTGTGGCGCTGCAGGAGTGAAATGTTTGTCATTTCCTGGCACTGTCGTTGAAAGCAAAGCCACCTCGGCATACTCTAATGGCAGATGAAGAGTAAATTCCGATCCCTGCCCTAACACGCTTTTTAACGTTATAGACCCTCCCATCAGCTCAGCCAGATTTTTACTGATGGCAAGCCCTAGTCCGCTTCCACCGTATTGGCGCGTAATAGACATATCGGCCTGAACAAATTTATCAAATACAGCCGACACTTTTCCAACAGGGATGCCAATACCCGTATCTTTAACGCGAATATGGGCATAGGCATGGCTATTATCCGCACTTGGAGTTACGGAGAACAGCAGGGTAACATTGCCTTCGTGTGTAAATTTTAGCGCATTGCCGATAAGATTCGTAAGTATCTGCCGTATCCGCAGAGGATCACCCATGAATAAAACATCGTGTTGCGGCGTTTTTATATAAGTTAACTCGATCTTTTTCTTATTCGCCTCCACCGAAAACATAGCAATCAATTCTTCTATCATTGTAGAAAAACGAAAAGGAATATGCTCCAGATCGATGCTGTTGCTGTCTGCTTTGGTGAAATCTAATAAGTCATTGATTAGAGACAGCAAAGATTGCGCACTGAGCTGCAATGTGTTGAGCATTTCTTTCTGCTTATCCGTCAGTGGATTGCTCATTTTCAAAATATGCGACAACCCAAGCACTGCATTCATCGGCGTACGGATTTCATGACTGATATTGGCGAGGAATTCAGACTTTGCGATATTTGCTGATTCAGCGCGTTCTTTTGCTAATTTGAGTGCAGATTCATTCTCATGAAGGGATTTTTCAAGCAGGTATCGTTTTGTCATATCATAAATAATACCAACCCAGCCCGTAACCTCTTTGTTTTCATTTACAATTGGCGTATAGCTACATTGCATATACCGGTAGCCGTTAGACAGGTTGATTTCTGTTTCATAACGAAAATGCTCGCCTCTTAAGGCGCGTTCATAATAAGGACGAATGGTTTCCACGCCCTCTTCGCCGAGCAATTCCACCAAAGATTTTCCGATGATCTGTTCAGGGGTGGTGCCATACCAATCAGCATATGCTTTGTTCACAAAGAGAAATTTTTTATCAGCACTGCAATAATTAATCGGTATATCTGCCGCGTCCAAAATTACCCGCAAGGCAGTGGGATTATTTAACAAGTTCTCTTTAAACAATCGCTGCATGGATAAAACTTGGGCTTTCATGGGCTAGTCTTCTTTAGGATATGAAGTTAGCCATTCAAAATCATCAATCATAAATAATCTATAGGTATATAGTCCTACATGCTAGCCGATCGTTTTATTGGTTTCCCTTGGGTTATGCTGTCTACGTCTTGCATGTGAGGTAATGCTGGCCATGTGGATTCAAGCATTTTTCTGTCCAGGCCATGGGCGTCGATAAAGTCATGAATATAGCCTGAGGTGGGTACTTTCATATCCTTTAAGGAATATTTGGCTATGCCCTCAGGCGTGGATATCTGGCCTAGCACCTCTTCAGGGGATGGTGGAGGAATTAAGGTCTGCTCTTCGTGGTTTATGCTGCGCGCTTCCACCATGCTGGCTATTTGTAGGGCCGCATTTACGGCATAGGTTGCTTTAGTAGGATAAAGTACGAAATGCCCTTGCCTAATTTCGAACGGTGGTTTATGTGCCTGCTCTTCCATATCCAATCGGGTACGCATGGATTGTTCCATACTAGGACGCATTCCTTGCTGTAATACCATTACTTCTATGGGTACATTGTGGTGCCGTTTTTCAAGCTCATACTGAAAATTCAGGGTATCCCGCACGATAAGGCGCGGATTAGCTTCTTCAAATGTTAAATCTTTTAATACGGGAAAACGCTCTTTCAATAACTCAAAATATGTTTTAGTTCGTTTTTTCTTTTCCGAATCAGACATTATCCATTGCTCCCCCGGCAATGAGGGGGCGTCTTCGGTCAATAAGTGATTATGGCAATACGCCGCTTCTTCTACCGGCAAATAACATACAGCTATCTTGTCATTATAGGGCGAAAGCATGCCGCCATGTTCGCCCAGCATAATAAATGCCGGTGGAGTTTCCCAATTCCTGGGCAGATTAATTAATAACATCGCCCGCTGATAGACTTGGACACCATCCTGATCCCCGGGATGCCCCTGATTGATCTGCGGAGTGATTTCTGGTCCACCTTGCCAGGCGGCTTGCACCACCTGGTCAAAATACAACGCTTCTTTTTGATCATCTAAAATAGTGAATTCACCGCGCGTGCCCAGAATACCATTGGCCGCAACTTTGCAATTTTTGCGAATAGTAATATTGGGCTGTGATTCCAATTCCGCTTGAATCATAGCCAAATATTTTGGCACGTTTAAGCCGATTTCCTGGCTTTGAAAACCACCGGCTATTTTCGTGTTGCCTTGATTGTAATTAGCATATTCGCAAGGATTTAACGGACGGAAAAAATCTTCTGCTTTAAAAGAGCCAAATAAGGCAGCTTCTGCCTTTGCCAGATCTCCACCAAATAAATTTTGGATTATTTTGCTAAAAATAGGCTCATATATTTTCCATACTTTATCGGCATTTTCTTTGTATTTTTGCAAGGTAAGCGCTCTTTTATTTTCAGGCACTGCTGCTTTGCCTGCCTCTTGCGTTTCCTGCGCAACCAAAAATTTCATGGGGGGTGCGGGCGTATAGATGTCTTTTGGCATTAGCAACTTCCACATTGTTGCGCCTATCAAGCAATCTTTTGCTGTGTCAAAACTCAGCGGGTATTCACCGCCCAGATGAAGACGGGAGGCGATAAGGCTTGCACCGTTGAGTAACTTATCTTGCGCTTCAATTAAGGTAATATCGTATTTTGGCTCGCCATTATCATCTTTCAGGCGCGCCAGCATTAAGGCAGACAAACAACCTCCAAGTCCGCCCCCAATGATGGCTATGCGTTCTTTTTTTCTCATAGCTATGCTGCGCGCCCGTACCCATTAGACTGACGTTTAGAAAGCTTTGCGACATGCCCTTCACCGCATTTTTCTGCTACCATAACACCGTCTTCAAACCCGAGCAGAACAGCCTCTACGCGCGGATCTTGCGATATGCTAATATTGAGGCCCCTTAAAATCTCCGCGCTTTTATCGCGTGCTTGAGCATTATCCGCCTCAAACCAGGATGGTTTTTTTTCATAATACGCCGGGTCTGCCACACGGCCACTCCATAACATATTATCCAAAATTACCAGCCCGCCAGGACGGAGTAAATCTACGGCCATTTTATAGTAGTCCGGATAGTTGGGCTTATCGGCATCAATGAAAATAATATCAAATGTTCCTGCTTCGTCTTTATCCAGCAGCGCTTGCAGCTTGTCTTTTGCTGCTCCAAGCCTCAGCTCAATGCGGTCGGTAATGCCTGGGGTTTCCTGGTTGGCTAATGCCCAGTGCTTTTTTGCAATTTCCAGTGACTCGGCTGTTTTTTCATGCTCAATTTCACAGGTAATCACTTTACTGCCTTCAGGCATTTCCCGAGCTATGGCAAGGGCTGACCGACCTGTAAATGTACCAACATCAATGGCCTTCATAGGGCCGCCATTTTTTCGCTTAAGCAACCGCGTTTGCATGGCCAGGAAATTCGCCTCTGCGGTAGGAACTTCCATAACCGCAATAGGCTGATTGGGTTCTATGACACTGATGGTGCCTGTCATGTTGGCCGTTGCTGCGTCAAGCGCTTCTTCCGCTGCGGTCCGGCGGGGAGTATTAATAAAAGCCAGAAAGCGCTCGATCACTTCAGGTATGAAAGGTTTATTGCTTGGCATCTTATAAATCCCGTACAGGCGGCATTGCGAATAAAAATTAATTAATTTATACAGGCAAATTTTTCTACATGCAGCAAAAAATTAGGATCAATTATTATGGGGGCCGCACTCTCTCTTCGATTCTTTTTACACCCCTTACGCTCAAATCGTACCATATATCTGGAATGGTCCGCTTAAAACATTTTCATCAAAATGTAATATTCAGAATTGATTGGCTTGCCCATCCTAACGTTTATTCTCAGTATTGCTCCCGCCTTTTCGACTAGGTCTACCTGGAAAGTCTACACGTAGGTTCCTATTTTTCAATTTCACGAATGGTTTAGAATCCGGTTCTTCTGGAGCCCAATGTTTTAGCCCTATTTCTGCCTCGTCCAGTAATCCCTGTGCGGCCTTTCTTGCCGCAGAATCGGGTGGCAAAATTTTAATGGCCAACGTTACTATTCTGTCAAATGCTTTTGGTATTTTATCGATTTCTTCTCGGCTCAGAGATTCTTTTTCTACAACCTGCCTAATTAATTTAGCATCCAGAGGCTGAAACTCCAGTGCCTCATCAAGAACATCTATAATATCAGGCTTTTTTGTTTTCTCAATGGCTTCAACAATTGGCACTAATCTTCTTGCGATAGCGTGGACTTTTTCAGGCAATTCACTTACTGCAGCATTGTTTGGCCCTGTGGTATTGGTCACGTTGCTGAGTCCTCACTTAAAATATGTGTAATTATACCATTATTTCATTACTTATTTATTAACATATATTATATGGTGGCTGAAGTAGTTAAGACCTAAAAACGCTCCTAAAAGACAGCGATGCTATATGTCTGCAAGAGCGGATTAGATGGATTATTTTCGCAGCTATAATGCATTCGATGTATCGGAGTTTTATCACCGCTGCGTCAGGCAGGATAATTTTTACTGCTTCCTCAAGGAGTGCGAATGGCACTTCAATGGCAAAAACCACCAACCATTAGTTAATCAACTGAAATTACGACTAAAATGCCAGCCATTAACCCTTAGCTATTTCGCCTCTAGTTATGGCAGGAGCGACAGGAATCGAACCTGCAACCCCCGGTTTTGGAGACCGGTGCTCTACCAATTGAGCTACGCTCCTAGCATGCGCCAGGATTTGCCTGCGGGAGCGCATTCATAGCAGACCGGAAACCAAAGTCCAGTATTGTCGGCAGGCTTGCATCACGCTATAAAGTATCCATGCAACGGATTGACGCCCCTTCCCCTAATCATGACAGCCGCAACGGGCAGACGGTGGATATGCTGGTTATGCATTATACCGGCATGGATTCAGCACAGGCCGCCCTGGCCAAGCTATGCGACCCTGCTGAAGCGCACCGGGTAAGCGCGCATTATCTGGTGGATGAAGCCGGGCGCGTATTTGCATTGGTGCCGGAAGACCGCCGGGCGTGGCATGCCGGGGTGAGTAGCTGGCGGGGAAATAAGGATATTAATGCCCGCTCGATCGGCATTGAAATCGCCAATCCGGGGCATGACGGCAACTGCCCTGCCTTTCCTAAACCGCAAATGGAGGCGGTGGCCGAACTTGCAAAAGGCATTATCGCGCGGCACGGCATTCCCGCGTGGAATGTGGTGGCGCATTCAGACATTGCGCCGGCACGCAAACAAGATCCGGGGGAGCATTTTGATTGGAAAAGCTTGGCGGATCAAGGCATCGGGCTATGGCATGCACCGGAGGGTGATCAGGGTTTATTGCATGATCCCCTAGGCTGGGCGCGGCGTATGGTTCAGCACGGCATTATGGCACTGACCTCTTTCGCCGGAGAAAGCGCCGATATTCGCGCCATGCAGAAAAGCCTGGCGCGTTTTGGCTATGACGTGCCAACAGATGGTGTCTATGACACCACTACCCGGCTGGCTGCCACGGCCTTCCAGCGCCATTTTCGGCAGCATATGGTCAACGGCGCATGGGATGATGAGTGCCGCCAATTGCTGAACGGCTTGCTAGCGCGCGTGCCTTCTGCTACGGTTGCGGGGCCAGATGGCCGGATGGCCGCTAGAAGTTAAACGCTAGAGGAAAGTCCGGGCTCCACGGAAACAGGGTGGCGGGTAATCCCCGCCGGGGGCAACCCCAGGGACAGTGCCACAGAAAATATACCGCCTGAGCTTCAGGTTATACGAGCGCAGCAGCGCGAGTCAGCCTTGAGCGCCGCTTCATGTAAATGCCAGCAGGCATTTACGGAAGCAAAACGGTAAGGGTGAAAAGGTGCGGTAAGAGCGCACCGCGGGGCTGGTAACAGCAACGGCATGGAAAACCCCGCCCGGAGCAAGGCCAAATAGGGGTGAGAGCGGCGTTTCCGCGCATTCGATCACCCGGGTAGGCTGCACGAGGCGCCGGGCAATCGGCGTCCTAGAGGAATGGTCATCACTCATAAGTCCGCAAGGCGCTTGTGAGTACAGAACCCGGCTTATAGGCCGTCTGGCAAATTAAATAGGGCTGAAGCTTCTAAAAATAGGGTTGCAAAAGCAGTTGACAGCCCCTTTTTTGCCGCTATAGTTCCCTCCCTTATGCACATTAACCAAGGAAATCTGCCGTGACGAAACGCGCCACCGCGAAATACAAAATCAGCCGCCGCCTGGGTCTGTCCCTCTGGGGCCGCGATAAAGACCCGTTCAATAAACGCTCTTATGCGCCTGGCCAGCATGGCGCCACCAAGCGTAAGAAAAACTCGGATTACGGCACTCAGCTGCGCGAAAAGCAGAAGCTGAAGGGCTATTATGGCAACATCACCGAGCGCCAATTCCGCCGTATTTACCAGGAAGCGGCGCGTCGCCGTGGCGACACGGGCGAAAATTTGATTGCCCTGCTCGAAAGCCGTTTGGATACGGTTGTATACCGCATGGGACTCGTGCCCACCATGTTTGCTGCTCGCCAATTTGTGAGCCATGGCCACGTGCATGTAAATGGCAAGCGCGTCAATATTCCTAGCTATCAAGTAGCCGAAGGCGAAGAAATCTCGCTGCGCGAACGTTCACGCCAAATGGCGGTAGTACTGGAAACCGTACAAAACCCAGAACGCGGCGTGCCGGATTACATCGAATTCAGCAACACCGACCTTAAAGGTAAATTCGTACGCGTGCCAAAACTGGCCGACGTGCCCTACCCTGTGGTGATGGAACCAAACTTCGTGATCGAATTCTATTCACGTTAGTTGATACAGTTGTTTTGCATTTACAAAGCCACCGAATTTTCGGTGGCTTTGTTATTTGTGGGGATTTTCATGCTGAACTCATTTCAGCATCCATCCTTAAAATGTGCAAAATGCCTGATGTTATAGTTATTTCAATTTAACATTATACGTAGGCGAAAAGAGTGTTTTCGAGAACCGGAGCGCAGCGTACAGGTGTACGTGAGCACCGGAAGCGCAGAAAACACTCTTTTCGCCTACGTATAATGGTAAAGTGGAATGACTATACCAACACCACTCTTCTTTATGTAGCAAACTGAACAATGGATGCTGAAATGAATTCAGCATGACAGGCTTTACGCCGCCAGCAATCCTTCAAACATCGCCCGCCCATCCACTCCACCAAGCACGCTTTCCGCGTGGCGTTCGGGGTGAGGCATCATGCCGAGGATGGTTTTTTGGTCGTTGAATACGCCGGCAATGTTGCCGAGTGATCCGTTAGGATTGGCGGCAGGAGTGATTGCTCCGACGGCATCGCAATAGCGGAAGGCGACTTGGCCGTTGGCTTCCAGGCGTTTTAGGGTTTCGGCGTCGGCGAAATAATTACCGTCATGGTGGGCAACGGGAATGGTGAGCACCTGACCGGTTTTATAGTTTTGCGTAAACCGCGTGGTAGCATTTTCTACACGCAATGATACTTCACGGCAGACGAATTTAAGCCCGGCATTACGCAGCAACGTACCCGGAAGGAGTCCGGCTTCCGTGAGTATCTGAAATCCATTGCAAATGCCAAGCACTAGCCCGCCACGCTCAGCATGGGCTTTCACTTCGCGCATGACGGGGGAATGGGCGGCCATGGCGCCGGAGCGCAAATAATCCCCATAAGAAAAACCGCCGGGAAGTATGACGAGGTCCACTTTGGGAAGGGCTGCATCACCATGCCACACCATGCTGGGTTTGAGGCCGGTGGCAGCGGCTACGCTGGCGGCGTCACGGTCACAGTTGGAGCCGGGGAAAACGATAATGGCGGATTTCATACGTTTGATGGCTTGATAGCTCGATGGTTAGATGGTTCAATTATCGTATACTGAACCATCTAACCATCGAATCATCAACTCATTCCACCTCCACCTTATATTTTTCTACTACCGTATTGGCGAGCAAGCTTTCGCACATTTTTTCCACGGCGGATTTGGCAGCGGCCGGGCTGCCTTCGGCCAGGTCCAGTTCAATGTATTTGCCCTGACGCACTTCACGCACGCCATTGAAACCCAGATGCGCCAATGCACCTTCAATGGCCTTGCCTTGGGGGTCAAGCACGCCGGATTTGAGGGTAATGTGGACTTTTGCTTTCATAGAAACTGCTATTCCGCCGGGGCGATATCCGGCTTTTCGGCTTTGGATTCTTCGGTTACTTCGGCTTCTACCGGTAACACCCCTAGGCGGCGGGCTACTTCACGGTAGGCGTCTTCCACGTTGCCGAGGTCAAGACGGAAGCGATCTTTGTCCAGTTTTTGGCCGGTTTTGATATCCCACAGACGGCAATTGTCCGGGCTGATTTCATCGGCCAGAATAATGCGCTCCTGGTTATTTTCGAACAAACGGCCAAATTCCAGCTTGAAATCCACCAGCTTAATGCCAAGGCCGGTGAACAGGCCACACAAGAAGTCATTGGTGCGCAGCGCCATCAGGCGCATGTCGTCAATGTCCTGGGTGCTGGCCCATTGGAAGGCAAAGATGTGCTCTTCACTGACCATGGGGTCATTCAGGGAGTCATTTTTCAGGAAATATTCCACCAAAGGCTGGCCCAGCGGGCGGCCCTCTTCTACTCCGTAGCGCTTGGCGAAGCTGCCGGCGGCGTAGTTACGCACCACGACTTCCAGTGGCACGATTTGGACTGCTTTTACTAATTGTTCCCGCATGTTAAGTGTGCGGATAAAATGCGTAGGAATGCCGATTTCGGCCAGACGTAGCATCAAATATTCGGAAATCCGGTTATTCAACACCCCCTTGCCGCTGATGGTGCCGCGCTTGGCCGCATTAAAGGCAGTGGCATCGTCTTTAAAGTGTTGAATGAGCGTCCCCGGTTCGGGACCCTCGAACAACTGCTTAGCTTTGCCTTCGTAAATTGGTTTGCGGGGGGACATGAATGGATATATTTTGGTCTTCAACATAGCTTATCATACATAGCGCACCCTAACAGCTAGCGCAATGGGAAAGGCTATTATTTTCTTATTAATATCAAATTATCGCATTTCAGGCGTATCTGCGTTATTAACGCCTTAATAAATCGATGGTTTGCTGCAGCATGCCGCGCGTGGTTTGCACAACATTTAGGTCTGCCTCATAGCCTCGGCGCGCTTCACGCAGATCCGTCATTTCAATGACGGAATCAACGTTAGGCGTAAGTATATAGCCATCCACATCGGCGGCGGGATGGTATGGGGCGTATTTTTTGTTAAATTCCGTGGGGTCTTTGCTAAGCGTGGTTTTGATCGTAGACACACCAAGCGCTTTATTCATGGTGTTTTCAAAAATAGTGAGCTTGCGTTGATAAGGTAATTGGCCTGCCGCTTTGGGCGTGGTGTTAACGTTAGCTAAATTCTCCGCAACCACGCGCAATCGCGTACTTTGCGCTTGCATTCCGGCGGCGGCAATTTGAAGTGAATCACTTAGCTGCATGCGACATTCCTATCCTAATTTATGCCCCTGGATTTATGCCCAGTGCCATTTTAAACATCGACACCGTTTTTTGATAAATCGCAGTGGTGCTCTGATAATCCGACTGGTTCAGCGACATGTTTTTCATTTCTTCATCCAATGACACCGTGTTGCCATTTGGGTGGGTCTCAGCGGTATGCGGACGGGTGATTTGCTTGAATGGCTGCCCTGCCCCACCAGCAGCGGAGAGATGCATAGGATTGGTTTTGGACGGGGCAACGGCATGCATCCTGCCAGACAACATGGCACCAAAATCAGGGGTTTTCAGGTCCTGGGTTTTGTAGCCGGGGGTATCTGCGTTAGCGATGTTTTGCGCAAGCAATGCCTGACGCTGACTGGCGAAACGCATTTTTTCATTGGCAAGCGAGAAAACGGGGAGGTTGATGTAGTCCATACGTCGTGCCTTGGAGTAAGCTGTAGTTTACAGTGGTAAATAAGCGCATAGTTTTGTATGCGTATGAGTATAGCTAAAACCGTGCCAACTTTTTTATCTGGACGCTCATCACATGCTCTACCTCACCCGCAAGGAAGGCGAGTCTATTATCATCAACAACAGCATTGAGCTGACGGTGATGGAAGTGCGCGGCCGCACGGTGAAGCTGGGCTTTGTGTTTCCTGCCGAAGCCAGCATTTTGCGCAAGGAATTGCATGAGCGCATTCATCAACAAAACATCGCCGCCGCGTCTTCCGGCGTGGACGACCCGGTGTTCGGGGAAGTTACGCTGGATTTAAAGCAGCCAGACGATCCCATGGAAAATCCATGAGCGAAAAGGAGTTTGATCCTGCGAAACTCGCCATCGCACTGGCCTATGAGCGAGGAAAGGATCAGGCGCCGCATATTGCTGCCAAAGGCAAAGGCTTTATTGCCGAACAGATTATAAAACTCGCCAAAGAATCCGGCGTGGAAGTGAGGGAGGACGCGGATTTAGTGACGCTGCTTTCCTCTCTGGATATTGGTGATATGATACCGCTTGAAGCGTATGCGGCAGTGGCGGAAATTCTTTCCTATCTCTACCGTACTAACAACCGCGCGAAGGAAGGAAACCGCCCATGAAAGAAGAAGTCTCTGCGTTGCTGGCTAAAATTTCTAAGAATATCACCGATGGCCGTGAGCGCGTGGCAGAAGGCAAAGAGCCACTGCTCGATGAGCTGGCGTTGCTGGCGGAAGCATTGCACCGCGCGTCGCAAACCGTACCCAGGGAAGAACGCCATATCGTAACTGAGGGTATTACCCAGGCCATGGCGGAATTGAGCAGGCTGGAGACGGAGATGCACGCCAAGCAAGGAGAAGTGGTGGAAGAGTTACAAGAAAAAGGCATGATAGAAAAGATCAACGATAAATATGAGACGGCAGTAACGGTGTGTTACAAGGCTGGCCATGATATAGAACCCATGATTCTGCCAAACTGGTTTATCAAGGTTGAATCACTCAAAAAACCCGCGCTCGAAGCAGTAACAAGTGGCGCAGTAAAAATATACCCTGAGTGGCGCGAAATAACATATACGAAATGGATGGAAGA
>CAZGVV010000041.1:0-11150 GCA_964529155.1 uncultured Rickettsiales bacterium
TCATTAAGCACTTGCACCGATTCATTTTTCCCGAGCTTATCAGCTTTGGTCAAGATCACCTGATACGGCACGGCGGCGTCATCCAGCAGCGCCATCATTGTACGGTCTGAATCCATAATCCCCCGGCGCGAATCCACCAGCAGGCATACCCGCCGAAGCGTGGGCCGCCCACGCAGATACGCCCGAATCGCCCGGTTCCAGGCGTCTACCATGCCTTTGGGAGCCTTGGCAAAGCCATAACCCGGCAAATCCACCAGCATGCGCTTCTCCCCCAGTAAAAAGCAGTTGAAATGCTGCGTGCGTCCCGGCGTCACCGAGGCACGGGCCAGACCCGGCTGTTGTACCAGCGCATTAATTAAGCTGGATTTCCCGGCATTAGACCGGCCGATAAAGGCGATTTCCGGGAAATGCGGGTCTGGAAGCCCGCGCGGATTCGGCGCGCCGCATACGAAACGGCACGGTGCATCGAATAACCGCGCTGCGCGGGTATCAGTCAATGCCTTCCTCGTGGCGGGCCGTGGGGTCAGTATCAAAACGCCTGTTCACTATCCATTGATGGACAATGGAAAACACCGAGCTGCAGAGTGAATACAGCACCACACCGCTTGGCATGTTGGCAAATACGAACATGAAGAAATACGGCATGATCTTCACGGCTTTCGCCTGGACAGGATCAGGTGGTGGCGGCTGCATCTTGGTTTGCAGCATCATCGCCACGCCCATCAGTAACGGCAGAACGCCCAGATGCAGGGCCGAGGGCAACGTAATAGGAATCAAGCCAAACAAATTGAAAATATTGGACGGGTCCGCCGCCGATAAATCGCGAATCCAGCCCAAAAACGGCGTCTGACGGATTTCCGAGGTCACGTACAGCACCTTGTTGAGCGACAGGAACATGACAATCTGAATCACCAGCATCAGAAACAGGCTGCCCATGCTCACCTTTTCGCGCTTCTGCAACGCGCGGATTTGCTGGTGCATCTTCATCGGATCGGCTGCATATTTCTCGCGCAGGCGCTTAAATTCCGGCTGCAGACCGCGCATTTTATACCCCGCGACATAGCCTTTATGCGCCAGTGGCACCATCACGGTTTTCACGATCAGGGTCAGCACAATAATCGCCACCCCGAAATTACCGGTGAGGTGATAGAGCCAGCTGATAATATAAAACAATGGCTTGGTAATAAAATAAAAGATCCCGAAATCCACGGCACGGTCAAACAACGGAATTGCTGCCTTATGGTCTGCATTCCCCCCTTCGGCATAGCTATCCAGCACATTCAATGCCTTCACCCCGGCAAACATCCGGGTGTGAAACTCAATGCTGCCCCCCGGCAACACCACTTGCGCCGGACTTGCATATTCAATCTGGTAACGGTCCTGCTCACGCGGCTTATAATAGCTGAAACGCGCCGTAAACACGCCTTCTGGCACCAACGCCGTCAGCCAGTATTTATCGCTGAAACCCAGCCAGCCGGATGCTTCCTCAAAACGCTTCTCGCCCTTGTCATGCAAATCGGCATACGGCACATCGGTCAGCTTGCCGCCCATCACACCGATCGGGTTGCCGCCTTCGGTGGATTCGTGCGGGTTTTTAAGGTCATGCGCCCGGTTCACAAATCCGTATGGCGCTAATTTTACCGGTGTCGTGCCTTTATTTTCCACGATTTGCGTGAAATGAAACATGTAATCCGCATCCATCGCCACCGTGGTTTTAAACCGCAGATTCTGGCCATTATCCCAGATGAATGTCACCGGGTGCTCCGGTGTTAGCGTATCGCGGTCTGCTTTCCACACCGTATGCTCGCTGGGAACCGCTACCGCGTCATTCCCTACCGACAGCCACCCGAGCTGCGCCAGATACGCCCGCGCGTCACCCGTGGGCGACAAGAGCGTCACGTTCGGGCTTTGGGTGTCCAGCGTCTCTTTGTAATGCGTCAGCACCAGATCATCAAAACGCAAGCCCTTCAGCGCAATGGAGCCGTTCAATCCATCCGACTGCACATGTACACGCGGCGACAACGCCAGGCGTTGCTCGCGCGTGAGCGACGGCGCATAATCATCACCCGCACGTTCGATTTCTGCCTGTACCTTGGCTTTCTGCACTTTTTCCTGCTGCACGTGCTGCTTGTTCCACGCCGCTAAATGCTGGCGTTTGGGCGCTTCGATAAACATCTCCCAGCCAATCACCAGCAACGCCGAAAGCACAATGGCGATAATCAGGTTACGCTGGTCTTCAGGGCGAAAAAATGATTGCGTACGCATGCGAAAATTCCTTTAAGATTGCCGTGGTTTCACCCGGCCGACGCGCGACAGCGCAAATTGCATGTCTCGCAATAACGTTGAAAAGGGGCAAAGTAAAGCCTGTTTGCGGGCGATCAGCACATAATCCCACCCCGGCCGCACACATTCCGCCCCGTGCAACCGCACCACTTCCCGCAAGCGGCGGCGAATCCGGTTACGCGTCGGCGCGTTACCCATTTTTTTCGTTACCGTAAATCCAACGCGCCCTTCAGCAACGCCTTCCTTACGTTCCTGTGCGAGCACGATAAAACTGGGAGTTACAAATTTATGCCCCTCCGCCGAAAGCTGCACGAATTCCTTACGGCGACGCAGCCGCTCAATCGAAATCGGAGTCAAGTCAGAAGAAGTCGTCAACGCGACGCTTAAGCCGATAAGCGCTTGCGGCCTTTAGCGCGGCGAGCGGCGATCACCTTACGGCCACCAACGGTTGCGATGCGGGAGCGAAAGCCATGGCGGCGCTTGCGAACGATGCGGCTAGGCTGGTAAGTGCGTTTCATGGCGCGAATCCTATGCGAATAAAAAGGGATATTTGTATATACGCCAGCAACCGCCTTGTCAAATAGCTTTCACACATTCATTATCTGATTGAATATAATTGATAATTCTTAATTTCCCCACCCCACCACTAATCGCAATGCCCGATTTATCTTTGCTTTATTAATGACTTTTCCTTCAAAGGATACAGGCTTTTCCAGGAATATAATCTGGGATTGTCCGTAATGCTGCATCATAAGTAGCATGGGTATCACGATCAAATACACAGAACACTCAATTATAACCGGCAGCCCCTACCTGCAGTGCCCTGGATTCGATTTTTCATTTACTGCGTCGTAAAGTGCATCTATCGTAAATTTAAAAAGTTGCACTTCAGATTCATTTTTCCCATTCACCTCAAGTGCTTGCGCTAGAGAAAACACATCGCTTCTGCTCAGCCCCCAATGACTTTCGCCATTTACGATAAGGTTAGCAAGTCTTTCGCGCGTGCCTATACTCTTAACCCCAGCATCATCCAATAGGTTAGTTAGTGGTCGTGGATCGCCATTTTTATCTGTAAAATATCCTTTCACCGCAGCTTGCAATGCGGCAATTGGGTGCCGTCTCAGTTTAACAATATCATCAATACCGCGCAGCACTCCAGGCTGCTGCGCAGGACTAGTATTAAGGGTATTCGGCTCGTTTTTATAAAGATCATGCCAGTTTTTCCGTCTGGCCTCTTCTTCTGATAAAGTCCTTTCTCTCGGTATTAGACCCTTATATTCAGAATCTTCATATCCTCCACCTGAAATATACCCTTCTAGGTCGCGGCATATCTGTGGGTGCCGTAGCTTGTTCATGGATCTAGATACAATTTGCCCAACATGCGATTTACTTACGCCATACTCTTTACCTATTTCTTCTAGAGTACTTCCGGCAATACGCAGACGGAGAATAGCTTGCTCTCTGGTATCCAATTTATTTAAAGCATCATCAATTGCTTGCGTTAAAGGCTTTAATAGGCTTTCCTCTTGATTTCCAATCACAGCTAATTTCTTCTGGATAGCTCTAGATAGTGGCTGTTCATTAGCATTTTCGTTGTTTTGCAGTAATTTTGCAAACCGGCTTTTTATTGCGAGAAGCAACCTACGTTGGAAACTGCTCCATGTGGGTAACGCACCCTCTTCTGCTTGTTGAACAGCCTGTGCCAGCGAATCATTGATTGCACCTTCTAACGCATGCTCATCTAAAGGAGCCGCTTTTTCAATTACTGTTAACCGAGCAGTACCGAAGTCAACATGTTGCCCACGCTTCAGCACCGCTTCAGCCTCGTCTTTTAGCAATTCTGCAATAGTGGTCAAACCCTTTTTCTGAGGAAGGCTTAAGCCGAATGTGCGGTTTACATTACTTACTTCATCATTACCGGAGATATCATAACTTCCGGCGGCAGATTCGGTATCTATTGTCTCTGGATTGCCAGACAGAGCGAACTTATCCAGCTTAACACGTTTAATTTGCCAGTTACTCTCAGTTTTTTGTGCGACTGCAAGCAGTCTTTTTTTTGTGCGCGTCAGCCATGGCTGTATTGCTTGTATGAAAGGAGTAATCGCTGCTTTATTACCATTGCTTATTTCTATCAGAAGCCGGTTAATGCGGTCATAGCCTTGCGTTGTGAAGTGTTTTGTAGAATCTTCAAAATCATCACGATGCAACTGGTCACGCTTAATTCTGCGCTGGTCTACTAAGCGGTGTAATGAAGCACCATAGGTAAGGCTATAATTGGAAATAGGTTGATCCACTGTGGCTAGTGCTGCCGGTGCTACTTTTCCATTCCGCATACCGTTGGTTTTCCCTATCTCGACGGCTACGCCTTCTTCCACGCCTCGATTATTGCGATAATCATCAAAAGCAAGAGAGGGGTGGTCTGCATCCTGCATGTTGATGACAAATGCCATGTCTTTTCCTGGACGCGTAGCGCGCATACCAGCCTGACCGACGCCGACATAAGTTTGGCGCGGCACCGTATCAATGACAACTGAGGTAATGGGACTATCGAAAGATTGTTGAAGTACAGAAGTAGACACCAGCATCAACACCTTGCGGTCATGATATTTATCAACGAGCCTATTACGTGCACCTAATGACATTCCCTCATGATTATCTGTGCGGCCACTGTGAATAGGAGCGGCAATTATTAAGTCAGG
Source organism: uncultured Rickettsiales bacterium (assembly GCA_964529155.1). GTDB lineage: Bacteria > Pseudomonadota > Alphaproteobacteria > Rickettsiales > SXRF01 > CAZGVV01. The sequence goes on from CAZGVV010000041.1 coordinate 4,983, forward strand.
ATCATCGGGATTAATACCTTTAGCACGCAATTTTTCACGAAAATCATTGTCATGCTTTAGCGGCCCTGCCAGCGCCGCATTAATGGCATCCGCAATGTCATGCACGTGGTCAATGCCCGCACCGAACACAACGGTAGGTTCACCGGCAATGCTGTAATTTCGTTCTTGACCATTGCGCTCTACCGTAACCTCGATATTTTTATAAATATCGGCAGGTATAAGATTGCGCTTACGCCGGTTAATCGCCTTAGATACTTCCGGGCCTTCCTCTTGGTCGGGTGTAGTGAGCCGCAAACCGGTTTTTACATCGGTGGTGACAAGTATGTTTTCGACATCATTTACTTCCTTACGGTCTTTCGCTACATCATACGGAATTTCATGCAGTAGTGGACCGAATACTAAACCTACTTCTTTGCCTGTGTAATAGCGTGGGGTAGCTGTCAGGCCGATGTTAATAGTATGATCGAATTTTTGTAGCGTATCCTGCGCATTGGCAGTCAGATACATATGAGCTTCATCCCATATAACGGCATCAAACAATTTAGGATCGATAGGCGGACCTTCTTTAGGACTAATCCCTTCTTCATGTGCTTTAATGCGGTCTAGCAGTGAGGCATAGGTGATAAACGTAAGCCTGCCAATCTGCTTTTCTTCCTGATACATCGCGCCGACATGCAAATCAGGGCAAAGCTCTTTTGCTTTCGCCACAAAATCTTCGAGCGCTTGCTGCGTCGGCACCACAAATAGGCTATTAGCCTTGTGCTTATCCAGCGCATGAGCCAGCGCAATGCCAATGCGTGTTTTGCCTATACCGCCTGGACCGACGATATGACCAAGCGTAATATTTTGTTCTAACCCATGCTGAATGGCTGATAGCGATTCTACCTGTGATAATTTCAGCGGCTCATTTTTTGCGCCAAAAATAATTTGGCCGTCGGTATTGGGCGTCAGTAATTCGCGTAATGAAATTACAGCTTTGTCAATTCGCTCACGTGGTACAGTCATGCTAAAATCTATTACAAGTGTTAGTCTATAAAACTAGCATTGAGTGTCTGCCGGTAGAAGTTAATGTTTTGTGACAACGCAATAGCTTATTAAGCTATTGATTAATATGATTATTAAAAATGCTTGGTTGAAATACAACCTGGGAAAGCACCCTGCGTTAATTCATTTATGAATCACATCCCCTTTCCCATTAACAATTTTTACCCTAACCGGCACCCCGCCTCCCTTGACTTCCCCCCCTGAATCAGGTCTGTTACTCGCTCTATGCAAGAATTTATTATTCGTTGGAAGTTATGGATTTACCTGTTAATGGCCTTGGCCTTTGCCATTACAGGGGGGGTGTATGGGGGCCGGTTGATGACTGGCATTGCGCTTGCCCAGGCCGAAGCGGATAACCGGGCATTTAATGAGCATCTTGCTTCCGCAGCATGGCAGCCTCACCGCGCTGAGATGGCAGCAGGCACTTTAAGCAGCCAATTTACTTTAGATATGCAATTACTCGCGCAAGGCGCTGGTGTGAAGCTCCGGCTCTATGACCCGCATGGATTATTGCTGTTCACCACCGGTGGCACGCTTTCCAATACTGAATTCAGCCAAATGGTTCAGGCACTGAACACCACAGGCTCCCTCTCCCAATTCAGCACCGATGGCGGCGAAAAATGGCTGCGCAGCTTTACCGTGCTGGGAACGCCCGCCGCCCCTGAAGCTTATATTGAGCTATCCCGGGACTTAACCACTGCCTGGGGCCGCGTCTTTACCCTGCAATGGCTCACCGGCATGGCCATTTTTATCGTCTGCCTTATTCTTCTTCTCATCACCGGCTTTCTCTCACGCGCTGCCGAAATCGCGCTGGGTGAATTGCACGAAGAAAATGCAGCCCTTGCCCGCTCAACGGCCGAAGCCGAAGCGCGCCTCGAAGACAAAACCCTGTTCCTGGCCAATATCAGTCACGAATTGCGCACCCCTTTAAACGCCATTATCGGCTTTTCCAATATCTTGAAAAATGAAGCCGCGCCGGAAATGCAAAACGCTACCCACAAAGAATACGTCCATGACATCCACCAATCCGGGGTGCATTTGCTCACGCTCATTAATGACATTCTCGATTTCTCAAAAGCCGATGCCGGAAAGCTGGAGCTGGAAATCGAAGAAGTCAACGCCACCAAACTCGCCGCCAACTGCCTGCGACTGGTGCTGCCACGCGCCGAAGTCGGCAATATCGAACTCGTCAACGCCGTGCCAAAACAAACCCTGGCGCTGGAAACAGACAGCAAAAAACTCAAGCAGGTATTGCTCAACTTGCTCTCCAACGCCGTCAAATTCACCCCTGAAGGCGGCAAGGTGCGCCTCGCCGCGTGGCATGACGAAGAAGAAGATGCCATCGTATTCCAGGTCAATGATTCAGGCGTTGGCATACAACCCAAAGAAATCGCGAAAGCGCTTTCTGAATTCGGTCAGGTCAAAAATAAACTCAGTGAACGTTACGAAGGCACCGGCCTGGGGTTACCGCTTGCCCGTAAATTCGTGGAAGTCATGGGCGGCAAATTCGCCATTCACAGTGAAGAAGGCTACGGCACCACCATTGCCTTCCTGTTGCCGCGTGTATTTAAAGCCCGTGAAAACACCGCCTTCAAACGCATTGCCGTATGAGCGAAGCGATCACGCCGGCGCAGCTGCGCGCCCGCAAACATCAGGGTAAAACCACCGAAAGAATCGTAGCCCTCACGGCCTACACCACCCCCTTCGCCCACGCGCTGGATGCTCATGTCGATATACTCTTAGTCGGTGATTCACTGAGCATGGTGCTCTACGGCATGGACTCCACCGTTGGCGTAAGTCTGGACACCATGATCCTGCATGGCCGGGCCGTCACCCGTGCCAGCCGCCACGCCTGCGTTGTGGTCGATATGCCCGCCGGAAGTTACGACACGCCAGAGCACGCCCTGCAAAACGCCACGCGCGTCATGCAGGAAACCCAATGCGCTGCGGTAAAGCTCGAAGGCGGGGCTGAAATGGAAGCCACCATCGCCCTGCTCACCGCCCATCACATTCCCGTCATGGCCCATATCGGCCTGATGCCGCAGCGTGTCACCGAAGCCAGCGGCTTCCGCGTACAAGGACGCGACGCCAGCGCCCGTGAACACATCCTGCACGACGCCCACGCCGTCACCCGAGCCGGTGCCTTCGCCGTAGTCGTAGAAGCCGTCATGGAACCACTCGCCCGCACCATCACCGCCGAAATCCCCATCCCCGTCATCGGCATCGGCGCGTCACCGGCATGCGACGGCCAAGTGCTCGTCACCGAAGACATGGCCGGCTTCAACCGCGGCAAACTCCCACGCTTTGTGAAGCTGTATGCCACACTCGGTGAAGACCTGGCCCAAGCCGCCAAAACCTACGCAATGGAAGTGCGCAGCAGCACCTTCCCAAGTGCGGAGTATTATTATGGTGAGAAAAAATAGTTCCATTCCGTCCCGGTGACACGCGCTTATACGAAGAGGAAGCGCCACTCTTTCCCCGAACAGCCATTGCCCATGACGGCAACCAATGCTTCGCTGCCGCCGCGCCGGAGCACTGGAGCACTACCCAGACCGTGGTGGACATCTTCCTGGCGGCATTTATAGTTATTTCAATTTACCATTATACATAGGCGAAAATAGTGTTTTCGAGAACCGGAGCGCAGCGTACAGGTGTACGTGAGCACCGGAAGCGCAGAAAACACTCTTTGCAGCCATGTATAATGGTAAAGTGGAAGAACTATACCGTGACGGGGTTTTCCTATTACAACCCCCATTCTTTCCGCAATACGTTGGTGCAGCTGGGTTATAAACACTGTAAGGGCGACTTGGAAGCACTGAAAGCCTGGAGTCAGAATCTTGGTTGAAGGAAGGCTCACCACTCTAATTAGTTACGGAAACGTGCCAACATACCGGCAGGGGGATATAATTAAGGGGTTGAGTGCAACAAATTAATACCCGCCCTTGAACCTGGAGCACTACAATCTCTACCCTCATCAAAAAAAAGGGGGATTTAGCAAAAAATATAGTTAATACAATTACTTAACATAATTATATAGGCGAAATAATAACACAATTGTAACATACTTATTACTTTATATAATGTAAGATTATTGCTTAAGCAGTTGAGTTATTAAGAGCTAATCATGGATAATGCAAAACAAGCATTCGTTACGCGTTTAAAAAAGTCTGTAACCAGCGCGAAGACAGATAATTCGCTGCGCTGGAACCAGCAGGATATTATCAGCACTGTCGCCCAGTTTCTGGAAGCAACGCCAGGCACTCCCTTCACCGCCTTTGGCGAAGATGTACCTGACAGTGACAAGGACAAGCAAAAAACAACTATCCAAGCCGCGTTGATCGAATCTTCACCCGGTAGTGGAAAAACACGCATAATGGGGTTTTTGGCTAAAAAAGCGGCGGATTTGGATATGCCTGTGGGGCAGCGGCGCGATGCAACAAAAGTATTACTGTTGACCCCGCGCCTGGGCCTCAACCAGCAGACACTGAAGGAATTCGATCAAGAACTAGACATTAAGGATGCCGATGTCGCCGCCTTTGATAGTGACCAAACCCCCGCAGAAAAACGCCGCGCACAGGATGCACCAGTGCTGGTGGCCACCTATCAATCCATACCGAAGATGCTGGAAACTGGTACGCTGTCACTAGACCCCGCCTCGCCCAACTACCGTGGCCTGGTACTGATGGACGAAGCGCATGAATTGCGGGATTTCTCCTCCCAACCTGAGGGGACCGCCACACCTCTCACCATCAACTCCTTTGCCAATGACCATCAGATGACGCTCCTTTTCACTGGAACCGATGATGGTGTTAGTGAGAAGCGCTTTGGCGGCATAGTGCCGACCATTTACTCTAAGCGGCTGGTAAAAGCACATAACCAGGGGCTCACCTGCGATTATATCCAACCCGGTCTAATCGATATCAGCGTGAAGACGCCAGACTGGGAAGAGCATATGCAGGCCAAAGGGAAGGATCTGCTGAAGTATAATCAGGAATTGCTGGAATATTTCTCCGGCCACCCCAAGGTGATCCAGGCGGCGGTAGATACGCAGCTTACGGCCAAAGAGCCCTATATGGGCCCGCTCAGCCACTATAAGGCGCTGTTTTTTGTGGACGGCATCGAAGCTGGGAAACTTGGGGCGGAGTATTATAATAAGCGCGCTAAAGAACTGGGGTTTACGAAATTAAAAGCTGTGCACATCCATTCCGGCAATGATAAATATCCTCGAACGTCGCCAGAAGAGCGCAAGCGTATCTTGCAAGATTATGAGGAAGGAAAAATCACCGCGATCTTCAACGATAGCATTCTCACCTTCGGCTTCGACGACCGCGAAACTACCGTGATCCACAATCTAAAAATGCACGACCGCAGCAGTGCCCGTGCCCTTGCTCAAATGGAACAGATTTTTACCCGCGGCACACGCCGCTGCGAGTGGTTTATGAATAAATACGGCTTAGAAAAGCAAGCATTGCTCCTCAGCTACCGTCCACTGAATGCGCAAGGCGAACCGCTCAACCTGCTCACTGCTGCTGATCTGCTCGCGGGCCTGGAGGTAAAAAAGCGACAGGGCGGTTATTTAACCGAGCCGAGAGGCAATGGTACAAATAGTGAAGGTGCACCTGTTCAGCTCTCCAACGAATTTGATGTGCATGTGAACTTTGATTTCGGTGAACAAATGAGTATAGCCGAAACGATGCGGGTGGCGCATGAGGCGGCCAGATGGGCAGCGGAAAAGAATTATGCACCGACCGATTGGATGACAGGAAATGGGTTAACTAAAAAAGCAGGTTATGTAGGTGGTGCAACGCACTTTAAGGCAAAAATTGCAGACTATGCCGTGAGCAAACGGGATGCATTATTAAAAGAGCGCTTAACGGTTGATGCTACTGCTGAAGAACGGGTAGAAGTTGAACAACAAGTAGATAAAGAACTACGTGAAACTTGGGTAGGCCTTTATCCATCACGCTCAGCTTCAGGTAAATTATGGCATATTAGCCCAGCTGGAGTAGCGGAACTGGAAGCACAGGGCGTGTTAATTAACGAAAAGGATTATGCGCCGACCGGTTGGTTGACAGGAAATGGGTTAACTAAAAAAGCAGGTTATGTAGGTGGTGCAACGCACTT
>CAZGVV010000041.1:11250-19177 GCA_964529155.1 uncultured Rickettsiales bacterium
ATTATGGCATATTAGCCCAGCTGGAGTAGCGGAACTGGAAGCACAGGGCGTGTTACGGAAACGCAAAGAGACTCTCACCTCTGACGTCCAGCCAGGAGCCATACTCACCTTCTTAGGTGGCGCAGACGAAGCGGCTTTGTCTGAGGGTATCGTCAAAACGCTAAACCAGAAACAAGAAACGCCACGCGGTGGCAAGAGGGGCGCATCATGACCGAACTCTCCTTTGCCTCCCCACTATCGTCACCAGACCCGATCGAAATCCATCTCGTGGAAGGGAACAACTCAGAAAACCAACAAACCTACCATTATGTCGCCCTGCACCGCAGCGCCGTGCGGGACTTATTCATCTCCCTAAAATGCAAAACCACGGACATCGAACACCACGGCGTTATCCTCGCCTCCGGCTTCGGTACCCCCGATGCGGAAACGCTAGCCTATATCCAATCATTATTAAAGGCGGATGGCAGCTAAGCGCCAAAATAATGAGGAGTGACAGAAACGTGCCCAACCATCTTTACTTGTACGCCAATTTGGTATTTTTCCTGCTTGCATATCCCGCAAGGCACGCAAGCGATGATTAACAAATCTGTTTGCAAATGTTAATTCTCATGCGATCATGTGCGGAAAGTTCACACACCGCCTCTGCGCCTCTGACAGCGCTTACCTGGAAATCGCCATCCGTCACGGACTGCCGCTTGCCACGCTCGACAAGCAACTACGCACCGCCGCAAAAGCAGCAGGTGTTTCTATCTGGCTAAATTAACGACCATCATCTAAAGATGATGGTTTAGTGATCGGCCTAAAGGCAAGCGTTGCGGCAAAGATGCCGCCGAAGATGGAACCGTCATCCCCGCCGAAGTGCGGGGATCTACAGCCCAACCCGTATACTGCATTATGCCCGCCCTGGATCCCCGCGCGCGGCGGGGATGACGATATAGGGTTAGCTAAAGGTTATTTCCGCCTAAAGGCGAAGGTTTATAACCGACCAGCTGGAAAATTAAAGCGAAAAAGCAGCCCTACGCGTGCCCAACCACGCTGGACAGCCGCCCTAAATCCACCACGCCGACCGACGCGGCAGACAGCGACCATTTCATGGCGTCATCGGTGTGGAACACCAGATCACGGGTGGCGGGCACGGTAAGCCAGCTGCCGTTTTCCAATTCCGCTTCCAATTGCCCGGCCTGCCATCCGGCATAGCCCAGGACTAAAAAACTCTCGCGCGGGCCGGTGCCGTTGGCCATGCCGCGCAGCATGCTTACATGCGCGGTTAAACACACACCGTCTACGCCAATGACCGTATCGGGCAACGTCACATCGCTGGTGTGCAATACAAACCCGCGATGCCCTTCTACTGGTCCGCCGAAATACACTGGCAAATCGGCGATCTCATGGTTGCTGTTGATTTCCAGCACCTGCAAAATTTCACCCAGACGAATATTGGCGATTGGCCGGTTTACCACCACGCCCATTGCGCCATGTTCATTATGCTCACACACATAAATAACGGATTTATCAAAACAGCCGTCCTTCAGCGCAGGCGTTGCCACCAACAAATGCCCGCGTAAATAACCACCGTGTTCGTCTTTTACATCCAGTACTGCCATACACTAATTATACGCTTATCTGTTAGGAGAATCCAGCGCTATTGCGCTATCCATTTCGGTATATATGCCACAATCGTAACCCCACTTGCAATAAGCCTATTTTGCGCATTGCTGCGCTGCGTGATATCCAAAGAAAGACGGGCTAAACCACATGCATTTTGTGACGAATGCAATGCACCTGCCACTTGCTCGCCCAGCATCACCGGCGTGCCTGCGGGCGGCAATGCGGGCGCGTCCGTCTCCACCGCATGCACATAATGGCGCATCACTGCACGGTGATGCATCCGCGCCGTGACTTCCTGACCAACGTAACATCCCTTATCAAACCGAATCGCGTTCAGCGCATCCATGCCCCATTCCAGTGGCAAGGATTTATCGATCAGCAAATCCTGCTCATTCGGCACGGCCAATGCCAGGCGATGTGCATTATAATCACCCTCCGCCGCATCGGGCGCGTGCTCAGCATACAGCCGATACCCCAGCGCCGCCAACCGGGGGTCCGCGATGCATAGCGAGGAAGCAGGCGCATCTCCCTCACCCCATAATGCCCATACGCGCAGCGGCGATGCCGCAATCTCCACCTTCGCGCGCAGACGATACATCATGAAGCGCTTACGCAATTCTTCGGCGCGTTCCGCCACGGTGTCGATCAGGAATTGCCCGTCATGCTCCAGCACGAACATTTCATGCAAAAATTTTCCCTGCGGGCTCAGCAATAACGCATAAGTCGGCGCGTCCGGCGTCACGCGGCGCATGTCGGCAGTCAGTAGTCCTTGCAGGAAAGTGCGCACGTCCGGTCCGGAAAGCGAAAGGACGCTGCGAGAAAGCGTTGTGTAATGCATGCGGCCAGCATAGCATAACCCGCATGACCATTTCCATCTACATGATCGCTGGCGAAGCCTCCGGCGATGCACTCGGTGCCGGCCTCATGCGCGCCCTCAAAGCCCTCAGCGGCGGGCAGGTGCGTTTTGGCGGCGTCGGCGGTGAGCGCATGGAGATGGAGGGCCTCACCAGCCTGTTCCCCTATTCCGAATTATCGCTCATGGGCTTTGCTGAAATCGTCCCCCACCTTATGCATCTGGTCGCACGCGGCCATCAGGTGATGGAAGACATCGCCACCAAACGCCCCGACATCGTCGTCACCATTGACTCCCCGGGCTTTAATTTCCGCATTGCCGAAAAACTCCGCAAAGCCCCGCATTGCCCGAAATTAGTCCATTACGTCGCACCCAGCGTCTGGGCCTACAAACCGGGCCGCGCCAAAACCTGCGCCCGCCTGTTTGACCATCTGCTCTGCCTGCTGCCGTTCGAGCCACCGTTTTTTGAAGCAGTCGGCCTGCCCACCACCTTTGTCGGCCACCCGGTTGCCTACCAGCCGCGGGGTGACGGCGCACGGTTCCGCGAGAAATACGGCATCGCCGCCACGCAACCCATCCTCTGCGTCATGCCCGGCAGCCGGGGGGCGGAACTGAAACGCCACATGCCGGTATTCGGCCCGGCGCTGGTGCAGTTAAGCGCGCTACTGCCCGACATGGCGCTGGCCGTGCCAACGTCTAAACGCCTGCTGCCGCAACTCAAACCGTGGTTTGAAAACTGCCCCTTCCGGGCTGTGCTCTTCTCCGACGCCGGTGACAAAGCCGATGCCTTCGCCGCCTCCACCGCCGCCCTGGTCAAATCCGGCACATCATCACTCGAAGTCGCCCAGGCCGGGTGCGCGCAGGTGGTGGCCTATAAAGTCCACCCGCTCTCCGCCTGGCTGCTCAAGCGCATGATCCGCGTGCCCTATGCCAGCCTGGTAAATTTATTGTCGGAGGAGCAAATCATCCCGGAACTGATTCAGGAACACTGCACCGCACCGCTCTTGGCCGAAGCGCTGGGTGAATTGCTCCAGCACCCGGAAGCCCGCACCCACCAGGTCGAAGCCGCCGCCCTTGCCCTCGCCCAACTCCACCTCCCGGGCGACCTGATCCCCGAAGCAGTGGCGGCAGAAGCCGTGCTTGGCGTGCTGTCATAAACGATAAAACCGCCAACTTTTTGAAATCACAGGCTGGTAACAATTACCGTTGTCGGCCAAATCATCGGCGCGGTGCACCGCGGCAATACACTAAAGCAGAATGGCGATTTCGTAAAATCGTCATACTAAAGAAAGCCAGATACTACACAATACCCTTATTTACTTCATTGCTTTTATTAGCCCTCGCTTTTTTAAGCAAATCTAGAAAAGATTCTGTCGCCACAGCTGTTGCTCCCAATGTCACCGCATTTTTAACGCCGCAGTCTACGACTGACCCAATATTTTCAGCTTTTACCTCTTCAGGACTAGGACCGTTTTTACCAGGTTTTATTGTTGTGTTACGCTTTTGAATTTCATCTGCCGTGTTCATTACATTGTTAACTACCCCAGCAACTCCAACCGGTGGAACAGCTGCCGCTACCAAATGAAGGCCAGCAACTCTAAGTGCGTCTCGCCGGCTTAGTCCATTATTTTTATCTTTTTGCGGTGACTCGTTTGATTTAGCTGTGCTCATGATTAGCTCCTTTGCTGTTATTACTTAACAGACAATAAAATATGCATTAATTACCGTCAATATTTATTGGCCTATCATACCAAATGACAACGGAAAGAAGCTTGCGCCGTAAATCAGCCCGCTTCCTTTTTATCGAACTTGAAATTATCGGCATATGCCTTGGGTTTCACCACCCGTTTTTTCGGCTCAAACACGGTGTACGGAATCGCGTTTTTCTCCGCATACGCCACCGCTTCTTCTTTCGTCACGAAGCGCAAATGCAACTGCCGCGTGGTGTCGCGCATGCCGGTCCAGCCCATTAGCGGCTCAATGTAATACGGCGAATTAGGCGCGAATTCGAGCAGCCATCTGTTCGTTTTCGCACGGCCGGATTGCATGGCAGTTTTATCAGGGCAATAGATGCGGGCGGGAGGAATGGTCATATATCAATGATAAAGCACAGGGTTGAGAGCGGAGCCATGATATACATAAACTATCGTCACGTCACGTTTTTCTATCATTGATACCGACCAATTTCTTGCTTCGCGTGAAAAACACGCAGCACGTCGATATATCCAGGCACATCACGGTATACAATAATATAAGGCAAGTCGGCCACGATCCATTCCCGCGTCTGCGGCACATTCCCGGCGCGCCCCGCATACGGCATATCCAAGAGCGATTGCGCCGCACGCACAATATTACGCCGCGTGTGCAGGGCCGCCTGTGGGTTGTGTTGAGCGATATAGGTATGAATATGGTGAATATCAGTACGGGCGATTTCCAACCAACGCAATTTCATTCCTGCACGCCCCATTCGCGGTACATGGCCGTTACTTCCTGATCGCTAAGGAATTTGCCCGCCTCGGCGTCTTTAACTGCTTTGCGAATCTCCGTGTCCATCCATTGCCTGTGCGCAATAAAACTCTCTACCGCCTGATTAATGATATAAGAACGGTCCCGGTCCTGCGTACGCGCAATGGCGTCAATCGCCGCGATTTTGCTGGCGTCCGCCCGAAAATTCACATTAATTTTCTCTGGTTTATCAGCCATATAACCCTCCGTGCATTACACCATTTTACACGCGCTTGCGTTGTAATGCAAGGGGAGTTTTACGCCTTTTTCTTGCCCGCTGCTTTTTTGGCCGCTGGCTTTTTCACCGCCACTTTTGCTTTCTTTTCCGCCACCGGTTTAGCCGCCGGTTTCTTGGCCGCTGCTTTCTTTGCCGGTTTTTTCTTCCCCGCCGCCGCACTGCCGCCTTTGGCGTCGATGAGGCTCAACGCTTCTTCCAAGGTGAATTGCTCGGGGTCAGCGTCTTTGGGTAAGGTGGCGTTGATTTTGCCGTATTTGATATACGGACCATACCGTCCTTTATACACGCCGATGCTGCCGCCATCCGGGTGGTCACCCAGTGAGCGCAACATGCCCGCCCCGCCGCCTTTGCCGCTTTTGCTTTTCTCCGCCGCCTGCGCCAGCACTTCCACCGCGCGGTTGATGCCGATCTGCAGCACTTCTTCTTCCGGCGGTAAGGAGGTAAATTTACCGTCATGTTGCAGATACGGGCCAAACCGTCCCACACCCGCCATAATCGGTTTGCCGGTATCGGGATGCATGCCCAGTTCGCGCGGCAATTTCAGCAAAGTGATCGCCACTTCCAGCGTAATCGCATCGGGTTGCATGCCTTTGAGCAGGCTCGCACGTTTGGGCGCCTTGCCTTCGCCGCGCTGCACATACATGCCATACGGCCCTTTACGCAAGGTCACCGGGTCGCCGGTTTCGGGATCAAGCCCCAGCGTGCGTGGGAATACCCCATCCCCCGCTTCACCTTCCGCACCGCCCGTTGCTTCACCAACCTGGCGTTTGTAATTACAATCCGGGTAGGCGGAACACCCGATATACGCGCCATACCGCCCCAGCCGCACGCCAAGCCGTCCCTTCCCGCAGGCCGGGCACGCGCGGGGGTCCACGCCTTTTTGCTCGGCGCCAAACAGGAACGATTCCAACAGCGTATCAATGGCCTCCAATACTTGCGTGATGGAAAGCTGCTTGCTTTCCTCAATTTTGTTGATGAATTCACCCCAGAATTCGCGCAGCACCGCTTTCCATTCGCGCTCACCGGCAGAGACGTCATCCAGCTTGGTTTCCATGTCGGCGGTGAAATCATATTCCACGTAGCGCGTGAAAAAGCTCACCAAAAACGCGCTCACAATGCGGCCCAGCGATTCCGCGACAAAACGCTTTTTATCCAGTCGCACATAGTTGCGGTCCTGCAATACCGAAAGAATCGCTGCATAGGTAGACGGGCGGCCGATGCCAAGCTCTTCTAATTTTTTGACCAAGCTCGCCTCGGAATAGCGCGGCGGTGGCTCGGTGAAATGCTGGGCGGGGGTGACGTCTTTGGTGGCGAGCGATTCACCTTGAGTGAGCGCCGGAAGCTTGCGGTTTTCCTCGCTGTCATCTTCTTCGTCGCGGCCTTCCTGATAGAGCGTGAGAAACCCGTCAAACCGCACCACCGAGCCAGTTGCCCGCAATACCGCCTGTTTATCCTGCGCGGCAATGTCCACGATCAACTGGTCAAATAACGCGCTCTCCATCTGGCTGGCGACCATGCGTTTCCAGATCAATTCATAGAGCCGCGCCATGTCGTTATCCAAAAACCGCGCGGCCGTTTGCGGCGTGCGTGATACTTCGGTGGGGCGAATGGCTTCGTGCGCTTCCTGCGCATTTTTGGCTTTGGTTTTGTAGGCACGCGGGCTTGCCGGCACATAATCCTGGCCGATTTTACTGCCGATATATTCACGCGCCGCCGACACCGCCTCTTGCGAGACATTCACGCCGTCCGTACGCATATAGGTGATAAGACCGGCGGTTTCGCCGTCCATGGTTACGCCTTCGTATAATTTCTGCGCCAATTGCATGGTTTTCTTGGCCGAAAATCCAAGTTTGCGCGCCGCTTCCTGTTGCAGCGTAGACGTGGTAAATGGCGGTGCGGGGTGGCGGCGCACTTGTTTTTCTTCCAGCTTTGCCACGCTAAACTGCTTGCCACGTAAATCAGCGGCGATAGCGGTGGCCTGTGTTTCATTGGTGATGGAGAATTTCTCCATTTTCTCACCCTTATATTCAAAAAGCCGCGCCTCCAGCGTCGCGTTTTTCGCGCTGTCCAGCGCCACCGTAATGTCCCAATATTCCCGGGCGATGAACTGCTCAATCTCGGCATCGCGCTCACAAATCAGGCGCAGCGCCACGGACTGCACACGCCCTGCCGAACGGCTGCCGGGGAGTTTGCGCCACAACACCGGGGAGAGCGTAAATCCCACCAGATAATCCAGCGCCCGGCGCGCTTGCTGGGCGTTGACCAAATCCATGTCAATATCACGTGGGGCGGCGATAGCGGCGAGTACCGCGCGCTTGGTGATTTCGTCAAACGTAATACGCTGCACCTTGACCCAGGTTGGTAATTGACGGGCTTCTTTCAGCGCCTGCACCACGTGCCAGGAAATCGCCTCACCTTCGCGGTCCGGATCGGTTGCAAGATAGAGGGTTTCGGCATCTTTAACCGCTTTGAAGTAATTTCACGACAATTTTGCTTAGATTCTTTCACAAGAACATCAAAAGTATCACACGGTAAGCGTTTTAGCAGCTTTTTTATTTCAGCAACGTCGCGCTCCATTAGACGATAAAATTTTTAAGCAAATAAATTAATAAATCTCGAGGTAACTGAGCCACGAGAGATTCTTTGCGCCAACGATGAATACAGAGCATTGTTAATACAGTGTAATAGTTATGTTGATCAAAGAGTCGACGAATCTCAGAAGC
>CAZGVV010000042.1:0-725 GCA_964529155.1 uncultured Rickettsiales bacterium
TACGCTCTGGTGACCACCAATAGCCGTTATAAATGAGTTCGGCGTAGCGTGGCATTAGCTCATCCTTCTGGTGCATAGCGCCGCGGTCAAGCGTCAGGCTTTCCACTGCGCGGTGCGCGGCGATCAGAAGCGTGCCGCCCGGTGTTTCATATACGCCGCGTGACTTCATGCCGACATAGCGGTTTTCTACTAAATCCAGGCGGCCAATGCCATGTTTGCCGGCCGCTTCATTCAATGCGGTAAGCAGGGCGGCAGGCCCAAGGCGTTTGCCATCCACTGCAACCGGGTCGCCACGTTCAAATTCCACTTCCACGTATTGTGCGGTATCGGGGGCGCGTTCCGGCGCTACAGTACGCTCAAACATGTCTTCGTCTGGTTCTACCCACGGGTCTTCCAGGGCTTTTCCTTCATAGGAAATATGTAACAAGTTGGCATCTGTGGAATAGGGCGCTTCACCGCGCTTGTCTTTGGCAATGGGAATTTGATGCTTTTCTGCATATTCAATCAATTTCGTGCGGGAATTCAGCTCCCACTCGCGCCAGGGCGCAATGACTTTGATGTCGGGCTTCAATGCATAATAGCCAAGCTCAAAACGCACCTGGTCATTGCCTTTGCCCGTTGCACCGTGGGCAACAGCATCTGCGCCGGTTTCCAGGGCGATTTCGATTTGGCGTTTCGCGATTAAAGGCCGGGCGATCGATGTGCCGAGCAACTAAACACCTTCG
>CAZGVV010000042.1:735-12347 GCA_964529155.1 uncultured Rickettsiales bacterium
AAAGCATTCGCACGAAACATCGGGAATACGAAATCGCGCACAAATTCGTCGCGCAGGTCATCTACAAATATCTGTTTCACGCCTAACATTTCTGCTTTGCGCCGGGCTGGTTCCAACTCACCGCCCTGGCCGAGATCAGCCGTAAAAGTTACGACCTCACACGCATAGGTTTCTTGCAGCCAACGCAGGATGACAGAGGTATCCAGCCCACCGGAATAGGCGAGCACGACTTTTTTGATTTTTTTGGCGGTCATAACGGTAACTTTAATCCCTAAAATAAGTGATAATCCGTGGCATATATCATCTATTGCGAAAGTACAAGGCCTTGGGTTATGATTGCCCCATGCCCGATTCGATTGAAATACCTAAAAGCCGTTCTTCCGGACTGTCCCATCTTCGCCGCAAAACCATGGTGAGCGTGCTCCGCGCTTGGCGGGAAGTGCAGGGAACGGCGCGAAATGCCATCGGCGCAGAGATACGGCCTGATGTGCCCAAAGAGGATCTGGACCATTTAGTCGCCCAAATGCAGGATTGCCTGGCCCCCAAAGGGGGGGAACTCACGGCACGGGCGCATACGGCGGAACTTGGGCAAACCTACCTGCATTTAAGTGCATTAGGGCGTGGCCGCTTTTTGCGCTTGCTGGCGGCTAAATTTGATACGGATAGTGCCCGCGTGGATAAAGCGATTGTTGCCTATCAAAAAGCCAGCGGAGCGGCAGAAAAACTAAAAGCGGAATCAGAATTGCGCCAGGCGCTCATGAGCCCGCGTACGACGATTCTGCGCCAATTCACCGATTTGCCCAACGGGTTTAAATTCCTCGTGGATATGCGTGCGGATTTGTTGGCGCTGGCGAGCCGAGAAATCGCTATGAAGGGGCTGGAATATGATCTTAAATCTATTCTTTCTTCCTGGTTTGATATTGGTTTGCTGGATTTAGAGGAAATCACCTGGAACTCACCGGCTTCATTGTTGGAGAAGCTGATCGAATATGAAGCCGTTCACCGCATCAATTCCTGGGATGATTTGAAAAACCGGCTGGATGCAGACCGCCGGGTCTACGCCTTTTTCCATAACAAGATGCCGCTTGAACCCTTGATCTTTGTGCAGGTTGCCTTTGTGCATGGGCTTGCCGATAATGTGCAGGCGTTGCTTGATACCACGTCGCCACTACTGGATCTGGACAAAGCCGATACGGCTATTTTTTATTCTATCTCAAACGCGCAAAAAGGGTTGGCTGGAATCAGCTTTGGCAACTTCCTGATTAAGCGTGTGGTGGCGGAATTGAGTCGCCAGTTTAAGCAGATAAAAACCTATGCGACACTTTCCCCTGTGCCGGGATTTCGTGCGTGGCTTGACCCGTTACTGGTCAAGGGTGGCGCTGTACTTCAGGAAGAAGAAGGAAAAAAAATTCTTGCACTGCATAAAGAAAAAAATGCAGGTGCAGCATTGTTGGCATTGCTTTCCAGCGATTGGCACAAACAGTCAAAAACCGTTGAAACGCTGAAGCCTATTTTGATGCGTCTGTGCGCGCATTATTTATTGAATGAAAAGAAAAATGATAAGCCGCTCGATCCCGTCGCTAATTTTCATTTATTCAACGGTGCGCGGTTAGAGCGCATCAATTGGTTGGGTGATACGTCCAGCAAAGGGTTCAAGCAATCGGCAGGTATCATGGTGAATTACTATTATAAGCTGTCCGACATCGACGGTAATCACGAAGAGTTCGCGGCAGGTGGAAAAGTCGTTGCTTCGCGTCAGGTGAAGAGCTATCTCTAATAGCCCGTCTCCAATAAAAAAAGGAATCAGAAAAATGACCGAACGCCCACAAAATATTCAGGATGTATTCCTCAACAAGCTGCGTAAAAATAAAATTCCCGTGACTGTCTATCTGTCAAACGGTGTTAAATTACAGGGAAATATTGGCGGTTTTGATAATTTTTCTGTATTACTGAAGCGTGGGCCGCAAATTCAACTGGTCTATAAACACACCATCGCAACCGTTGTTCCTGGCGCGCCGGTGAGCATGTTTGAGGATGACGCGCAAGACGGCGCAGAGATGGATTTGCTCGAAGAGTCCGTCGCCTGAGCGCTTCCCGCCGCGCCCTGGTTATTTATCCGTATTCCAAAGCGGAACGTGAAGCAGCGCGATTGCCGGAAGCAAAGCTGGAAGAAGCCGTGGGTCTTGCTCACGCGATTGATTTACAGGTAGTGGAAGGGCTCATCGTGCCGCTGGCGAGCATTCGTCCGGCAACGTTGTTCGGGAAGGGCAAAGTAGAAGAAATTGCTGAGCATATTTCGGCCGCTGAAGCGGAGTTGGCGATTGTGGACGGTAAGCTAACGCCGGTACAGCAGCGTAATTTAGAAAAAGCCTGGGCGTGTAAAGTCATTGATCGCACGGCATTGATATTGGAAATTTTCGGCGCCCGCGCCCGCACGCGGGAAGGAAAATTACAAGTAGAGCTCGCAGCGCTTGATTACCAAAAAGGCCGCTTAGTGCGGTCATGGACGCATTTGGAGCGCCAGCGCGGTGGTTTTGGTTTCTTAGGCGGGCCGGGTGAATCGCAAATTGAAATTGACCGGCGCTTGATTCGTGATCGTATTGCCAAATTAAAGCGTGAATTGGAAACCGTTACACGTACGCGTAGCCTGCACCGCGAAAAACGTAAGCGCGTGCCTTATCCTATTATCGCATTAGTGGGTTACACGAATGCCGGAAAGTCCACCTTGTTTAATCGTCTTACAGGTGCGGACGTTGTGGCGGCAGATGCATTGTTTGCTACGCTTGATCCTACCATGCGCGGCCTTAAATTACCGTCTGGCGCATTGGTAATTTTGTCAGACACGGTGGGATTTGTTTCTGACCTGCCCACTGAATTAATCGCTGCATTCCGTGCGACGCTGGAAGAAGTGCTGGAGGCGGATATTCTTTTGCATATACGAGATATTTCCCACCCGGATTCTACAGCGCAAAAAGCGGATGTGGAATCCGTGCTCAAAGCATTGTTTGAAGAAATGCCGGAAAATATCATTGAAGTACTAAGCAAAATAGATCGGCTGCCTGAAGCCGAGAGGATACACTTGCCGCCGCAAGCCCTCGCCATATCGGCATTGAATGGCGAGGGGGTGGACCGTTTGCTGGCCGCGTTGGATAAGCGTGTGGCAGATTTTTTCACTTCGGCGGAATTAGTATTGCCAACCGGTGAGGGGGCGCCCATCGCGTGGTTGCATGCGCATGGGCATGTAGTGAGCGAGCAGGTAGAGGAAAATGAATTGCATGTCCGCGTGCGTTTAACGGCGGAGGATCTGGCGCGTTTCCATAAACGGTTTGCATTATGAGAAAATGGTGCTGGTTATTGTTATTATTAGCATGCCCGGTGCATGCCGAAGAACCCGGCATCGCTACCGTTGCCATTTTAGCGGACGCACCGCTGAGCCTGCCGCTGGCAAGAATCGCGCAGGAATACACACGGCGGGAAGGTGTCGTGGTGGCTGTTGCATTCGCCACGCCGCAAGATGAAAGCGGGCAAACGGTGGAAAGTGTTGCTGCCGATGTGCTTATCACGGCAAAAAGCACGTGGCTGGAAGCATTGAAAGAGCAGGGCCTGGTGGATTTGCATTCGGAAATGCGCGTGGCATCAGACCACCTTGCGTTGGTGGGGCCTGCCGCCAGCACGGTAACAACCAATTTTTCCCAAGGCTTTCCCTCCGCTGAATTAATTACCGCCATGGGTGAGGAGCCGGTATTCGCTCTTCCCAATCCACAGACGCTCCCCGAAGGTATTGCTGCGCGCGAGGCATTGCGCCATTTTCATGCCGATGCGGATTTGGAGCCCTACACTCTGTATCCGAAGGAGCGGGCGCAGTTGAAGGAGATGATCAGTAAACAAGCTTACGGTATCATGCTCGCCAGCGAAGCACGCCAACAGGAATTTCATGTAGTAGGCATACTGCCGCTTACGGTCTATACGCCTGTTACATACCGCGCGGTGGTGCTGGCGGGTGAAAATATGGATGAGGCGCGGCGTTTCGTGGAATATTTGCGCAGCCGCGAAGTGACGACAGCATTTACGACTTATGGGTTTTCGCCATAAATAGGCCAACGCGCGCGCGGTTCGGTGTCGAGCGTATCTATGAGTCCTAGCTGAAATCGCTCAATACCTGCCCAGGCGATCATGGCGGCATTGTCGGTACATAATGCAATGGGAGGGGTAACGAGCTGCATGCCTGCATTTTGTGTTTCCGTATGCAAGCGTGCGCGCAAATACTGGTTTGCTGCCACGCCACCTGCTACCACCAGCGTAGTTCCTTGCGGGCAATGTTTTTTAAATAATGTGATGGCATGGCGTGTTCGGTCAGCCACACTTTCGCCCACGGTGTATTGAAAAGAAGCGCAGATATCCGCGATATGGTGTACATCCAGCGGCGCATGCGCGCGTGCCAATTCGCGCACGGCAGTTTTGATGCCGGAAAAAGAAAAATCACACCCTTCACGTCCTTTCATTGGTACGGTAAATGGAAATGCGCGCGGATTACCTTTAAGTGCCGCTTGCTCCACTGCCGGGCCTCCGGGGGCGCCAAGACCTAGCATTTTCGCGGTTTTATCGAACGCTTCGCCGAGCGCGTCGTCACGCGTGGCGCCGAGTTGGTCGTAGTGGCCGACGCCGTGGGCCATTAAAAATTGGCAATGACCGCCGGAAACCAGCAACAATAAATAGGGAAATGCTACTTCACCCGTAAGCCGTGCGGTAAGAGCATGGCCTTCCAGATGGTTCACGGCAATAAAGGGCTTGTCAGCGGTAAGGGCCAGCGCTTTTCCTGTCATCGTCCCGACAATCACTCCGCCAATCAATCCTGGCCCGGTTGTAGCGGCGATGGCGTCGATGTCAGCCAGGGTGACGTTGGCATTGCGCAAGGCAGCGGCTAATACCGGTTCAATGTGCTGAATATGCGCCCGCGCCGCGATTTCCGGCACAACGCCGCCAAAATCGGCATGTTCGGTGAGTTGCGAGCGCACCACGTTTGACAAAATGCGTTTATCGCTGCTCACCACCGCGGCGGCGGTTTCATCGCAACTGGTTTCAATGCCAAGAATAAGAAGAGGACGTGAATCAGTGAGTGACGCGTGACGCGTGGATTTAATCATGCTATCACCCATAATATAAGGAGTTTCACTTGTCATCACCCACCCGCATCGGAACGCGTAAAAGCCCGCTGGCCTTGGCACAAGCCGAGGAAACACGCGCAAGGTTGCTCCATGCACACCCGGATTTAGCCGTGGAAACGGTGCCGATGATGACCAGTGGTGATACGTTTCTCAGCCAAAAACTGGCTGATATTGGCGGCAAAGGATTGTTTACTAAGGAAATTGATGAGGCATTGCTTTGTGGGGATATAGATCTTGCGGTGCATTCTGCCAAGGATTTACCCACGGTGCTGCCGGAAAGGCTGGTGCTGGCGTGTATCTTGCCCCGTGAAGATGTACGCGACGTATTGATTTCAGCGCATGCGGCCAGTCTTAAGGAGTTGCCGTCCGGCGCACGGCTGGGCACATCTTCGTTGCGCCGCTCTGCACAGGCGCTACGGTTACGTCCAGATCTGGTCATTGTGCCATTACGGGGTAACGTTGGGACGCGGCTGCGCAAAATTCAAGCAGGTGAGGCGGATGCCACCTTGCTTGCGCTTGCCGGGCTTAAACGCCTTAATATGTCCCCTTTGCCCGGTATGCCTTTGTCTACGGAAGAAATGCTGCCCGCCCCCGCCCAAGGTGCAATTGCCATTGTGTGCCGGGAAGAGGATGCGCAAACCCAAGCGTTGCTGGCGCCGTTAAATGATGCGGTTTCTATGGCTGCAGTGTTATGCGAACGTGCCTTACTAAGGGCGCTCGATGGTTCGTGCCGTACACCGATTGCGGCGTTGGCGGAATTGGTGGGGGTGCAATTACGCTTACGTGCGTGCGTACTTTCACCGGATGGTAAAAATTATAAAGGAACGGAATTAACCGGTGTGCTGCAAGATGCGCAAAAACTGGGGACAGAAGCCGGCGCGATCCTACGAGACGCCAAGGGCTGAGCTGCCACGTTGATCGCGTTCTGCAAGTATTTGCTCCGCTTTGCTTGCCGCAGCGGGGGCGGTAAGGGAAATCACGGCAGGAAATAAACATGCCGCATGGCCGCCAAGCAAGCTTGCCATTCCACTGCTAGCCACTAAGGGCGCAAATGCTACGGAAGGCGTAGCTGTAGCTTTTTTCAACGCGGCTCCGGCAACCCCTTTAATGCTGCATAAATTCGTATTGCCGATGCCGCGGGCAGCTGACTCCAACCACTCTTTCCATTGCCATTGCTCACTACCGGGAATTTGCGAGTTATCGGCAATACGGTCGGCTAATTTACTTAAATAAAGCATGCCATGGGCTATGCCCGGCAATAGTGCTGGCAATGAAAGAACCACGCCCAGGGCCATGCTGCCGATGCGGATGGCGGAGCCGACATTTCCTTCTTTGCCGTGTTCTTTCTCATAATTGCTCATCAAATTACCGGCTAAATGGCCACCGACAATTGTTACCGCTGGAACGAGAATATTATTTCCGCCCTCGGTTGAAAGATATGTCCCCACGACAGGGATAGACTTAATCATGGTTGAAATAGCACCTGCTACACCGGTATTTTCTTTCAACGTGTTACAGCATTCTTCCAGTAAAGATTGCTCTGCGTCGACGCCAATGCCGATGGCAGGTAACACCAACGGTGCGGCGATAACCGCGGCGGAGACTAAAGCGGTAGTGATTAAGGCCAGGTTGAGGAATTTTTGCGCGTCTGTATTGGCTGAGTTTTCGTGAGGTGGATGAAGCATATTTGCTAATTCAACCATACAATACCAACCCTATCCAAAAACTTAATGCAACTTCTCACCATGAATGGCCATGTCCAGGCCCATTTCTTCGGTGGCCGCATCCACGCGCAGCCCCATAATCTTATCAATTATTTTAAGGATAATAAAGGACATTATGCCGCAATAGACTACCGTTACCAGGATTCCCTCAGCTTGCGCGATTAATTGATTAAAGCTGCCCATATGGCCACCGATACTCTCCGAAGCGAAAATGCCCGTAAGCAGACCGCCTGCGATTCCTCCAATGCAGTGGACGCCAAAAACATCCAATGAATCATCGAATTTAAGTTTATATTTCAATTGGCAACCCCAGAAGCAAAGAATGCCTGAAATCAAGCCAATAGCAAACGCACCCTTCACATCCACAAAACCGGAGGCGGGCGTAATGGCTACTAATCCGGCGACAGCGCCTGAAATGATGCCGATGACGCTAGGCTTTCCGCGAGTGCTCCACTCCACGGCCATCCACGCAAGGGCGGCAGTGGCAGCGGCAATATGGGTGACCAGCATGGCCATGCCTGCGCTGAAATTAGCGGCCATGGCCGAGCCCGCATTAAACCCGAACCATCCCACCCATAACAGCGAAGCACCGATGACGCTAAAGACAATATTATAGGGCGGCGCGCCGTCATTGGAGCCAAAATTCTTATGTGCGCCAAGAACTAACGCAGCCATAAGGCCGGCAATACCAGCATTGATATGCACCACTGTGCCACCGGCAAAGTCCAGTGTTGGCCCGAAACCTAAAATACCACTGGCACTGCTGTCTCCTGTGCCGCCGAGCAAGCCTTTGGGACCCCATACCCAATGGGCTACGGGGATGTATACGACAGTAAACCACGCGGCAATAAAGACTAATGCGGAAGAAAACTTTAGGCGGTTTGCCACCGAGCCTAAAATCAACGCGCAAGTAATGGCGGCAAAAGTCAGTTGAAACGTTACGAACACGGATTCTGGGATAAGATTAGGGGCTGTGCCGGATGTGGATTCTAATCCCATACCATTCAGGAAAAGCTTGGATATATTGCCGATAAATACATTGGCTTCAGTAAATACGAGGCTATACCCATAAATAACCCATAATACGCTAATTAAACAGCAGGTTACGAAGCTTTGCATAAGGGTTGCCAGCACGCTTTCTTTATGCATCATACCGCCATAGAACAAGGCCAGGCCGGGAATAATCATCATTAGCACAAGGAGTGTAGATACCAGCATCCAGGCCGTCGCTCCGGAATCAATTGCCGGCGCGGCCAGGGCGGAGAAGGGCAAAAATGCGATTAATAATGCCAATAGAATAGGTTGTAAGCGCTGCATGTGACAAGCTCCCGAAGAATGACTGGCGGCATCATAGCGAGATTTTGTTGCTGTGCAATATGTGCGATAAAACGGCATAATAAGGTATTTTCCCCTTGATCTTTTGTGCGCATGCATTATATTCAGAAAACAAGGTGGGAATTTTCCCGCCTTTTTTATTGGTTTTTAGGTTTGGCTATGCAAACGCCGCTTGAACAACGCATTCGCGCGATTATCGAGGCTCCATTGAATGCAATGGGCTATGCCTTGGTGCGCTTGAAGGTGCGTGAGGGCAAGAGCCGAAATGTATTGGAAATTATGGCCGAGCGCACGGACGATGTGCCGATGAGCTTTGACGATTGCGCCGCCATCACCCACACCGCATCCGCCCAATTGGATGTCGAAGACCCAATCCCAGGAGCATATGATTTGGAAGTATCCTCGCCGGGCTTGGATCGGCCATTAAATAACGCCTTGGATTTCAAGCGGTTTCAGGGGCAGGAAGCCAGGGTGGAAACCATGTTGCCCATCAATGGCCGCAAACGGTTTCGCGGTACAATTACACATATTGCAGGTGATGATGTGACGCTGGCGCTGGAAGAAGGCGGCGAGCAGATTATTGCCTGTGCAGGCATCCGTAGCGCAAAGCTGGTGGCGGAAATGCCCAACAACAAAAAACCGGCAACGAAAAAGAAGAAAACAGCATAATTTAGGAGTTAATGACTATGGCCATCCAAGCGTCTTCCATGAGCAACAAGGCATTCGGTAGCACGGAAATTATCCAGATAGCCGAAGCGGTATCGCGTGAAAAAGGGTTGCCGCGTGAAGCAATTCTGGATGCCATGGCTGGTGCTATTGAAGTGGCGGGCCGCCGTAAATATGGTCATGAACACAACATCCGCGCTGAGATTGACCATCGCAGCGGTGAAGTGCAATTGTACCGTGTTCGCACCGTGGTCAGCAACGATCATGAGCCGGTTACTCCTGAAAGTGCCGAAGAAGGTGGTGTTGAGGGCTTTAATGAATACACGCATATTCACCTGAAAGACGCGCAAAAAATTGATGCTGAGCTTGAAGTGGGTGATGAAATTAAAGATGCGTTGCCACCAATCGATTTTGGCCGCGTTGCTGCGCAGACTGCCAAGCAGGTTATTATGCAGAAAGTGCGTGACGCTGAGCGCGAAAAGCAATTTGATGAATTCAAAGATCGCGTAGGTGAAATCGTTTCCGGCACGGTAAAGCGTGTGGAATACGGCAATGTCATCGTTGATTTCGGCCGCACTGAAGCGGTGATTCGCCGCGACGAACTGATCCCGCGTGAAACGTTCCGCACTGGCGACCGTATCCGCGCGTATATCTTTGACGTACGCCGCGAACGCACCGGCGCGCAGATTTTCCTCTCCCGCGTGCGTCCGGAATTCCTGGCTAAACTCTTTTCACAAGAAGTGCCGGAAATTTATGACGGCATCATCGAAATTAAAGCTGTCGCCCGCGATCCTGGCTCACGTGCTAAAATCGCCGTTATCAGCCATGATTCCGGCGTAAATCCCGTGCTGTCATGCGTGGGTGTTCGTGGTAGCCGAGTGCAAGCGGTGGTAGCCGAGCTTCAGGGCGAGCGCATCGACATTACCGAATGGTCGCCAGATCCTGCAACGTTTGTAGTGAACGCATTGTCTTCGGCTGAAGTATCCAAAGTGGTGATCGACGAAAACCGCGGCACGATCGAACTTGTAGTGCCAGATGAGCAGCTTTCTCTCGCTATCGGCCGCCGTGGCCAGAATGTGCGTTTGGCGGCCCAGCTTACCGGTTGGAACATCGACATCCTGACCGAAGCCACCGAATCCGAGCGCCGTTCGCAGGAATTCAAGTCCTTGTCGCAGCTCTTTATCGACGTATTGAACGTAGAAGAAGTGATCGCACAACTCCTGGTAACGGAAGGCTTTACCAGCATTGAAGAAGTGGCTTACATTCCGCTTTCTGACCTTGCTTCTATCGAGGGTTTCGACGAAAGCGTGGCGCAAGAACTGCAAAGCCGTGCGCTTGCCTGGTTGGATCAGAAGCAGCAGGAGCAGCAAGACAAGCTGCGTAGCCTCGGTATGGCCGATGACCTCATCAATTTTGAGGGCATGACACCTGAAATTCTGGCAGCACTTGGCGAAAATGGAGTGAAAACCGGCGATGATTTTGCTGGCCTCGCCACCGACGAACTGCTTGAAATCCTACCCAAAGATGCGCTGGACCCCGAACAGGCTGCTGCCCTTATCATGACGGCCCGCGAAAGGTTCTTTTAAGCAATCTCGGCGAATAGCCTGTCATTAGTGGCTAGCTATTCGCCGAAATCTCACTTACAATAGCCACCAACCTAAAGGCAGCCATCACCGACATGACAGACGACACCACAAAAAAAGAAACGCTGAAAATCAGCACGCCTTCCAAGCTCACGCTTACCAAAACGGTGGATGCGGGCAAAGTGAAGCAAAAATTCACCCACGGCCGTGAAAAAGCCGTGACGGTGGAAGTGCGTAAGCAGCGGGTGTTCTCTACCGGCGGCGGTGCTGGTATGGTAGAAGTGAAGCGTCCGGGTGGAGACGGATTTCGTGGTATGGAAGGTGGCCGCCACCTGACGGAAGACGAACGTCAAACCCGTATGAAAGTGCTGCAGGCCGCTGAAGAAGCCAGCCGCAAGGCTGCCGAGCGCGTGCCGGAAGTGGTTGTGGAGCCGGTGATTGAAGCCCCGGTAGAAGAGCCGCCAGTAGTAAATACTAATGAACCCCGCCCAATACCACGCCGCAGCGATGGTGTGGTCCTTGCGCCAAGCCTGGTGAAAAAACCCAATGTTGTGCGCCAAGCTGCACCTGCGCCGGTGGATGCGGAAAGTGCTGCTGAAAAAGAACGCGCCCGTGAAGCCAAGCCGGGCAAGCAGCTAAAACTTACCCGTGGTGATGAGCGCCGTACATCCGGCAAAATTACCGTGACTCAAGCATTGTCGCAGGCGGAAGACCAGCGCGTACGCTCACTCGCATCCATCCGTCGCCAACGCGAAAAAGCCCTCAAAAAAGCGCAAACTCCAGGCGGCGCCGGGCAAGAAAAAATCGTGCGCGAAGTAGTCATTCCAGAAGCGATCACCGTACAAGATTTGGCGAGCCGCATGGCGGTTCGTGCAGTGGACGTGATTAAAGCATTGATGAAACTCGGCATGATGGTCACCGTCACCCAAACCATTGATGCTGACACTGCTGAATTAGTGGTCGGCGAATTCGGCCATAAATTCAAGCGCGTCGCGGAAAGTGACGTGGAAAGCGTGCTTGATGATGTCGAGGGCGGCCTGTCGTTTATCCGTCAGACCGGATTAACGTATTTATTCGGCGGCGACCAGATTTTTCTTGGGATAGGGCTCGGAAGACGGGCCGGAATAGGGGTCGAGCAG
>CAZGVV010000042.1:12357-19097 GCA_964529155.1 uncultured Rickettsiales bacterium
AGCGTGCTTGATGATGTCGAGGATTCAGAAGAAGAAATGCAACCACGCCCCCCAGTGGTCACCATCATGGGCCACGTGGACCACGGCAAAACCTCACTGCTGGATGCACTGCGTAAAACAGACGTAGCGGCAGGCGAGGCAGGGGGAATCACCCAGCATATTGGCGCATACCAAGTGGATCTGGGTGGTGGCAAAGTTACCTTCCTAGACACGCCTGGCCATGAAGCCTTTACTGCTATGCGTGCCCGCGGTGCAAAAGTGACAGATATCGTCGTGCTTGTGGTTGCCGCAGATGACGGCATCATGGCGCAAACCAAAGAAGCCATTGCCCACGCGAAAGCCGCTGGCGTGCCGATTATCGTAGCCGTCAATAAAATCGATAAGCCGGGTGCGGATGCCGCACGGGTGAAAAACGAATTGATGAGCCACGAATTAGTGCCAGAAGAATTTGGCGGTGATGTGATCGTGGTGGAAGTATCGGCCAAACAAAAACTCAATCTGGACAAGCTGGTGGAAACTATCCTGCTGCAGTCTGAAGTCCTGGAATTGAAAGCCAATCCGAACCGCGCCGCAACGGGTGCCGTTATTGAATCCAAGCTTGATCAGGGCAGAGGCGTGATGGCCACGTTGCTGATCCAAAAAGGTACACTCCGTGTGGGTGATCTGGTGGTTGCCGGTGCGTCCTATGGCCGCGTGCGGACACTCATCAATGACAAAGGTGCGACATTAAAAGAAGCGGGGCCCGGCACGCCGGTAGAAATTCAGGGCTTAAATCAGCCGCCAGAAGCGGGGGATGTATTCTCCGTGGTTGAAAGCGAAAAGGTGGCTCGTGATATCGCGGAATATCGCGGTCAACTCAGCCGTTCCGTTGCCAATGCCTCAGCGCCGCGCACAATGGAACAACTATTCGGTGAAGCCGCCGCTGGTGCAAAAGAACTGCCGGTGATTATCCGTGGTGATGTGCAAGGCTCAGTGGAAGCCATTGCCGCGTCGCTCAATAAAATTGGCGGTGAAGAAGCGAAGGTAAAAGTATTGCATACCGCCGTCGGCGCTGTGTCTGAATCTGACGTCACACTCGCCCGTGCAACAGGTGCGCTGATTATCGGCTTTAATGTACGTGCCAGCATCAAAGCAAAAGAACTCGCCGCACGCGAAAAAATCAACATCCGCTATTACTCGGTAATTTATGATGTAGTGGATGATGTGAAAGCCGCCGTCTCCGGCCTGCTGTCTCCCACACGCCGCGAAAATTTCATCGGTTACGCCGAAATCCGCCAGGTCTTTACCGTCAGCAAAGCCGGGAAAGTCGGTGGTTGCTACGTCACCGAAGGCGTGGTCAAGCGCGGCGCAGGCGTACGCTTGCTACGCGATGGCGTGGTCATCCACCAGGGGACACTGAAAACCTTGAAGCGCTTCAAAGACGAAGTGAAGGAAGTAAAATCCGGCTTCGAATGCGGTATGGCCTTTGAAAATTACGACGACATCCGCGAAGGCGACCAGATTGAAGCATTTGAAGTGGTGGAAGAAGCGCGTAGCGTTTAATTGTTATCTTATAATAATGTCATCCCCGCGAAGGCGGGGATCTAGGGTTCAATCAAACAGATGATTTTTATAAAAATGCTGCAATAGCGAACGCATGTTCCAGTGCTTCACTAATTGCACCATGGATACCGGCCTACGCCGGTATGGCAATTATAATAACTTCAACCCACGTTCTAAATCCGCTTTCAAATCTTCCACGTGCTCAAGGCCTATATGCAGGCGGATCAGTGGGCCGTTGCCCGGTAGCGTGGAGGCGCTGCGGTTTTTTTCTAAATTGCAGGGTATCAGCAGGCTTTCAAAGCCACCCCAGCTATAACCTAAACCAAAATGCTCCAGCCCATTGATGCAGGCTTCCAGCTTGTCGTGCGAGGTGGGCTTCAAGCGTACGGCGAACAAGCCGCATGCGCCGGTCATGTCGCGTTTCCATAGATCATAACCCGGTGCGCCGGGAAGGGCGGGGTAAAATACCTGCTCCACCTTGGGGTGTGTTTTCAGCCAATTAGCGATCATCAGGCTGCTTTCCTGATGCTGGCGCATACGCGCGCTCAGCGTGCGAAGTCCCCGCAAGGCCAGTGAGCAATTATCCGCCGCCGGACACGCGCCATAAGAGCGCACGGTGCGCAGCAATTGCTTATACAGAGGCTCTTTACACACCAGCACGCCCATCAACAAATCGGAATGCCCGGAGATGTATTTGGTGGCCGAATGCATGACAATGTCCACGTCATGGGCAAACGCATCAAAATAGAGCGGCGTTGCCCACGTGCAATCCGCCATCACCAGCGCGCCCACTTTATGCGCGGCTGCGGCAATGGCTTTTATGTCCTGCATCTCAAACGTAAGCGAGCCGGGGCTTTCCACGTACACAAGCTTGGTATTGGGCTGAATGAGGGAGGCTATGCCTGCGCCGATGGTGGGGTCATAAAACGTGGTTTCCACGCCAAAGCGCGCCATTTCATGCTCACAAAAACGCCGCGCCGGGCCGTAAATCGCATCGGTTACCAGCATGTGGTCGCCCGATTTCACGCATGATGCAATGCCCGCCGCAATTGCCGCCATGCCTGACGCCATCACCATGGCTTTATCCCCGCCGCATAATTTGGCGAGTGCTGCTTCCAGCGCCAATTGCGTCGGGTTGCCATAGCGGCCATATACGGGAAGGGGCCATTCGCCGCGCTCGCCCGTTTCGAAATCCTTCAGGTTTTTGAAGAGGATAGTGGAAGCCCGGCAGGCGGGCATGTTGACAACGCCGCCGAATTCATCCGGCGCCGTGCCCATTTCAGCAAGTTCTGTTTCAATACGCATGACTTAGTTTTACGTCTGCCCCAATGCTCCTACAATAAATTTTTTCATCTTTCTGCATTTTCCCTCTTCCGGTGGGGCTCAGTTCCATTTACCTATAAGGGCTATGACAAAAAAACATTATCCAGACATCGACCCTAACCCTGATTTCCCTGCGCTGGAAGAGCGTATCTTGGCGTTTTGGAAAGAGGCGGGCATTTTTAAAAAATCTGTCGCCAACCGCACTGGCGAAGAATTCGTGTTTTATGACGGCCCGCCCTTCGCAAACGGCCTGCCGCATTACGGCCATTTGCTCACCGGCTTTGTCAAAGACGCCGTCGCGCGCTACCAAACCATGCGCGGCAACCGTGTGGAGCGCCGCTTTGGCTGGGATTGCCATGGCCTGCCTGCCGAAATGGGCGCGGAAAAAGAACTCGGCATTTCCGGCCGTGTGGCGATTGAAAAATACGGCATCGATAAATTTAACGCCCATTGCCGCGAAAGCGTCATGAAATACCGCGCCGAATGGGAATATTACGTCACCCGCCAGGCCCGCTGGGTGGATTTCACCGGCGACTACAAAACCATGGACACATCCTACATGGAATCCGTGCTATGGGCGTTCAAGCAATTGTGGGAAAAAGAGCTGGTCTACGAAGCCTTCCGCGTCATGCCCTATAGCTGGGCCGCCGAAACACCGCTGTCGAATTTCGAGACGAAGCTGGATAATGCGTACCGTGACCGTGAGGATAAGGCGGTGACAGTGGCGTTTGAGTTGAAGGAGCGGCCAAAAGGCGCGCCAGATGCGGAGAAATATTATGTATTGGCATGGACGACGACGCCGTGGACATTGCCGAGTAATCTGGCGTTGGCGGTCTCACAAAATGTGGCATATACCTACACGATTGTAGGAAATGCCTGCTACATACATTCCGCCAATGCTGCCGCTGGCATACGGAAAGCTTTGCTTCCCGAAGGGGTCGTATTGGAGACGACACATTTTTATTTACGTGAGTTCCGTGAAGAGGATTTTTCGCTTTTTGCAGCGCTTATGGCTGATGAAGATGTCAACGCGCTACTCCGCCCGGTAAAAGATCCTGAACTGACGCGTCAATTATTTGAAGGAATGCTGGCACAATATAAAAAAGACGGTTTTTCTAAATGGGCTGTTTTTGAAAAAGGTACAAATAAGTTTGCTGGCCGCGCGGGCGTCAATAAAGTTCCGGACCGTGCAGATATTGAGCTGATCGAGGTTGGCTACATCCTCCACAAAGAATTTTGGGGCAAGGGATATGGCAGTGAGCTAGCGGGCGCTATTTACGATTGGTGTTTCACCAGCCGCAACATGCCGGAGATATTTTCGCTATGCCATGCGCAGAATACGGCTTCTGCGAACGTCATGCAGAAATTTGGGCTCAAATACAAAGACGATGTCTTTTATCCCTTCTTAGGCGATGAGCGTAATCGCTATGCGATTAATCGTGAAGATTATTTGTCGTGTAATGCAATTAGAGGCGCGGAGCTAATTGGTCTCCACTACACCCCACTTTTCCCCTATTTCGCCGACCATCCTAACGCCTTCCGCATTCTCGACGGTTCCGATTTCGTTACCGACACCGACGGTACCGGCATCGTGCACATGGCCCCCGGCTTCGGTGAGGACGATCAGCGCGTGTGTGAAAAGGAAGGGATTGAGATTGTCTGCCCGGTGGATATGTCCGGGCGGTATACGGATGAGATTTTTGATATAAGTCATCCCCGCGCAGGCGGGGATCCAGGGCGTGCGCCCAAGATCCCCGGTCAAGCCGGGGATGACGATTTGGTTTTGCGGGGCCTGAATGTCATCGCCGAGCCGGGCGGTAGCCAGTTTGGTTTGGCCAATGACCGCATTATCCATTGGTTGAAAGCGCGCGGCCAGCTTATCAAGCAAGAAACCATCAAACACAGCT
The DNA here is from genome assembly GCA_964529155.1 of uncultured Rickettsiales bacterium. Taxonomy (GTDB): domain Bacteria; phylum Pseudomonadota; class Alphaproteobacteria; order Rickettsiales; family SXRF01; genus CAZGVV01. The sequence continues at coordinate 17,130 of CAZGVV010000042.1, forward strand.
ACCCCCATTGCTGGCGCACGGACACGCCGCTGATTTACCGGGCCATGCCCAGTTGGTATGTGGCAGTGACGCAAATCAAAGCGCGCATGGCCGAGTTGAATCAGCAAATCAACTGGATTCCCGAACACGTCAAAGACGGTGCCATGGGCCACGGCATTGCCTCCGCGCCCGATTGGTCGATCTCGCGCAATCGCTTCTGGGGTACGCCAATTCCGATCTGGCGGTCGAACAATCCGGACAATAAAAAGCTCTATGTCTTCGGTTCTATCAACGAGTTGGAGGGTTTCTTTAAGGTGAAGGTCGAAGACCTGCACCGCCCGTTTATTGACACGCTCACTGCGCCAGATCCGGAAAATCCGGCCTATACGTTGACGCGGGTGGAAGACGTGTTTGATTGCTGGTTTGAGTCCGGCTCCATGCCGTTTGCTCAGGCGCATTACCCGTTTGAGAATAAGGAATGGTTTGAAAGCCATTTCCCCGCCGACTTCATCGTGGAATACATGGCGCAGACCCGCGGGTGGTTTTATACGCTCATGGTACTGGGGACCGCGCTGTTTGATAAGCCGCCCTTCCTCAACGTCATCTGCCACGGCGTGGTCTTGGACGACAAAGGCCAGAAGCTCAGCAAACGCTTGAACAACTATGCTGATCCCAAGGAATTGTTTAGCAAATTCGGCGCTGATGCCCTGCGCTGGTTTATGCTCTCATCCCCCGTCATGCGTGGCGCGGAAATGCAGCTGGACCCGGAAGGAAAATTCATCCGCGATGTGGTGCGCCTGGCCATCAAGCCGATCTGGAACGCGTATAATTTCTTTTGTTTGTATGCTAATTCGGATGGCATAGTCGCAAGTCGCACGTTGCAAGTCGCCAGTAATTTAATGGACCGCTACATCCTCGCTAAAATGGAGCGGGCAGTGGAAAATATCCAGGTAGCGCTGGACAACTATCACACGGCAGAGGCGTGCCAGGAAGTATCGGCCTTTTTTGAAGTGCTCAATAATTGGTACATCCGCCGTAATAAAGAGCGTTTCTGGAAAGCCGAAAAAGATGCGGATAAGCAGGCGGCCTATGATACGCTTTACACGGTGTTGGTGACCTTATGCACCGCCGCTGCGCCCTTGCTGCCACTCACACTGGAAGCCATCTATAAAGGGTTAACCGGGGAAGAAAGCGTGCATTTGGCCGATTTCCCGATGTTTAAACAGCAATCACTTATTAATCCTGCCTTAGAAGAAGGCATGGACCGCGTGCAGGACATTTGCAACGCGGCGCTCTCCCTTCGCAGTGCGGCGAATTTGCGCGTGCGTTTACCATTGGCCTCGCTCACCGTAGTAGCGGAAGGGTTTGCCTATGCCGAAGAATATGCCGCGATCATTCGGGATGAAGTGAACGTGAAAGAAGTGCGTGCAATGGATGCCGTACATGAATACGCCACATTCAAACTCCAACTCAATAACCCCGTGCTCGGCAAGCGTTTGCCCGCCAAGATGAAGCAACTCATTCCCGCTGCAAAAAAAGGGGAATGGAAGCGGTTGCCCGATGGTCGCGTGGAGCTGGGTGGCGAGGTGTTGGAAGCAGGGGAATTCACCCTGCAGCTGGAGCCAAAACCCGATTATAAAGGCCGCGCCCAAGCGCTTTCTACCAATGATGCGTTGGTTATTTTAGACACCACCATCACTCCTGAGCTTGAGCGTGAAGGGTTGGCGCGTGATATGGTGCGTCTTATCCAGCAAACGCGCAAAGACGCAGGCCTTGATGTGTCAGACCGCATCATGCTCGTGCTTTCGGCGCAGGAAAATGTGACGGCGGCCGTGCGTGAATGGGAGCAATTCATTACGGCGCAGACCCTGGCGGTGTCGCTGGCGTTTGCGGCGGAAGCGAAGGGGGATTTTGTCGCGGCGCATCAATTAGAGAATGTGCCGATCACAATTGCGCTTTCCAAAGCGGCGTAAATGCGCTATATAATAA
>CAZGVV010000043.1:0-827 GCA_964529155.1 uncultured Rickettsiales bacterium
GTGAGCACCGGAAGCGCAGAAAATACGATTTGCAGCCATGTATAATTTTAAAGTGGAATGACTATAGACTGGATTTTGGCGGAATCACAACAACTCGCTGTCGCAATACAGAACCTGACGCCATTCGCAACTGGCAGGCTTTCACCTATTGCCTATATTAACGGCACTAAAAACCGTGCGTACAGAAATCACGCATTTCCTGATCTACCAAGTCGCGTATCTGCTCTGCAATGGCCACGCTTTTCTTCCATTCCCATTGTTCCGGCAGTAATGCCGCCACAGGAGCAACCCCCATCGCCACATTGGTAATAAATACTGCCTCCGCTTCCCTCAGCACGGCCAGCGGCCAGTGCCCCTCTTCCACCTTCCATGGCGATAGGCGTAACACCGCATGGCGCGTTGATCCTTCCAGCACACCGCAACTCAGCGCCGGCGTATAGAGTACATCCTGCTTCCACCAGAATACATTTGCGCCCGCCGTTTCCGCCACTTCACCCGCGGCATTAAGCCGAATCGCCTCTGTGCAACCCTGTTCTGCCGCCTCCATACGCACCAATGTCGAGGCCAGGCCATTCGCCAGCTTATAGTGCACCGGCAACGCTGCCGCAGATACGGTTTCATAAGAAGAATGCCACACACGAAGCGGCGCGGATGGTGCTGGCGGCAAAGCCATCGCTTCAATAATCCGCGTTGGCGTTACCGTTTTCGGTAAATACCCCCTGCTCCCGACGCCCCGGCTGATGGCAATGCGGAGCAATCCCTCCGTGACTGCATTTTTTTGCAATACATCCAGACAGAATTAAATCTCTAGCGGTTGGAGAATGCAT
>CAZGVV010000043.1:837-1549 GCA_964529155.1 uncultured Rickettsiales bacterium
CCAGACAGATCGCCTCCATGTCATCGGTTTCCGCCTGCATATGCAGCGCCGCCAGCCCACCGCGCAACCGCGCCAGATGAAACGGCCATTGATAGAGCTTCCCGGCATGCACCCGCACCGTTTCAAACACCCCATCCCCATAGCGGAATCCACGGTCCTGCGCCCGTAAGACCGGCTGATCTTCGGGGTAAAACGCACCGTTGCAGTACAGCAGATGAGGCATTGCGAAATCCTGTAACTTATTGCTAGATGTGCGCATGGTAACGATCTTCGGCCTTGGCAGCAATATGGGTGATCGCCGTGCGTATTTAGCAGCAGCGGTCGCGGCACTGTCCGCGCTTGGCGCACACCCACGCGCCTCGCAAATCCATGAATCCCAAGCATTATTACCCGCAGATGCACCCCCGGAGTGGAATATTCCTTACCTCAACATGGCCCTGTCCATTGACACTACCCTCACCCCGGACGCCTTACTTGCCCACACCCAGGCCCTGGAAATCTCGCTTGGCCGTATTCGCCGTGGCCATTGGGGACCACGTGAAATCGACATCGATATCCTGGCCATGGGTAACACGGTGCTTGCCACACCAACCCTCACCCTGCCCCACGCCCGCTTGCTGGAGCGTGATTTCGCACTGGTGCCGCTCGCCGAAATCGCCCCGCTTTGGCGGCACCCGGTCGATGGCCGCACCGCGCAGGCCTTAGTCTCCGC
>CAZGVV010000043.1:1559-2062 GCA_964529155.1 uncultured Rickettsiales bacterium
CGCAGCTGGTAGGCATCCTCAACCTCACCCCTGACTCCTTCTCAGACGGCGGCCAGGTCACCGACATCGCCGTACGTGTAAAGGCGTTAGTAAAAGCCGGTGCCCACATCATCGACATCGGCGCCGAATCCACCCGCCCCGGCGCCACCCCCTTAAGCGCGGAAGAAGAATGGGCACGCCTCGTTCCGTTTTTCACCACCGTTTTCCCGCGCGTGCGCCGCCATGCCCTGTTCAGTCTCGACACCCGCCACCCCACCAACGCCCAGCGCGCACTGGCTCAAGGCATCCACTGGATTAACGACGTCTCCGGCTTCGCCGACCCCGCCATGCGCGCCGCCGTGCGCGATTGTGATTGCCGTTTAGTAATGATGCACTCCTTAAGCGTCCCCGCCGACCCCACGCAGGTACTGGATGCCGGCATCGACCCCATCACCGAAATTATCGGCTGGGCGCGCACCCGCATTGCCGAATTAAATGCCTTCGGCATCGCCTCCACCCGGCTT
>CAZGVV010000043.1:2072-10362 GCA_964529155.1 uncultured Rickettsiales bacterium
GGACCCCGGCATCGGCTTTGGTAAAACTGCCGCGCAATCGTTGGACATTCTTACTCGTGTCCACGAACTACGCGTCCTCCATTTACCCCTGCTCATCGGTCATTCGCGCAAATCCTGCCTCGCCTCACTCGGCAACGACCGCGACGCCGCCACGCTCAGCGTATCCGAATCACTTGCCAGCCACGGCATAGAATTCTTACGCATCCACGACGTCGCCGCCCATACGGCCCTGCTGCAAAAAATGGAGTCGGCGCATGGATAGGCCAGACATCGCCGCGCTACTCTCCACCCTCTACCACCCCGGCCTTAAAACCATTGAGCCGGGTTTGGAGCGCATGGAGCGTTTACTCGCCGCGCTGGGTAATCCGCATCTGCGCCTGCCCCCTGTCATCCATATTGCTGGCACCAATGGAAAAGGCTCCCTGGTCGCCTGTCTGCATGCCATTTACATGGCCGCCGGCCAGCGCGTTCACCGCTACATCTCGCCGCATCTCGTGCGCTTCAACGAACGCATCACCCTTGCCGGAGAAGCCATCGATGACGACAGGCTGCTCGCCTTGCTCCAGCAGGTAAAAGCTCATACCGTTACTCACCCTGCCACTTTTTTCGAAACCACCACTGCCTGCGCCTTCCTTGCCTTCGCGCAAACCCCGGCAGACGTCGTGCTGCTCGAAGTCGGCATGGGCGGCAGGCAGGACGCCACCACCATGGTCCCGGCTCCTTTGCTCACCGCCATCACCCCCATCTCCCTCGACCACACCGAATATCTGGGCGATACGTTGCAGAAAATTGCTTACGAAAAAGCGGGCATCCTAAAGCCCGGCGTTCCATGCGTCGTCGGCCCGCAAGCCCCCGAAGCCATGGCCGAAATCATCCGCGTGGCCGAAGACATCGGCACACCGCTATTCATCCATGGCCGCGACTGGCGTGCCGAAAACGGCGTGTACGAAAGCGCTACCCACCGTCTGCCCTACACGCCCTCACTTCCCGGCGCACATCAATATGTAAACGCCGCCACCGCCATCGCCTGCATGGAAGCGCTGCAGTGGCCCGTTGCCGAACAGCATGTGCAAACAGGTATCCGCACGGCCACCTGGCCTGCCCGCCTGCAACATTTGCATGGCGCATTGGCCCAAAGCCTCCCGCCGAGCTGGGACTTATGGCTGGACGGTGGCCACAACCCTGCCGCCGGCCACATCCTCGCCAGCTGGGCCGCCGAGCAGAGCGACAGGCCCCTCATCCTCATCTGCGGCATGGTAAAAGGCAAGGACACGGCAGGCTTCCTCGCCCCCTTAGCCCCGCATGCTCACGCCCTCATCACCCTCACCATCCCGGACGAACCCACCAGCCAACCGGCTGAGGACATCGCCCACGCCGCCCGCAGTGTCGGCCTGAATCCCCAGTGTGCTCACACCGTGGAAACCGCATTCACCTTCGCCAAAGCTAGCACGCAAATACCCGCCCGTGTGCTTATCTGCGGCTCCTTGTATTTGGCAGGAAAAATGTTAGAAGTAGACGCAATTTAATATATTGAAGGACTTATCCATGCACGCCCTCTCCTCCCTCATCGACACCGCGTGGGACGCCCGCGCCGATCTCTCCCCTGCCACCCAGGGTGAAATCCGCAACGCCGTAGACGCCACGCTCAACGCACTCGATGCCGGAACATTGCGCGTTGCCGAAAAAATCAACGGTGTATGGACCACGCATCAATGGGTAAAAAAAGCTGTGCTGCTCTCCTTCCGCTTAAACGCCATGCGCGTCATGCGCGGCGGTGAAGCGCAGTGGTATGACAAAGTCGCCCTTAAATCGAGCACCTGGTCTGAAACCGAATTCCAAGCCGCATCCTTTCGTGCCGTTCCCGGCGCTGTCGTGCGTCACTCAGCCTACGTCGCCCCCGGCGCCGTACTCATGCCGTGCTTCATCAATGTCGGCGCCCGCGTCGGCGAAGGCACGATGATTGACACCTGGTCCACTGTCGGCTCCTGCGCGCAGGTAGGCAATCATTGCCATATCTCCGGCGGTGTCGGCATTGGCGGCGTATTAGAACCCCTGCAAGCTGGCCCCGTCATCCTTGAAGACAACGTCTTCATCGGCGCCCGCTCAGAAGTAGCCGAAGGCGTCGTCGTTGAAGAAGGCGCGGTGATCGCCATGGGCGTATTCCTCGGCGCTTCCACCAAAATTGTGGACCGCGCCAGCGGCGAAGTCACCTATGGCCGCGTGCCCGCCTACAGCGTCGTCGTCCCCGGCGCCATGCCCGGCAAACCCGGCGAACCGTCACTTGCCTGCGCCGTCATCGTAAAACGCGTAGACGCCCGCACACGGGAGAAAACCGCGGTGAATGAGTTGCTGCGGGGGTAAAAATTTTTTTACTAACTTAAACCAGCGCTTTATTGCAAGCACTGGTTTTGCCATGACAATTAAGTGATTTGTTGCTCTTGCTTTTTCCGTGGCAATTTATTGTTAGGAGTGTCCCCATCTTTCAATTGATCATTGAGCACTTTATACTCAAATTCTCCTATACTTACTTTTCCATCGTTATTTTTGTCCAATATTTTTAAATCTTCATCTGTAATATTGCCTTTTTCTGCGGGAAAAGAAGAACCATCCTCTCTACGAATTTTGATGGTCTGTTTAAGTTGTGCGGCAATACGATCAATATCGGCTAATAGCCCCTTTCCTTCAGCATTTTGAGCAATCGAATACATACGATCACGCTGAGGTTTAGGGATCGCGTCTTTAAGCGGCGCACTGTCTAAAGCATTTTTTGCTTCGGTAGGGGTTAACTTTCCATCGCCATTACCATCCATATCCACAAATTGCTTACCAGCAGGCAGAATACTTAAACCACCAAATTTTATACGCGCCATAAACGCTTCTACAGATTCATCTGGTTTTTTCGTATAAGTCGGCTCTTTATTTAATATTTTATACGTAGTACCCGCCTCTTTCTTCTCTGCCTGTATAGTTTTATCATCGTCGTACGACATAAATCCCCCATTTAAAAATTAGTTATGTGGTAGAAATTATATGTATAATATAATGTTTCCTAAGAATTTGGATGAAGATTTCATGACAATTGCCATGGGATTAATAGCACATAGCCTGCAATTTCATCATTAAGCTGCCGCCATCGTCACACCCATCAATGCCCGCACGCAGGGAAAAACGGCAGTGAGTTAGTTAATGCGGAAGAGATAATTTTCTTGCGGTAATAGTAGCAACCTACTTCGCCATCATCCGCGTCACACGGATAATCGCCGGTGACATCACCACGATAAACATCGTCGGCAGGATGAAGCAGATCATCGGCACGGTCATCATCGGCCCGAGTTTTGCCGCCTTATTTTCTGCCGCCAGCATGCGTTGTTCGCGGAATTCCGCTGACAACACCCGCAGTGCCTGCGCCACCGGCGTACCGTATTTTTCCGTTTGCACCAGCACGTTCACAATACCGCGAATTTCCGCCATGCGCACGCGGTCGGTAAAATTGGAAAACACTTTTTCGCGCTCCGGCAACAATCCCATCTCCACCGCTGTAAGCGCTAATTCTTCGGCCATTTCGGGATACGCCGTGCCAAGCTCGCGCGAAACGCGGTCAAATGCCACGTTAAGCGTCAACCCCGCTTCGGCGCAAATGGTCATCAGGTCAAGCGTATCGGACAACGCACGCCGAATATTGCGGTAACGTCTGGAACGCCGGCTCGCTGCCACCCACATCGGCAATTTAAGCCCTATATAAATTAAGGCGATGGGTGATGCAAAATGCACTATTTTCATCATTTTTGCATTGCTATTCCAGATCGGCAATTCAAACAGCAACACCCCCAGCGCCGCGCCGCATAAGGGCAGCACGAGAGAGGCAAAAAGATAGATCACCATCGCATCTTTGCTGCGCCAGCCTGCTTCCATCAATACGGTTTGCGCCTGCGCGACGCCTTGGCTTTTATATAATTCAAGCCGCTTCACTACCCGCCGCATCGTAGCCACCGGCATTTCAGAACGCTGGCGGCGGCGATTCAGCCTATTGGCATCCCCGCGCAATTCGGCGCGACGTTCCTGCAACATGCGCAAGCGGCGCGACCGCACATCGCGCTTAATGAATTTACGGTTGGCCGCAAGAATAGCGACCACTGCGACCGCCGCGCTTCCGTAAATCACATTATTATCCTGTAACAATTCCAGAATCATATAATTCCTAAATTTCAAACCGCGCCATGCGTTTCATAATCATCATCCCCGTGGTTAGAAACCCGCCTGCTGTCATGAGGGCTTTATGTCCACTGGGATCGGTAAATAACACCATGATATAATCGGGGCTCATCACCCACACAGCACCCGCAACGAAAAACGGCAACGCGCCGACAATCATACCTGAAGCGCGCGCTTCCGATGTCATGGCCTTGACTTTCATTTGCATGGTAAAGCGCTTGCGCAACACATCACTCAAATTATTCAATATCTCCGACAAATTACCGCCGGTTTCACGCTGAAGCACAATACTGATCACAAAGAAATTGAACTCGGTGTATTCCAGGCGCCGCGCCACTTCATGCAGCGCTTTTTCCATAGGCACACCAAGTTTCATGGTGTTGCTGGCATGGGTAAAAATACCGCCCACAGGCTCGGCTAATTCCTGCGCCACCATTTTAATGGATTCGGATACCGGCAAACCGGAACGCAATCCGCGCACAATCAGATCCAGTGCTTCAGGAAATAATTTCAAGAATGCCTTCTGACGTTTTATCGCCCGCCCGGTAACTATTTTAAAAGGCAGCCAGAGCGTCACGATGGCGGCGATGGAAATACCCAGAATGACCGAACCAAATACCAGGGGAAACAGAACCGAGATAATCAAAAACGCCAGCACGCACCGCAACGCATATTGGCGCGGATTAATCGTAAATCCTGCCCGCTGCAATTGAAATTCCAGTTTCTCAATATTAGGCAGATACCGCATCAGAAAAACGATCAGCGGCGGCAATTTTTCCTGGCTTTTCCGAAGCAATATAGGATCGCTGGCACGCTTGCTCATAAGGCGTTTTTGTATTTTTTCTATGCGAAGACGTTGCTTTTTATTGCCTGTGCCACTCAGCAATAATGCAATGATCAGGATCAATACAACACCACCGCCAAAAAGCGGCAAATCATTCAGGCTAATAAGGCCAGACAGCCCGTTCATATCGACATGGCCTCAAGCAACGCTTTTTCTAAGCCGAAATAGGCTGCTTTTGCCGTGAAATTAGGGCGCACGCCACTGGAGCGGAATTCGCCGAATAATTTTCCATCATCGCCCTCGCCTTGGAATTCGTAAGTAAATAAATCCTGCGTCACCACGACTTCGCCTTCCATGCCCACTACTTCCGTCACATGGGTCACGCGGCGCATGCCGTCACGCATACGTTGAATTTGCAGAATTAAATGCACAGCGCTGGCAATCTGCTGGCGCACTGCTTTAGACGGAAGATTCGTCCCCGCCATCCCGATCAGATTTTCTAAACGACCCAATGCTTCACGTGGATTATTCGCGTGTAGCGTTCCCATGGAACCATCGTGGCCGGTATTCATGGCCTGCAACAAATCGAACGCTTCACCGCCGCGCACCTCACCGAGAATAATACGGTCAGGACGCATACGCAGCGCGTTTTTCACCAGATCGCGCATGGTGATTTCACCATCACCTTCCAGATTCGCTTGCCGTGTTTCCAGTGGCACCACGTGCGGCTGCTGTAGCTGAAGTTCGGCGGCATCCTCAATCGTCACCACGCGTTCCCCATGCGAAATCATGCGCGACATCGCGTTAAGCAACGTGGTTTTACCCGACCCCGTACCGCCTGAAATAATCAAATTCAGTCGAATCGCACCGCAAATTTTGAGCAAATTACATAATGGCTCAGAAATATTATGTGTGCCTACCATGGTATCCAGCGTGATTTTTTTCTGCGAGAATTTACGAATGGAAATGGAGCACCCTTTGATTGAAAGCGGCGGCGCGATCACGTTCACACGGGAACCATCCGGCAAACGCGCGTCGCAAATAGGGCTGGATTCGTCGACGCGGCGGCCTACCCCGGTTACGATACGTGTAGCAATGGCCATGACGTGTGCATTATCACGAAATTTTATATCGCTTAAAATCAGCTTGCCCTTGCGTTCCACATAAATCTGCCATGGTCCGTTGACCATGATATCGGTTACGAACTCATCACGCAGCAGCGGTTCCAGTGGTCCGAAACCAAGCATGTCATCCACGATCTGGCTGGCCAGCAATTGCTGTTCAGACGCACTTACCAGAAAGCGATGCTCGATTACGATGTCACCAATTAAATCAATGATCTGACGCTTCAATTCTTCGCGCGGCATACGCGATGAAGTGGTGAGGTCAATCTGCTCCATCAGCAGACTGTAAATTTGATCTTTTGTAGCCCCTAACGGATCCAGCGGGGGCGGTGTTGCCGGGCCACCCGGCTCTTCGACTGGCACGGCAGGCGCAGCTGCGGGTGCTTGCGCGGCATCTGGAGGCGCGCCGGGAGCATCGGTGATACTGCGCCGGCCAAACATGCTACTTTCCTTTCATCCAGCCGAATAAAGGCTTTTTCTGAGATTTTTCTTCAGGCACTACTTCAGGGGTAATAAAAGTATCAACTAGTTCACGCAGCACTTTTAATGCGGGCGATTTTGTTTTAAGCCCCGGCAATTCAGCGCTGATGCTCATAAACACATCCGGCGCAAACGGAATCTGATGCTCAATCTTAGCACCCAGTCCCTTAGCAAATTCTTCCGGTTTCATCTCTAATTTGGGCGCGATGCCCACCCGGTTTGCAACAAAAAGAGGCGGAGCAAGGTGCAAATAATCCCGGAACAAATCATTTATACGCAAGCAATCGCGCAGGCCGAGCAACGAATAATCCGTCACCGCCACAATGTGATTACACGACTGCAGGCACTTTCTATAACTTGACGAATCATTGCATGGCAAATCGAGAATAATGTAATCGAATTTTGTACCCAGCTCCCTTAATAAAGCCTCTTGCGTTGGCTCGGTTAGTTGCATGCGCTCAACAATTGGTTCCTCAGCGCTGAGTATTTTAAAGCCATGGCCGCTTTCCTGCATAACGCGATCGAGAAATAAACCATCAATGCGGTCCGGCCTATCCAGCACCTCACGCAAGCCCTTGCTTGGCTCCAGATCCAGCAACAAGGAAATGCTGCCATCCTGGGGGTCCATATCCACCAGGCCCACTTTTAATGTTTTATTTTCTGCAATAAGCGTTGCCAGGTAAAGCGCAATGCTGGAAGCGCCGACGCCGCCGCGCATACCCATCACACCAATAAATTTTCCTTTATTTTGGTCGGATAGGGAGTTGCCTAATTGCTTATAGGCTTTCTCCCATGTCTGATCCAATGTTTCAAGCGTGAGTGGCTTCAGCAAATAACTGAAAATGCCAATTTCGGTCAGCCAGCAATAAAAGCTGTATTCGTTGATATTACCGGTAACAACAACCTGCGTATCCTCATCGCACACATCAGCCAGCACTGATAATAATTCCGGCGCAGCCGTGGCGGAGGGAACTTCTACTAATAACAAGGAGGGCGAAGGATTATTTTTCAGAAATTCCGTTGCTGTTTTAATATCACCCTGCTGCACGCAGTTCTCTGACCACCGGCGCGCTTCGGCGAATTTTTTCACTGTCGCCACGTCCGCTTCCTGCGTAACGAATGCCAGAAACGGGGCTTTGATCTTGCCAACCTTGGATGAGATTTTTTCTGACATAAGACAATGCTATTTCCTGAATAATTATTTCGCAGTCGAACCAACAGTAGTTCCGCCCGAATTTATCGAAATCTCTCCCTTTGAACCCGTAGTTGCGCTGCTTGCATTGCTGACAGAGAGATCTGCCCCCGTTTTATAAAGCCCAAGTACGGCGGCATCACGCCCCGTATCAGGAGATACCTGACCGGCGCGCCCCTGCGTTAAATCACGCGGATATGCCACCATCTGGCCAATGTTATTCGATGTAGCGCAGCCAAAATTGCTCGATGCGCTATTGTCGAATGTGCCGGAGGGCGGGCTGCTCCAATCCGGGCAATTTGGTGGCTGCATATGCGTCATGGTGTATTCCACCCGGTAAGTATCGGCCACGGCGTCAATATCCGCTTCCGAGCGGATGCTGGTTGAAGCCATACCGGCATTACGTAATTGGCGCGTCAGCACTTTCGTGCGCTGCGCAGCATAGGAATCGTTGAGCGGCATATGAATGACTGCTTCATCCGCGAAACGCACGCCTTC
>CAZGVV010000043.1:10372-18928 GCA_964529155.1 uncultured Rickettsiales bacterium
TGCATGGTTTTTTCGCTAACCGGCTTATTGCCGCCCATCCAGGGTTGACCCGCTTTATCAGTGGCAGGATGGTTGACCTCACCCTCCAACATGCTCATGCAGCCGGACAATGCCAGCGGCATGATTGCAAGCCATAATGTATGCAACTGCTTCATAACTTACTCCAGAATAAATCCACCATTACCATGCAACACCGGACCCGACTGTTTAGCAGGTGGCGGTGCAGCCGGCGATACTGGCGCGGATGATGTGTGTTCTATCTGCTCAATCGTTTTATGTTCCGTTTCTGCTATTTCTTTCGTTTCTGCTGAAAGCGCAGCCTCCGGTACGTGTGCTGGCGCAGGTACGGCAACCGGTTCAGGAAGCGGTGGCGACACTGCAGCGTTCGGTGCAGGCGTCGGCTCGTCAACAGGAGTCGGCTCAACATCGGCAGCCGGTTCTGCATCGTGCGCATCAGCTGGCGTTTCCTTTTTAGGGAAAGGATTGCGCTGATATAAATTGCCTTCCAGCATCCGCTGCAAATCAGTAGGCGGAATATTACCATCCAGCGGCGACTGAACTTTCGCACGCTCCGCAATGCTATGCACGATAACCGGCGTGACTAAGATAACCAATTCACTCTGGTTATTCTGGAAACGGTGGCTGCGGAATAAAGCGCCAAGCACCGGCATATCGCCAAGTCCCGGGAATTTACTGATTGTATTGCTGCGATCGTTGCTCAGCAACCCGGCCACGGCAAACGTCTGGCCGCTGGCCAGTTCAATCGTAGTTTGCGCTTTACGCGTTTGTAACGTCGGCACGGTGAATTGCACCTGCGCATTCCCCAGCGTTAAGCCTTGCGTGCTTGAAATCGTGCTTACTTCAGGCGCAACCGTCAGGCTGATCTTATCTTTAGACATCACCACGGGCGTAAAGTTCAAGCTCACACCATAGGGTTTATACGTCACATTCACCTGGCCCTGATTATCCACCTGAGGAATCGGGAATTCACCACCTGCAAGGAAATTAGCCGTTTTGCCGGAAGTGGTGGTCAGGTTTGGCTCCGCCAGCGTAGAGACGAGCCCTTGGTTTTCCAAGGCATCGATTACACCATCCACTTGCTGTTCGGCATTTCGCCTATAATTAAAAGCAAACCCGTTTTCATTACCATCAATCGTCGCATTCTGGAGAATTTTATGAGTATCTTCATCTCTAAAAATACGCCCATTTTCTAAATTAAAAGCAAAATTGCCTTTCGAAAGTATTGACTGAAAATTAATACCAAAACGCTTAAGCTCCGAGCGGTTTACTTCAATCACTTTCACCATCAGCATCACCTGGTCTGAACCAGCAGTGTTGAGGAGATTGACCAATTTTTCGCTTTGCCCCAGAAATGTGCTGGCAATGCTTTTGATGGTTTCGGATTCCGCCGGTGAATCCACATTGCCTTTCATCACCAAACCGCCATCAACGGTTTTAAGCTCAACATCGGCGCTGGGTACCATCTGGTGAATCGCATCAGAAAGCTGGCTGATATTATGCGTCACTTCAATCGTGTTATCGAGAATGGTATTATTCAACGCATCCGTCGCAAACAATGACGTCTGGCCAATTTTCTTGGCATACACATAAATTAAATGCGGCGTAATCGGCTGAATATCGGCAACAGCCGGATTAGCAATAATAACTGATGATGCATTGCGCGGAAGATGCACCATCTTACCTTTATTCAGTTCAATACTGAGCGTGGCGGCAGACGCAGGCGAAAATCCACCGAGCGCAAGGCTCAGTGTTAAACAGACGAGTGCAAACCATTTATATAATTGCTGGGTCATTGGTGATCCTGCGTAAAGGTGCGGCGCTCGCGCTGATCGCCATGAATAACCAGCATTTCCGGTAATGCTTCACCCTGGCGGTTTAATGACGGGCTTACATCGGAAGCTCTGGTATAGGTGGATACGGCGGGAGTGCTGCTGGTAATGGGCGCACCGCTTTGCAGCGCACGTATCAGCTGATCTTCTTCTTGCATAGAAGCTGCTGTTTCGGTGGAAGGCTTAAGCGCCACCGGTGTTTTTGCATCCGTTGCCGGGATTGCCCCATCTGCTGCTGTATTTGCTGTATTTGCTGAATCAACAGGCTCCGGTTGTACGTCACTGGCCATGCTGCGCAACGTAAAGGAGATAATACCCAGCTGCTGCGCCACCGCCACACGTTCAGCTTCCTGGGGTGATACTTCTACGGTGATTGTTTTAGCTAAAATGGCTTTGTTTTCAGGATTATCCAACATCTGGTCCACCGCCACCACGCGCACGTTTTGCACAAACGTATCGCTTACTATGGTCTGATCTTGTGTGCTTGGATCAATATTATAATTTACTTTGTGTGCCACAATTAAGTCCACATGATCGCCCGGAAAAATAAACCCGGCCGCACTGGTCGTGGGTGATACATCTAAAGAAACCGCGCGCTTGCCCGGTTCAAGCACGGCAGAAAGAAATCCCCCCGCGCCGCGCTTCACCACCATAGTGGGCACTACAGGCTCCGCCGCTTTAAATGCCTGGCGTGACACGCCGCCTTCATAAGAGGATAATGAATCGCTGCCCTCGTGTATGTAATTAGGCAAAATCGCTTCTGCGGGTAACTCCGCCCATTCCAAATCCTGATCCGTATGCAGGAACGTCCCCGCTGGCAACGAACGCTTCGCCACCAATACACGCTCGGTCTTTTTCACGGGAGCTTCATTAACCACTTCCGCAGGCTTATGGGCCATACGGTTTTTAACCACAATAACCATTCCCATGGCGATTACGGCGGCAAGTATTAGCAATATGATGTTTCTCGCTGACATAGTGTTATAGTATCGACTCGGCATTAAGAAACAGTTGCGGCCGAATTAATAAACGGTTAAAATGAAATGATTAAAATATTTTTAATTTCAGTACGTTATGGTGCTTTGATTCAAGACGCGCTATACTGATTTCTTATGAACGTCACCGACGAATTAATTCAGAAAATACGGGCATATGACCCTAACGTAGACGCCGCCCTTATCGAGCGCGCTTACGCCTTTGCCGCCAAGGCCCACGGCCCGCAAACGCGCGCATCCGGTGAATTATATATTACCCATCCGCTCGAAGTGGCCGTCAGCCTGACCAATTATCGCCTGGATAGCGCTTCCATCATCACCGCGCTTTTGCATGACACGGTGGAAGACACCAATGTCACGCTGGATGAAGTGGAAAAACAATTCGGAAAAGAAGTGCGCGCGCTTGTGGACGGCGTCACGAAATTATCGCGCCTGGAAGGAAAATCCGAAGACCTAAAACAAGCAGAAAACTTCCGCAAATTACTGCTCGCCATGAGTGAAGATTTGCGCGTGCTACTGGTAAAACTCGCCGATCGTTTGCACAATATGCAAACGCTGCGCTACATTAAATCTGCTGAAAAACGCACGCGCATCGCCCGCGAAACCGCAGAGATTTACGCCGCCCTCGCTGAGCGCATCGGCATGCGCAATGTGAAAGATGAGCTGCAAGACCTCGCCTTCATGGAGCTATACCCTGAAGCGCGTGAATCCATCGTAAAACGCCTGGAATTCTTGCGCGAAGAAGGCCGCAGCGAAGTAGAAACCATCGTGCAGACCATTAAGGAAAAACTGGTTGAATCGGGCTTGCAGGATGCACAGATTTATGGCCGCGAGAAAAAACCGTTCTCCATTTGGAAAAAAATGGAACGTAAAAACGTCGCGTTTGAGCAGCTCTCTGATATCATGGCCTTCCGCATTTTGGTAGATACAGTGGGTGACTGCTACCATGCGCTCGGCGTCATTCACGCCAATTGGCACACCGTTCCAGGGCATTTCAAAGACTATATTTCCACGCCAAAATCAAACGGCTACCAATCGCTGCACACCGCCATCATCGGCCCGAACCAGCAACGGGTAGAAATCCAGATCCGCACGCACGAAATGCACGAAGTAGCCGAATACGGCGTCTCCGCGCATTGGAGTTACAAACAAGGCTCCACGCCCGAGCAAGCCATGAAAGACGGCCGGCACTTAAAGTGGGTGCGTGAATTGCTGGACATTCTGGAGCAATCGGCGAACCCGGAAGAATTCCTGGAAAACACCAAGATGGAAATGTACCATGACCAGGTGTTCTGCTTTACGCCCAAAGGCGACATCATTGCACTGCCACGTGGCGCAACGCCGGTGGATTTCGCCTACGCCATCCACTCGCGCATCGGTGACACCACGGTCGGCGCGAAAATCAACGGCCGCATCGTCCCGCTCAAAGCGCCGCTGAAAAACGGTGACCAGGTGGAAGTCATCACCTCCAAGGCGCAAACCCCCTCGCCCAGCTGGGAGCGTTTCGTCGTCACCGGCAAGGCGCGCTCGGAAATCCGCAAATTTGTACGCACCCAGCAACGCACCGAATACATCAATCTCGGCAAAGCCATCTTAAGCAAAACACTCAAGCAAGATAACATCGAGCTGCAGGACAAATTGCTTGAGCCGCTACTGTCGCGTTTCAATAAAAAGACGGTAGACGATGTCTATGCCGAAGTAGGCGAAGGCTTAATCAGCCGCCAGCAGGTGCTGGACGCCATCACCGAGCCGAGCAAAGCGCAAAACACCAGCATGGCGGGGATGCTCTCCACCCTCACCAAACCGCTTCGCCGCAAGCCGAAAACCGGCGGCGCCGGTGCGCCCATGCCGATCAAAGGGCTGATCCCCGGCATGGCCATTCATTTCGCCAAATGCTGCCATCCCATTCCCGGTGACCGCATTGTCGGCATCGTCACCACCGGCAAAGGCATCACCATCCATGTCATGGACTGCGAAACGCTGGAAAACTACGCCGACTCGCCGGAGCGCTGGATTGACGTAGCCTGGGACCAGGGCAAAGACGAAATCAAACACATTGGCCGTATCCGCGCCCATATCAGCCACGAACCGGCAGCGCTTTCCACCGTCACCACCGTTATCGCCCGCGAACTCGGCAATATCAATAATTTGAAAATCACCCACCGCAGCAGCGATTTCTTTGAAATATTACTGGACATCGAAGTGCGCGACACCCGCCACCTGAACAACATCATCGCCAATCTCCGCAGCAAGGATGTCGTACAAAGCGTCGAGCGCTGGCAGACGTAATCAATTTATTGATTGCAAATTGGTATAAGGCTACCGCGCCACGTCCTCACCCCATTCTTCAATCAGCGCTTTTTTCTCCTGCTCTAAAATCAGAATCCGCGCCTGATTGCTGCCCATAATAAATAACCCGGCCACCGAACGGCACCCCCAGATCAACACCCACCCGCCAAACGCGCTGCCATACACAATCAGCCATATCAGCGGGTCGCTCATCACCACCTGCAATGACGCCGCCGGGTAGCTGCGATTGACCAGACTAAACAATGTCGGCAACATGCCAGCCAGGTTGCACGTGCGCACGCATTTATAGAGATTCTTCTTGGGATCATCATCGATCATATAGGCCATCACCGTCGGCATCAGCCCAACCAATAGAAAAATAAAGCCGATTTTCAGCAATAAAATCCCGACAATGCTTACAACCACCAACGCCACATTACGCAATAATTTTTTCATGCAAATGCGCCTTAATGGATATGAAAAATAAAAGCAATGACGGCTGCCAGCACGCCATAGGCTATGTTTTTGGCAAAAGCATAGCCACTGTTGGCAGCGCGGCGCCGGTTAATGCGCTTATCGCGCAACACCATAATTTCATGGTTGATGGTTCGATGCCGCATCAACGCCTGTTTAAACCCGCTATTGTCCATTTCCAAAAAGATTTTCTGGTTGATGAACTCTTCCAACGGCCTGAACTGGCCGCTGCTGGAGAGCTTCCGTAACCCTGATTCCAGCTGTTCGCGCAAGCTCCGGCTATGAAATTTCTCAATCGCTTCCAGTGTTTCAATACACGTCCACAGCGTAAGCGCCGGCACAACCGTACGTCCCGCCGATTCCTGCGCCTGTTCGAATAATTTAAGCGCCACAAAGCCGGGATGCTGCCCTAAGCTGTGGTCTCCCCCCCCATCGGATAACCACACCTCGCGTGCAAGATTCAGCTTGCTGCTGATAAACGCCGCGATATGCCGGTCCAGCGGGCTATTATCACGGACTTTTTCCGATGCCAGGCGGTCCAGTGTCAGCAGCAGGTCTTTTAATGTCAGTACGCAATTATCCCCCAGTAACGGGCTCTGGCACGGCAAATCCGGGGTGAGATCATAGAGCACGCGCTCCAGCCCAAATCCCAGCGTATTGCGCCGTAACGTCATGCGCATGCGGTCCAGCATCCAGATCGCGTTATTCATCTCGCTGGATAATTCTTCATCGCGCCTGCGGTGCATATCGGCCCAGATATTGGCCAATCCCTGCTCGATCGTCTCCACCACGTGTTGCACATGATGTTGCACGCCGTTGCGCATTCCCTCGGCAATCATGGGGCCCACCCCATCGACCCGCATGCGGATTCCCTTCATGGAGAGCGGCGCTTCCGGGTCAATAATGCTGATCGACCGCGCCACCAGCTCATCATTCTGATGCGCATGCTGCCCCATCGCCCCGCCCATGGAAGAAACGGACTTACGCAGCAGCTCGGCAATATCCTTGCGGCGCGCACTTAAATCCACCCAGCGGATCACACTTCCTTCGCGCAACAAGCGGTGGGTAATGTCCCAGTAATCAAACAACCCCTGCGCCAGATCGCGTATATTCATGTACTCGTTTTTATCGATATAAAACGGGCGAGTACCCATTGCCGGCACATTGGGCGGCAGCATGTTAAACCGGCGTCCGTCGGTCCATAATTTCATCTGCTGCCAGGTCCAGCGCTCATTGACTTTGTCATTGAGCGTTC
This sequence comes from uncultured Rickettsiales bacterium, assembly GCA_964529155.1. Lineage (GTDB taxonomy): Bacteria > Pseudomonadota > Alphaproteobacteria > Rickettsiales > SXRF01 > CAZGVV01. Next base: position 17,236 of record CAZGVV010000043.1, read on the forward strand.
CACGCAGCAGATCAGTCATCGCATCGGAGAAATCAATATTTTGCGTAAGCCCCTGATACGAACCTTCGCGCAGCATTCGGTAAATATGTAACTCGCACGTTTTACTCGCGTCAAACAGGCGCGGCCCCACCCGCAAATATGCACCCAGCACGCCCATTGCAAAAAAATCCTGCGCCGGAAGTCCCTCGCCTTTTCCCGCCAGATGCGCCTGCGCGCGCTCTGGTGGCTCATAAAAATACGGCTGCGAATAGCCGCACGGCTCCGATGCGCATTCCCCCAGCGTGACCGTCTCGCCAAAGAAAATATTGTCCGGGTTAATCCGTCCGTGGCTAAAACCCATTTCTGCACAATGATTCACCGCCGCCCCGAGCGGCGCCATAATCCGCTCGATAATAAAATTTTCGGGAAATGCCTTATATCCCCGCTCGGCAAAAATCGAGGACAAGGTTTTCCCGCGCGGACGCTCATAAATAATCACCATCCGCCGCCCGGAAAAACCGCTCACTTGCGTGATTCCATTGGTTACCATGGTGGTGATATACGGCACCGACACCCCGGAAAGCGCCTTAATCACCCGGTTACGAATCGGCATATGTGAATCGCACACCAGTGCGTAGAGATTGCGTGACGGATCTTTCTCGTCCGCCGCCACAAACGCCCGCGCAAGCGTGGTGCTCAGTTCAGGAATCGGGCTATCGGTACGAATAATAAATTGCTTATTCACCCGGTCAGGCGTTGCGGCATGCGCCGTGGCCGGAATTTGCATCAACTCCTTAATCAACCCGTCACGCAATTCATTAAACCGCTTTAGCCGCTCATTGGGCGTCTCATCACTAGTTTGGAGCTTAGGTTCCGCCGCCATGATACGCGCTTCCTGCTGATCTTTTTCGAGTCTTGCGCCGCGCAATCATCCATTACGCAGTCAGCTGTTGAGAGGGGCTTTGCCATTTGCAATAGTCATGCCAATAGCACGGGTACTATAACCCAAACCACGCATTGGTCTTGTATTTTTTTATGAGGGAAAAAGTTTAGAACCGGTTCACGATCTTACGCTGCGATTACTTCAGGCGCTATCGCCTTGGTGCGAATCCAGCCGCCGCCCAGCACGCGCTGCCCGGCATAGGCCACGCATGCCTGCCCCGGCGACACCGCGCCCTCCGGTGAAAGCAATGTCACCCGCGCAGTACGCGCATCGATGGGCGTAATCACCGCTGGCACGCCGGGATGCGCCGAGCGCAATTTCACCATCGCTTCCGTGCCGTCTTTGATGTCTTCCAGCCAGTTGCAATCGCGCAGCCAGAAATCACGCGTGAGCAGCGCCTCGCGCGGGCCCACCATCACCCGTTTTTCCGCGGCGTCCAGCCGCACCACATACAGCGCGTCGCCGCCGCCGATGCCAAGCCCTTTGCGCTGGCCTACCGTGTAATGAATCACGCCCTCATGCTGCCCCAGCACCGTGCCGTCCAGGTGCACGATCTCGCCGGGTTCACACGCGCCGGGCCGCAGGCGCTCAATCACCTTGGCGTAATTTCCGCCCGGTACGAAGCAAATGTCCTGGCTGTCCGGCTTATCCGCCACCTCCAGCCCAAACCGCGCCGCCAGCGCCCGCGTTTCCTGTTTACTGGCCAGCCCGCCTAAGGGAAAGCGCAGGAAATCCAACTGGTCCTGCGTGGTTGCGAATAAAAAATAACTC
>CAZGVV010000044.1:0-223 GCA_964529155.1 uncultured Rickettsiales bacterium
CGCGAATCATGCCAAAGGAGGTCGCGCTGTCGAAATACGAGCTATACGGCAATTGGGTGATGGTTTGCTTGCCGGCATTAATCAAATCCGGATTCACTTCCGCGTCATCGGGAAACGGGCCCATGCCGAGCATGCCGTTTTCCGATTGCAGCGTAACATTCACCCCTGGCGGCAAGAAATTAGCCACCACGGTCGGCATGCCGATGCCGAGGTTAACGTAATA
>CAZGVV010000044.1:233-18517 GCA_964529155.1 uncultured Rickettsiales bacterium
AGCTCAGCCGCAGCGCGCTTACACATGTCATCACGGGTCCAGGTCATATTAGATTACCAATGGTCTGATGATTGGATGGTCTGCTTATTGGATGATCAGATGATCGGATGATCAGATGATCGGTGCAGTTTATAAAAATAGTTCTCATATCCTTTTCCTCTTCACGGATCATCCGATCATCTGATTATCTGATTATCAGCGTGATTTATAAAAACAGTTCTCATATCCTTTTCCTCTTCACGGATCATCCGATTATCTGATTATCTGATTATCAGCGTGATTTATAAAAACAGTTCTCATATTCTTTTCCTCTTCACGGATCATCCGATCATCCGATTATCTGATCATCGTCCTGTTGGATTCTGCTTGGTCGTGCGAAACTCGATTCGCTTCTCAAAATGCTCGCCTTTAAAAATACGCTGCACGAAAATGCCGGGGGTGTGGATGGCTTCGATGTCCAGCTGGCCTGGTTCGACCAGTTCTTCCACTTCAGCCACGGTGACGCGGCCTGCCATGGCCATCATCGGGTTAAAATTGCGGGCGGTTTTGCGGTAGATGAGGTTTCCGGCGGTGTCGCCCTTCCAGGCTTTCACAATGGCCAGGTCGGCGCGCAGGCCTTTTTCCATAACGTAATGTTGGCCGTCAAACTCACGGGTTTCTTTGCCGTCGGCAATAATAGTACCGGCCCCGGTTCGGGTGTAAAAGGCAGGAATCCCCGCCCCGCCAGCGCGGATGCGCTCCGCCAGCGTTCCCTGCGGGTTGAATTCCACTTCCAGCTCACCGTTTAAATATTGTTTTTCAAATGTTTTATTTTCACCGACGTAGCTGGCCACCATTTTTTTAATCTGGCGGGTGTGCAGTAAAATGCCGCTACCGAAATCATCCACCCCGCAATTATTGGCGATCCAGGTCATGCCAGTCGTACCCGCGTCGCGGATGGCGCGGATGCAATGCTCGGGAATGCCGCATAAGCCAAATCCCCCGGACATGACGCTCATGCCGTCGGTAAGCAGACCGGCAAGGGCAGAGGGGGCGTTGGGGTATACTTTTGAGGACATAACACCAGCTATAGGCGGAATTGATTGAGATTGTGTAAATATACGCCACCACACCCGCTTATCAGGTGTTGCACGAAGGCAAAACACCCCTTTATAATGTCGCCCTTATGTTGGCTCATGCTATCTCCACGTCGATCCGTGATAAAATTCGTCCCGTCATGGTTGGCGGCCGCGAAGTGTTCCCTATTGTCGAAGGCGGCAAAGGGATTGCTGTAACCAATGGCTGCACGGCAGGCGCATTTGCCGCAGCCGGCGCAGTCGGTACATTTTCCGGCGTGAACGCCCAGCGTTATGATGCAAGCGGCCAGATTATTCCCTATAGCTACAAAGGCACCACCCGCCGTGAGCGCCACGCTGAACTAATCGCCCAGAGCATTGAGGGCGGTTTGCAGCAGGCGAAGATCGCCCATGATGTCGCCGGGGGCAAAGGCCGCATTCACATGAACGTGTTGTGGGAAATGGGCGGCTGCGAAGCGATTCTGGAAGGTATTCTGGAGCAAGGCCGCGGCCTGATCCAAGGCGTAACGTGCGGCGCTGGTATGCCGTATCGCTTAGGTGAGATCACCGCGCGCTTCGGTGTGTATTATTACCCCATCGTCTCCTCAGGCCGCGCCTTTAACGCGCTATGGAAACGTGGTTACCACAAAACCCAGGAATGGCTGGGCGCGGTGGTGTATGAAGATCCGTGGCTTGCCGGCGGGCATAACGGCCTTTCTAATAACGAGCATCCCGATGAACCGCAAAGTCCGTATGCCCGCGTAGTCGAGTTGCGCAAGGTGATGAATGGATTCGGCCTGCAAAACGTGCCGATTATTATGGCAGGTGGTGTATGGCATTTAAGCGAATGGGAAAACTGGCTGGATAACCCTGACATCGGCGCCATTGCATTCCAATTCGGCACACGGCCAATCGTGACGCAAGAAAGCCCGGTCTCGGAAGAGTGGAAGCGCAAATTGCTGACGCTGGAAGAAGGCGACGTGTTTCTGAACAATTTCAGCCCCACCGGCTTTTATTCGTCTGCCGTCAATAATAAATTTATTCAAGAACTCCGTGGCCGTGGCGAGCGGCAAATGGAATATCGCTCAATGCCGGAGGGTGACTTCTCGGAAGCTTTCGCCGTGGGTGCACGCGGACGCCCGGTCTATTTACAAGCGCATGAATGGCAACGCGCCAATGCCTTTGTAGAAGCCGGATTTAGCGAAGCGATGAAAACGCCGGACTCTACGCTTATTTTTGTGACACCGGAGCGCGCCAAGCATATCGTGGTCGATCAGATTGAGTGCATGGGCTGCTTAAGCCATTGCCGCTTTTCCAATTGGAAAGACCGCGACGATTACACCACCGGCAAAAAAGCGGACCCGCGCAGCTTCTGCATTCAGAAAACCCTGCAAGACATCGCTCATGGCGCACCGGTGGATCAACAATTAATGTTCTCCGGTCACGCCGCGTTCCGCTTTGCCGGCGACCCGTACTATTCCGGCGGCTTTATCCCGACGATTGGCCAGCTGGTTGACCGGATTATGATGGGTTATTAAGCGCCCATTTTATAAGCAAATAGGCGAAAGCGGCATTTTGCACCTACTAGTAATCCATTGAAAATAATGGATATATTTTTATATCGCCTTATAAATCAAGGCAAATTAACGGTTTATTTATACCGAAAGCGCATAATTCATTATAATTCTTTTATTTCTCGAAGGGTACAGTCGAACCATGCATTTCCGGGAAAATCCGCTTTACCAGTTCCATGAGCTGCACTACGCAGCGATCGGACCTTTGCGTGCATTTGCGGGTGCAGCCAAACATTGGCATAGCAATCCCTTCAGCCCGTTTGCGTATACAGGTTTTGGCCGCAGCATCGCTGCCGCCGCTGAAGTGGTAGAACGCATCACCACCCGTTATGCCAAGCCGGAATTTGGAATTACCCATACACTGGTAAATGGCAAGCAGGTGGATATCATCGAAGAAGTGGTGGAAGAAAATCCATTTTGCCGCTTGCTGCATTTTCGCAAAGCCAAGTCTGTTACCCAGCCGAAATTACTGCTGGTTGCGCCGATGTCCGGCCACCACGCAACCCTGCTGCGCGGGACGGTAGAAGCATTACTGCCGTTTGCCGATATGTACATCACCGACTGGCAGGACGCCCGCAACGTGCCCACCGATGAAGGGCAGTTCGCGTTGTCAGACTACATTGCCTATACCATTCATTACATGAAAACTCTGGCTCCAGAGTTGCATGTGATGGCCGTGTGCCAGCCCTCTGTCCCGGTATTGATTGCTGCCAGTGTAATGAACGAAGCGGGCGACAAAGACGCCCCCGCTTCGATGACACTGATCGGCGGGCCGGTGGATGCACGGGTGAATCCGACCAAGGTGAATTTAATGGCGGGCGAGCACAGCATGCAATGGTTTGAATCGCGCATGATTACACGCGTACCGTTTAATTATCCGGGATTCATGCGCAAGGTCTACCCGGGATTCATGCAGCTTGCGAGCTTTATGAGCCTGAATTTAGAGCGCCACATCGACGCGCACGTCGATTTATTCAAGCATTTAGTCCAGGGTGACGGCGATTCCGCCGCTTCTCACCGTAAGTTTTATGATGAGTATCTATCGGTCGCCGATCTGCCCGCCGAATTTTACTTAGACAGTATCGACCAGGTATTCCAACGCTTCCTGCTGCCACGCGGTGAGTTTATCTATGACGGCGATTTAGTAAAACCCGAAGCCATCACCAAAACCGCACTACTCACGCTGGAAGGTGAGCTGGATGATATCTCCGGCGTCGGCCAGACCGAAGCGGCACAAACGTTGTGCAGAAGTTTAACCACGGACATGCGCCATCATTATGTGCAGCCGGGTGTGGGACATTATGGCATCTTCAATGGCCGCAAATTCCGCGACCATGTGGTGCCGGTGATTGTGGATTTTATTGGGAAACATTGATATGACAGAAGAATTCAAGCCTGTAGTAAGCAAAAAGTTTCTGAATGATTTACATGAAACAAAGGAAACATTAGAAAAAAACGGTTTACATATATGTAACTCTCTTCAGAGGGAGAAAAACCTGTATGATGCGTTTTTTATGGATCACAAAACAGACGATTATTCGGCGTATACTCACAACACACTTAAAACTATAATTGCCCACGTAGAAGCGGTTGACACTATTAGATATATCACAAAGGGTGAGGACTACACACAGGAACATTTTATAGCGACTCTTAAGGACATAGTGTCTTTAGCCGAAAATTCATATGTATCAAGCGTAGGAAAATTGGGTTATGAAGAAGAAAGCAAAGATACCAGCCTAGAGTCTTTGGTAGCCAATCATAAAGACGAAATAGATAGGCTTATTAATGCTCCGCAACCCACTGTGGAGAGACCTAATTTGTCTAATAATAATAAACGCCAACGTTAGCTCTTGAGTCCTAGCGCTACAATCCCCCGCGCCAGTCCCGTTGCATCGTCCGTTTCCACCACTACGCCACAGACGCTGCCTTCACCTTCGGCCGGTTCCATTTTGGCTTTGGGGATTTTGGTGAGGAAGCGCTTGAGCGGGCCTTCGGGCGCGAAGCCGATGACGGAGTTATAATCCCCGCACATACCGGCATCGGTTTGGTAGGCAGTGCCTTTGGGGAAAATACGGGTGTCGGCAGTAGGTACATGGGTATGGCTGCCGATGACGGCGCTGACCCGTCCGTCCAGATAATGGCCCATTGCATTTTTCTCGCTGGTGGCTTCGGCATGGAAATCAACAAAAATCGCCTGCACCCCCGCCCCCAGCCGGTAAGGCGCAAGCACGCTGTCGGCGGTGGCAAATGGGCATGCGGCGTGTTCTTTGTGGAATACCTGACCGAGCAAATGCAGCACGACTATTTTTTTGCCTGACGCGGTAGTATATACCCCATGGCCTGCACCCGGCGCGCTATCAGGAAAGTTTGCGGGACGCAGCAGCCGTTTTTCCTGCGCCAGAAATGGCGGCAGATCTTTTTGGTCCCACACATGATCGCCAGCGGTAACCACATCCGCCCCTGCCGCGAGCAAATCCCGCACCATCTGAGGTGTAATGCCAAAGCCGCCCGCCGCGTTATCGCCATTGACAATGGCAAAATCAATCGCGTATTCCGTTTTCAAGCGCGGCAAATGCTTCACCACCGCATCACGCCCGGAACGACCGACAATATCGCCTAAAAAAAGCAGTTTCATAGGGGGGCGTTATGGCATAGTCTCAGGCTTTAAGGAAGCGTTGGCTTCAAGGATTGCTTATGGAACGCGCAATGACCCCTGTGTATCTGCTTATCTTACTGGCCGTCTGCATTAATGTGGCGGCGCAACTGCTGCTGAAAATGGGCATGGCCCGTATCGGGCATTTTGATTTTGTGATGGAAAATATCTGGCCGATCGGCTGGAAAATAGCCACTAACTGGCAGATTCTGCTCGGTTTGTGCTGTTATGTGGGAAGTGTAGTGGTGTGGATGATGGTATTATCACGCTCCGACGTGAGCTTCGCCTACCCGATGTCGAGCCTTGGCTATATTTTAACCGCGCTGGCGGCGTGTTTTATGCTCGGTGAGCAGGTAACGCTGCTGCGCTTGGGCGGTATCATGCTGATTATCGGGGGTGTATTCTTAGTTGCACGCAGCGCATGAGCGCCGACTTATTCGATAAGCTCGGCCCGCCTGCTCCTTTGGCGGATCAGCTTCGGCCACAAACCCTCGATGACATTATCGGCCAAGAGGACGCGCTTGGACCGGAAGGAATCATTGGCCGCATGCGGGAAAGCGGGCATTTTGCCTCGTTATTGCTGTGGGGGCCACCGGGATGCGGGAAAACCACCCTCGCCCGCTTGATCGCCCGGGAGTCGGGCTGTGCACTGGAGACGGTATCAGCGGTGGCGGCTGGGGTGGCGGAATTAAAAACCATTTTCGCCCGCGCCAAAGCCATCCGTGCACAGGGGCATTGCACGCTGCTGTTTGTCGATGAAATCCACCGCTTCAACCGGGCGCAGCAAGACGTGCTGTTACCGCATGTAGAAGACGGCACCGTGCTGCTCATTGGCGCAACAACGGAGAATCCGTCGTTTGAACTCAACGCCGCGCTACTTTCACGCATGCATGTGGTGGTGCTGAAACGGTTGGATGACGCGGCACTGGAAGCGCTGCTAAAACGCGCAGAGCACCATGTCGCCCAGCCCCTGCCACTGACCGACGACGCGCGGGAACGGCTGATCGCCATGGCCGACGGCGACGGGCGGGCGCTGCTGAATTTCTGCGGGCTGTTGTTTGATCATAAGGGAGCATCGCTGGATGCACAGGCACTGGGGAAATTCCTGCAGAAACGTGCACCGCTGTATGACAAAAAACAGGAAGCACATTATAACCTCATCAGCGCACTGCATAAAAGCCTGCGTGGGTCTGATGCCGACGCCGCGCTGTATTGGCTGTGCCGCATGCTGGAGGGCGGCGAAGACCCGCTTTATATCATCCGCCGCATGATACGCTTCGCGGTCGAGGATATTGGACTGGCTGACCCTGAAGCGCTGCAGCACGCGCTGGCCGCAAAAGATACCTATGATTTTTTGGGCTCACCGGAAGGGGAACTGGCCATCGCACAGGCGGTGCTGTATTTGGCTACCGCGCCTAAATCCAATGCTGCTTATGTTGCCTACGGGCAAGCCAAGCGCGATGCCGCCAGCACCGGCTCGCTCATGCCACCGATGCATATATTAAATGCACCCACCAAGCTGATGAAACAATTGGGCTACAGTAAAGGGTATGAATACGACCACGGCACGGAAGAAGCATTTTCCGGCCAGAACTATTTCCCCGACGGCCTGGAGCGCCGCTATTATTACACACCGGTGGAGCGCGGGTTTGAGCGCGAAGTTAAGAAACGCATGGATTACTGGGCAAAACTGCGCTCAGAGAAGAAATAAATTGCTCGCAGGCACGTTAGTACATTTATACACTTTTCTTACAAAAGTGAAAAATATCGTTAAATTATTAACTATATTTTTGCGCCAGCACATGCAATTCATTCACCAGTTCCCGGGCAATTGGATTGTCTTCTCCGGTCAGGCGGTGGGTAAAAATAGCCTGAAGGGTTTCCACGTGTTTGGCGATCACAATAAAATGGTTTTGATTGTTAATATTAAAGTATTTTTGGCAGAAATCATGCAGCGCAATCGCTACCCGGGCGGCCAGCGTATAGCCAGACGGCAACGCCCGGCTGCGTAAATTAATCGTTGCTTTACAAATAGTTTCTATACACACACGCAAATTACTCGGATTACTTTCCAACAGCTTGATAGAGCGGCGTATGGCATCCAAATCCGTGAGCATCCACTGCAGGAAATCACCCTCCATGCGTGTGGCTTCCGATTGCGGCAGCAAATTTTCCATGCCTGCCATGCGCATCATGGCCGATTCCATTTTTTGCTTAAGACCAAAATCTGCACGCACAATCCGCGGCCTTGAGTCTAAAAACACCTCACCGAGCATTTCTTTATAAATAGGAACAGGCTGCATCTCCGGCCCGCCCACCCCTCTTCGCTCCACGCCTCCGGGCGGCTGGGCAATTTTGCTGCGCCTGCGGTCAGGCCCGGCATAGGTATGTGTTACGATAAAATCCCGCGGCTGATCGAGCATGGCGGTTAAGCGCTCAAGCAATACGCGTATGTTAAACGGCTTTACAATAAATTCATTAATACCGGCATCACGGGCGTTTTCCAGACATTCTGGCGTATCAACCGTAGTGGTGAACAAAATCGGCAAGGTGCGGGCAGGCGATCCAGACGAACGCAAATAACGCACGATCTGAATGCCATTTTCCGGGCGGCTTTCATAGGCCAGAATCAAAATATCCACCGGCTTTTGCTGTAAATGCGCCACCGCCGCTTCCGAATTGCGGAATAAATAGGTATGGGTAATACCAATGGTGGAGAGCGCCTTGCGGGTGAGCTGGGCAGCGTTAATATCATAATCCAGAATAGCAATTTCCAAATGACTAAGGCGGGTGAGCGCTAGCGTCTGTGCCGCCTTGCTGTTATCGACCATGCTGGGCATTACATCGTCTCCAGCACATGACGGGCCAGCGGCAGGGTGATTGCCCGGCCTTCCGCCAATGCGGCCTGATCCAATGCATCCACCATACGCGCACAGGCAACGAAAGAACGCTCCATGCGGGCCGCCAAGAAATCCAGTATTGCCGGCGCAACCGTTAATTGGCGATCCGCAAACTGCTTCCCCAGCACAGCGGCTAATAATGCGTCATCCGGCACAGTAAGTGTGGCATGAGGAAGGGCATTTAAGCGTGAGCGCAGATCCGGCGTAGTGAGTAATTCCATTTGCGCAGGCGCGACCAGTAGCAGAGAACGCTGCTGTTCTTTGGCGAAATTCAGTAAATGAAACAACCCTTCTTCATTTTCTACAGCGTCAATAGCATCGATGCAGGCAGCGCGGGCATTGCCCATGAGTATATCCGAAGGCACCTGTCCTAAACGCTGCGGCGGTAATTGAATTGCCTTGGCGTGAGCGCACCATACCGCAGCTAAATGGGTTTTTCCGCTACCTTCCGGCCCGGTAAGCAGCAATGCATAGCTGTCCCAATGCGGCCACGCCATTACCCAATCATAAGCAGTACGGTTGGCGTTGGAGACAAAAAAATCCTCCTGCGCATAGTGCGGCAGCGCTTCAAAGGAGAGGGTAAGCTGCCGCGCCATACTCACGACTCCTGGTATAGCGGGCTAGCCAGGTAGCGATCTATGGCAAAGCGAATTAATACGCCGATAACCGCAGTCGCCGGAACCGCCAGCAATACTCCGGCAAACCCGAACAATGCCCCCCCGGCAAGCATGCCAAAGATAATCCATAACGGATGCAAGCCTACGCGCTCCCCTACTAAGCGGGGCGTCAGGAAATAGCTCTCCATGAATTGCCCGACTGCGTAGACACCAAGGATCATGAAAAAATGCGACGTCATGCCAAACTGGATCAGTCCAATGGTAAAAGCCAGCAGCGCCATGGAAAGCGCGCCGATAAATGGCAGAATCATCAATACGCCCGTAGCAATACCGATCACCAGTCCGAATTTAAGGCCTACGATGGAGAGCATGAGCCCATAATACACCGCCAGGATAAAGCAGACATTAAGTTGTCCACGAATAAATCCGGCAAGCGTGCGATCAATTTGACGCGCTTGCTCACGGATGGCATCAGCGGAGGCAAGCGGCAAGAGATGATCCAGCCGCGCCATAACCACGCGCCAATCCCGCAAGAAATAAAATGCCACCAGCGGCGTAATGAGCAGCAACGCCAGCAGATTCAACATCGCAATGCCAGAAACCAGCACGCCCGCCAACATGGTCCCGGCAACTTTAAGCATGCTCTGCGCCGTATCGCCTGCCGCGCTTTTCAGGGCCTCGGCCTGGTCTGGAGCTAAATAACCAAGCCAATGTTGCACTTGCTCACCATACTGCGTTTCCATCTCGGCGATATAACCGGGAAATGCATTAAGCAATTCCATGGCCTGATGAGCAATCGCAGGCACGATAAACAGCAAGCCTACGCACATCACGGCAAAAAACAGCGCGATAATGATCGCCGCAGCCACCCCGCGCGGCCAGCCTTCGCGCTCTAAGCGCTCTGCCGCCGGATCCAGAAAATAGGCAGCGAGAATACCTATTACAAACGGCGGAAGCACCGCACGGATTTCATAAATAAAGCAGAAAAATACAACTACCAGCGCCAACCACGCCATATTGCGGCCTGTCGGATTGCGGAAAGAAAAATCGGTCATTGTGAAATTACCCAATAGTGATTGGCTTTTTGCACGGAAAATTTAGAGGCATTCAGCGAGCTCTCCAAGGCTTCGGGCGTGCCTTTATAGGAAATAAAGGCATCCACCTGATCATTGGTAATAGCGCGTAATTCCACTTTATTTACCACCGGCATCGCTTGTAATTTCTGCTTCACTTTGGTCCAGCTCGACAAGGTGCCGATGGGAATGATGATCAGCTGGCGTCCGCCATTGCTTCCTTCTGCGGCGCGCCGCTCCAGCAATCCTTCATGCTGACGCGTCAATTGCAATGTTAATTCCCGGGCGGCACGCTCAAGCAGTGCATCCCTATTTTCCTGCAGATCCGCGCGGTATTCCATGGTTTGCGTATCGCTATGATTTGCCCCGATGCTTCGCTGCGTCACCGTAATCATCGGCTGTGGTTCTGCGATATAGGTCACTTTAAGCACCGATAATTCCGCAGCCCCATAGCGCCCAAGCAGCGGCCCGAATGCTTCATAGGCATTGGTTTCCGCAGCGCTGGCATTAAGGCGGGCGCTGTCTTCAGCATCCCCATAAGGAGTGACGATCATCCCATTACCAGCCTGCAACGACAGGCGTTGCCAGGTACTAAGCCAGGGATTATCCTTTTCCCACAACAAGGCGCCAGCTCCTTCGCTATAAACCGGAATGACCAGAATAGACGAGGAGCGCTTGGCTACCGCAGGCACACCATTTACTGGCGCCCGCTGGCTGATCAAGGTGTTCACTGACAATGCGTCATAGCTTACCCGCAGGGTTGCCCGGTAATGACTGCCGTTAAATTTTTCTTCCAATACCTGCACGCCACGCACCAAAGCGACGATTTGCTTGACGGTTGCTTCCAGTAAAATGTCCTTTTTCTGATCAGGGGCCAGACGGTCCAGAAGATTAGCAAACCCTTGTATTTGCGCTTCTTCCATGGCTTTAGTACGGGCAGTCTCGGCATCTGCTCCCGCCAGATCGACCGCCACGTCACTGGTCAGCAATGCGCTTTGCGCCAGCGCAAGGCCTGGCGACATAAGGACGAAAAGCAGAAAATACAGTGACAAACGGAACATGGCGTTGCTTTTCCAGCGCACTCGCTTTAAATTCCCTGATTCATATCGTTTTCTAAAGAGGTTAGCAACATGAATGAAGGCTCAACATACCGTGCAGCAGGCGTGGATATTGATGCAGGTAACGCCCTGGTTTCACGCATAAAACCCTTAGCAAAAGCAACTGGACGCGCCGGTGTGATGGGAGGCATTGGCGGTTTCGGTGCGTTATTTGATTTGAAAGCCGCCGGATTCTCTGATCCCGTGCTGGTTTCCACCACGGACGGCGTAGGCACGAAACTCAAAATCGCTCAAGCTACCGGCCAACACGCCACCATTGGCATTGACCTGGTTGCCATGTGCGTGAATGATTTATTGGCGCAAGGCGCTGAGCCACTTTTTTTCCTCGATTATTTCGCCACCGGCTCGCTGAGTGTTGACGTGGCATCTGCAGTCATCACAGGCATTGCTGAAGGCTGCACGCAAGCCGGTTGTGCGCTGGTCGGCGGGGAAACAGCGGAGATGCCCGGCATGTATGCCCCCGGCGATTACGACTTGGCCGGCTTTGCCGTAGGCGCCGCCGAACGCGACCAGCTTCTGCCGCACGCCGTAGCCGAAGGCGATGTATTGCTCGGACTGGCATCTACGGGTGTACATTCCAATGGTTATTCGCTGGTGCGTCATATTGTTGAAAAAAGCGGCCTGGCCTGGACCGCCGAAGCGCCCTTTGCCCATGGCACACAACTGGCACAGGCACTGCTTACCCCTACGCGTATTTACGTAAAAAGCGTACTGGCCGCCATTCGCACCGGCGGAGTAAATGCCTGTGCGCACATTACCGGTGGTGGATTGATCGAAAACATCCCACGCGTATTGCCCGACCACTTAGCGGCCTATATTCAGCAAGACGGCTGGGACCGCCCCCCGGTATTTACCTGGCTGCAGGAAACCGGCCATGTGCAGGAAACCGAGATGCTGCGCGTGTTTAATTGTGGCATCGGCATGGTACTGGCGGTCAAAGCCGATCAGGCGGGCGCTATTGCCGCCTTACTGGAATCGCAGGGCGAGCGCGTATTTCATCTGGGCGAAATTCGTTCGCGCAAAGGCGAGGCCGTGGTGGTGCATGCGTAAAAGGGTGTGTGCATGAAAAAACCCGTCGCAGTGCTGATTTCTGGCAATGGCACTAATCTGCAAGCGTTGATTGATGCAACCATTCACCCAGCATATCCTGCCCATATCGTCTGCGTTATTTCCAATAAAGCCGATGCCTATGGGCTTCAACGCGCCCGTGCCGCAGGCATTCCGGCGCATGTTCTGTCACACAAAGCTTATGCCGATCGGGAAAGCTATGACCGTGCGTTACATGCGGTGCTTACCGATTCAGGCGCAAAACTGGTGTGCCTGGCCGGATTCATGCGCTTGCTGTCGCCGTGGTTTGTTGGCATATGGGCAGGAAAGCTGCTTAATATTCATCCCTCCCTGCTTCCGGCGTTTAAAGGCGGTCATGCCATTGCTGACGCCCTGGCTGCCCGCGTGCAGGAAACAGGCGTTACTGTGCATATCGTGACCGAAGAAATGGATGCCGGCCCAATCCTGGCGCAAATGCCGGTGCCAGTGCTGCCGGACGATACGCAAGATACGCTGGCGGAGCGCATTCATAGTGCTGAACATGCATTATATCCAGCGGCCTTGAAACAGTTCTGCGAAAAGTCTATGTAGAGAGCCATGTTTACCTCTCTTTCACAAAAACTCACCGGAATTGTCGGCCGCTGGCGCGGACGCGGCTTGATTACGGAGGCCGATGTAGACGCCATTGCCCGTGAAGTGCGCCTGGCATTGCTGGAAGCAGACGTCGCGCTGCCGGTGGTAAAGGAATTTATTGCCTCGCTCAAAGAGAAAGCGGTCGGCGCTGAAGTTATTAAAAGCGTGAACCCTGCGCAAATGATTATCAAGCTGGTGCATGACCATCTGGTGGAGTTGCTCGGCTCAGAGACAGCAAACCTGGATCTGGCCATAGCCGCGCCGGCGGTTATTCTCATGTGCGGCTTGCAGGGGTCAGGCAAAACAACCACTACGGCAAAATTAGCGCTGCGCCTTAAAAACAAGCAAAACAAGAAGGTGCTGGTAGCAAGCCTTGATATTTACCGCCCGGCGGCGCAGGAACAGCTCGCCATTGCCGCCAACAGCGCAGGCGTGGATTCCTTGCCTGTTGTCGCAGGCGAGCAGCCGCTGGTTATTACCGCGCGCGCATTGAAAGAAGCACGGCTCGGCGGGTATGATGTATTGTTGCTGGACACCGCAGGACGTCTGCACATTGACGACACCCTGATGGATGAGCTGGCGGCGGTGAAAGCGGCGGCAAACCCTGTTGAAACCTTATTAGTTGCCGATAGCCTGACCGGGCAAGACGCCGTCAACATCGCCCGGAATTTTCAGGATAAGATCGGTATTACCGGTATTGTTCTTACCCGTATTGACGGCGACGGCCGTGGCGGAGCCGCGCTTTCCATGCGCCGGATTACCGGCTGCGCGATTAAATTCGTCGGCGTCGGCGAAAAGCTGAGCGCGCTGGAAGAATTTCACCCCGAGCGCATTGCCGGGCGTATTTTGGATATGGGTGACGTGGTATCGCTGGTCGAGCGCGCCGCTGAAGCCGTAAGCCAGGACGAAGCCGCCGCCATGGCCGCGCGCCTGCAATCCGGCGTGTTCGATATGAACGATCTGCTGGATTCCCTGCGTAAAATGAAGAAAATGGGCGGGATTTCTTCCATGCTTGGCATGCTGCCCGGCATGGGTCAGCTGAAAGATGCCATGAAAAACGCGCCGGTGGATGACGGCATGATGGCCCGCCAGGAAGCCATCATCCTTTCCATGACCAAGCAGGAGCGCCAATACCCCAAGCTTATCAACGGCTCGCGCCGCGCCCGCATCGCCAAAGGTGCTGGCGTGCAGGTGCAAGACATTAACCGCCTGCTTAAATCGCATCAGCAAATGGCGGATATGATGAAAAAAATGAAGAAAATGGGCGGTATGAAGGGAATGATGAAAGCCATGGGCGGTATGAAGGGGATGCATTTTCCGCAGTAATTTTCAACACCCGCTTTCTATAGTTATTCCCTGTGGGAATAAGCATGAAAGAGGTTAGTGCAGGCTGATATCCGCGCCAATATCTACGCTTGGGGCAGAATGGGTAATACGGCCCACAGAAATATAATCCACACCGGTTTCGGCAATCGCCCGCACGGTTTCAAGCGATACACCGCCGCTGGCTTCCAATGCAATGCGCCCGTTTGCCATTTTTACTGCGGCGCGTAAGGCTTCAAGGGTCATATTGTCCAGCAAAATGCGCGAGGGGCTGGCCTCAAGGGCTTGTTGTACCTGCTCCAGCGTGTCGCACTCAATTACGATAGGCACGGGGTCCGGAAGTTTTTCTATGTAATTGCGCGCTTGGGCTACCACGTCAGCCAAGCGGCGGGTGCTGTCCATGAGCCCAATGTGGTTATCTTTTATCAGCACCATACTGTACAATCCAAACCGATGGTTCTGCCCATGCCCGCAGGTTACGGCATATTTATCGAGCACCCGTAACCCCGGCATGGTTTTGCGCGTGTCCAAAATCACGGCCCCTGTTCCGGCCACTGCATCCACATAGCACTGGGTAATCGTTGCCACACTGCAGGCCCGCTGCAACAGATTGAGCGCCACGCGCTCGGCGGTCAGCAGGGTGCGGGCGTTTCCTTCGGCCACAAGCAACGCGGTTCCAGCGGCCGCAGCCTCCCCCTCATGCACCAATAATTTTACGTCAACCGATGGATTTAACGTGTGAAACACCTGTGCTGCCACCTCGCCGCCCGCCATGATTAAGGGCTCACGGGCGTTAAACATCAGCCGCGCTTCCATATTCGGCGGCACTAAGGCTTGGGTGGTCACGTCGCCGCTGCCAATATCCTCAGCCAAAGCGGCATCAATAATCGGTTGGAAAATCATGTGTCTAGTAATAAGCTAGTAATTTATAACCTGCAACCCCCACGAGTTTCATGGCGTATGCTCCCGAATCGCATTACTACGACGTTGCCGTCATCGGCGCGGGCGGCGCGGGGTTGCGGGCGGCATGCACGGCAGCGGCGGCGGGACTTTCCGTTATCTGCCTCTCCAAAGTACCGCCAACCCGTAGCCATACGGTGGCGGCACAAGGCGGCATTAACGCAGCGCTGGGTAACCGCCTGCCGGACCGTTGGGAATGGCATATGTATGACACCATTCGCGGTGGCGATTGGCTGTCCGACCAGGACGCCGTGGCATTTATGTGCGAACGCGCGCCACACGCCATTGTTGAACTGGAACATCTCGGCATGCCCTTCACCCGAGACGGCGCCGGGCATATTTACCAGCGCGCATATGGCGGCCAAAGCACAGAATTCGGGCATGGTGGCGCGGCCTACCGTGCCTGCGCCGTAGCTGACCGCACAGGCCACTCCCTGCTGCATACGCTCTATGCGCTGGCTGTTAAGCGCGGCGTGCATTTCGCCGTGGAATGCATCGCGCTGGATCTGGCCTTTGAACCGGGCGGCGCCTGTGCCGGTGTACTGGCCTGGGAGCTGGAGAGTGGCGCACTGAACCTGTTTCGTGCCCACCGCACCATTGTAGCCACCGGCGGATATGGCCAGGCCTGGGCTTCGACTACCGCTTCTTCTATCTGCACCGGTGACGGCGGCGGCATGATCCTGCGGGCGGGACTGCCACTCCAGGACATGGAGTTCGTGCAGTTCCACCCCACCAGCCTTTACGGTACAGGCATTTTAATTACTGAAGGCGCGCGTGGCGAAGGCGCGTATTTGCGCAACAATCAGGGCGAGCGGTTCATGCAGCGTTATGCCCCAACCTCACTTGAGCTGGCATCACGCGACGTAATCGCCCGCGCCATGGCGATGGAGATTCAGGAAGGGCGCGGCTGCGGGCCCAAGCGCGACCATTTGCATCTGTGCCTCGACCATTTAGACGCCACGATGCTGCGTGAAAAACTGCCAGCCGTACTGGATATTTCCCGCACCTTCGCAGGCCTTGACGCCACGCGCGAACCGATTCCCGTGCTGCCGGCCGTGCATTACACTATGGGCGGAATAGCCAGCAACGCCGCAAGCCACATTATCACCCTGGATGCCTCAGGCGCAGAACAGGCAGTTCCGGGCTTGTTTGTCATCGGCGAGGCAGCGTGCAATTCTGTACATGGCGCAAACCGGCTGGGCTGCAATTCACTGCTGGATTTGGTGGTCTTTGGACACGCGGTTGGCGAGCGCTGCGCGGCGGAATTAAAACCCCATACCCCGCATGTTTCGTTACCACTTTCGGCACTAGAACCGTCCTTTGGCCATCTGGACCGACTACGCCATGCAACAGGCGCTACTCCTGCCGCCGACATTCGCCACCGCATGCAAGCGGTCACGCAGCGTCATGCCGCCATTTTTCGCGATGGGCCATTGCTTAGCGAAGGGATCGCAGAACTTCATGCGTTATGGAGCGCATTGCACCAAGATTTACGCATGCCAGACCGCAGCCTGATTTGGAACAACAGCCTGATTGCGGCGATCGAAGTGGATAATCTGCTGCGCCAGGCGGTTGCAACGCTTGCAAGTGCCCATGCACGCGAGGAAAGCCGTGGCGCCCACTGGCGACGGGATTTCCCCGAACGCGATGACGCACACTGGCTGCACCATACTCTGGCCTGGGTGCATCCAGACGGAACGGCCCGTCTCGCCCAGCGCGCGGTGCGCTCACCGGTTAATATGCCGCCTATGCCGCCGGAGATGCGAAGCTATTAAAGCACTTTTCCCGCTGCATTTTTTCTGCTAAGAATCATAGCCATGATACGTAAGCGCTTTCCCCTCTGGCAAAAGCAGGCCCTCGCACTGGCAGTATTGCTTGCGGTTATTGCCGCAGTGGCGACGCTGATTTTTCGTCCCTCGCATTCAACCATTCCGCGCGTGCTGGTAGAAGGCGGTGTGCTCCACAACATACCGGCCAGCAATAGCCTACAGGCGTTTGATGCAGCGTATGAAAATGGATTTCGCACCTTTAACGTGCCCTTTCGCCTGACTGAGGATAATGTTCTGGTCTGTATTGCCAATTGGCAGGCCGCTCCACGGCGTATCTTCACTCATTATCAGCCTGCTACCCCTTCACGCCCGATGACGCTTTCTGAATTCACGTCATTACCCGTGGCGGAGGAATTGCGGCCCTGCACGCTGGATACGTTCCTCGGCTGGCGCAAGCAGCACCCGGACGCCAGCCTGGTTGCGGATCTGCGCACGCCGCATCCTTTAAATGATTTCCAAGCACTGAAGGCCGCGCTGCCAAGCTTTGCCAGCCAGATCATTCCTCAAGTCTATACGCCGCAAACCTACCGGGCGGTGCGGAACATGGGCTATGCGCGTGCTATTTTTGCGGCGTCAAACCCGCCTCACCCCCCGGCACTCGGCGGATTTCGCAATATGATTCAGCAATTAAAGCCATATGCCGTGGCCATTCCCGGCGGCCGGGCCATGCGGGACGATGCTTTGGTCAAAGGCTTGAAAGACGCAGGCGTGCCTATCTATGCCGGTGTGGTGAATAATTGCGCCCAATTCGGGATGTTAAAAAAACGTGGCATTAGCGAAATCTATACAACGACCCTTTCGCTGAAGGATTGCGCGCGGTAATCATGCCTCATTTTACGCTTCCGGACGGTTCAGTACGCAGTTTTGATATGCCGGTCACCGGGCAGGCTATTGCCGAGAGCATCGGCAAGGGCCTAGCCAAAGCCGCGCTTGCCATTCGAGTAAACGGCGAATTACTCGACCTTACCCGCCCACTTGCCACTGACGCCCGCATTGAAATCGTCACCGCCGACAGTGAGGCGGGGCTGGAGCTGCTGCGCCACGATACGGCGCATTTAATGGCCGAAGCGGTAAAAGAATTGTTTCCCGATACGCAAGTAACCATCGGCCCGGCCATTGAACATGGGTTTTACTACGATTTCGCCCGCAAGACACCGTTTACGCCCGACGACCTCGCCCTGATCGAAACACGTATGCGCGAAATTTCCGGGCGCGATGAGCCGGTAACGCGGGAAGAATGGGCGCGTGATGACGCGGTGACGTTCTTCAATGGCATTGGTGAGCATTACAAAGCCGAGATCATCGCCTCTATCCCCGCCGACCAAACCATTACCTTATACCGCCAGGGCGAATTCATTGATTTATGCCGCGGGCCACACAGCCCGAGCACCGGCAAAATCCAGCATTTCAAGCTGCTTAAAGTAGCCGGGGCCTATTGGCGCGGCGACCACCGCAATGAGATGCTCCAGCGCATCTACGGCACGGCCTGGGCCAGCAAG
>CAZGVV010000045.1:0-1840 GCA_964529155.1 uncultured Rickettsiales bacterium
CGTGCATTACCACTTTGCTACCCAGCCTCAGGAAGTGGGCCTCAATATTAGGCATAATTAATACCATATGCAAGTGATTGCGAAAGGAAGGAGCGCCACCAAATGCTCCTTCCTTTTCTTTTTTCGCATATCAGCCTAATTCTTAGTCTTTTTAACTTTTTCCGGAGACTCAATATCGCCAGCCGCACGGATATTTAACCCGCCCTCCCACGCCGTGACATTGACCGTACTGCCATCCGATATCCCGCCCGCAAGCAGCTTCTCAGCCAGCGTATTCTGCAAATCCTTCTGGATCACCCGCTTCAATGGCCGCGCGCCATAGGCCGGGTCAAATCCTTTGTCGGCGAGCCAGTCCAGCGCCTTGTCATCCAGCACGAGCGTAATTTTGCGCTCAGCCAAACGGTCACGCAGGCGTTGGAGTTGAATTTCCACAATCGCCCGCATCTGCGATTTTTGCAGGCGGTTGAAGAGGATGATCTCATCCAGGCGGTTCAAAAACTCAGGGCGGAAAGCACGCTTTACTTCTTCCATCACTGCATCACGCACCTTGGGCGGAATTGTTTCGCCTTTGGCTTCGGCGAGGAATTCTGCTCCGAGGTTGGAAGTCAACACAATGAGTGTGTTGCGGAAATCCACCGTGCGCCCTTGGCCGTCAGTTAGCCGCCCGTCATCCAGCACTTGCAGCAGAATGTTGAATACATCCGGGTGCGCTTTTTCTACCTCGTCAAACAGGATAATCTGATACGGCCTTCGGCGAACGGACTCGGTGAGTGAGCCACCCTCATCATATCCCACATACCCCGGAGGCGCACCGATCAGGCGGGAAACGGCATGTTTTTCCATATATTCCGACATATCAACCCGCAGCATGGCCGATTCATCATCAAACAAGAATTCCGCCAATGCTTTGGTAAGCTCAGTTTTACCCACCCCTGTCGGGCCAAGGAACAGGAACGAGCCGATAGGCCGGTTACTATCTTGAATCCCCGCACGGGCGCGGCGCACGGCAGAGGCAACGGCAACAAGCGCATCATCCTGACCGATCACGCGCTTGCGCAGATTTTCCTCCATCTGCAACAGCTTTTCTTTTTCACCTTCCAGCATTTTATCCACTGGAATACCGGTCCACCGCGAGATCACAGAAGCAATGTCCTGCTCAGTCACCGCCTCAGCGGTAAGACCGTCGCCTTGCTGGGTTTCGGCGTCTTTGACTTTTTGTTCCAGCTCGGGAATGACGCCGTATGCCAGCTCCCCTGCCCGCGCTAATTCGCCGCGTGCTTTTACTTGGTCCAGCTCGAGGCGCGCCGCTTCTAGTTTTTCTTTCAGCACGCGCGCACCCTGCAGGCGGGATTTTTCTTCCTGCCAGCGGCTGGTCAACGCCAGGGATTGCTCTTCCAGATTAGCCAGCTCCTGTGCCAGCTTCTCCAGCCGGTCACGCGAGGCCGCATCGATTTCTTTTTTCAACGCTTCACGCTCTATTTTGAGCTGGATAATCCGACGATCCAACTCATCCAGCGCTTCGGGTTTGCTATCCACTTCCATCCGCAACCGGGCACCGGCTTCATCGATCAAATCAATGGCTTTGTCGGGCAAGAACCGGTCATTGATGTAGCGGTGCGACAACGTTGCTGCCGCAACAATGGCGCTATCCGTAATGCGAATACCATGGTGCAATTCGTATTTCTCTTTTAAGCCGCGCAAAATGGAAATCGTATCTTCCACGGTTGGCTCGGACACAAACACGGCTTGAAAACGGCGGGCCAGGGCTGCGTCTTTTTCAATGTATTTGCGGTATTCATCCAGCGTGGTCGCGCCGACGCAGTGCAATTCTCCACGTGCC
>CAZGVV010000045.1:1850-14228 GCA_964529155.1 uncultured Rickettsiales bacterium
GAACCTTCTGCCCGGCCTGCGCCAACCAGATTATGCAATTCGTCGATGAAGAGAATAATGTCCCCTTCGCTTGCGGCGATTTCCGATAGCACGCCTTTGAGGCGCTCCTCAAATTCCCCACGGAATTTCGCACCAGCAATCAGCGCCCCCAAATCCAGTGACAAAAGTTTGGCATTTTTCAATGTCTCAGGCACATCACCGGCGACAATACGTGAAGCCAAACCTTCCACAATCGCCGTTTTCCCAACCCCGGGTTCGCCGATCAGCACCGGGTTATTTTTAGTACGCCGCGACAACACCTGCATCGTGCGGCGAATTTCATCGTCACGCCCGATTACCGGGTCAAGCTTCCCCTCTGCCGCCAGCACGGTGAAATCCTTGGTGTATTTTTTTAGCGCTTCAAAACTTTCCTCGGCATTGGCCGAATCCGCCACGCGGCCTTTGCGTACCGCTTGAATCGCCGCTTCCAGCTTTTGCGGCGTAACGCCACCCGCCTTTAATGCGGCAACGCCCTGCACGGCCAGTGCCTGCAAGATGCGCTCAATGGTCACATATTCATCACCGGCCTTCTCTGCCAATTGCTGCGCACTGTCCAGCACGCGCGCAGTGTCCGGCCCCATATAGAGCTGCTGCGCTCCACTGCCTTCTACGCGCGGAATGGCCGCCAAGGCTTCTTCCAGCCGCGCGCTTACAGTAGCGCTATCGCCGCCGCTGGCACGAATTAAACGCGCTGCCTGGCCTTCCTTATCATCCATCAGTGCTGCCAGCACATGCTCAGGCTGCACACGC
Source organism: uncultured Rickettsiales bacterium (assembly GCA_964529155.1). GTDB lineage: Bacteria > Pseudomonadota > Alphaproteobacteria > Rickettsiales > SXRF01 > CAZGVV01. The sequence goes on from CAZGVV010000045.1 coordinate 2,640, forward strand.
TGATGATGATTACGCGCAGCCAGGGTTTGTGCGGTTTGCAGCAAAGACTTGGCTTTTTCGGTATATTTTTCAAAATCCATAGGTATCATCTCCTTATGCGTAGAATATGGTGTGCCGTATGCTGCTTGACAAGTCTCTTGCCCTGGATTTTTTTTCCAGCTCAGGCAAAAGAATTACCCGCACTTGCCCCTTTCACCTTTAGCGCACATTACGGATTTTACTGGAACGGCCTGCCCTTTGGCGTACTAGACATCAAGGCCGAGGAAAAAGAAAAAATCCAGCGCATGGAAGCCACTATCCGCTCCACCGGCCTGGCCGCCCTATTTGCCCCCCACAAAAGCACGACCACCCTGGAAGTGGCTAACGGCAAAACGATATATGAAACCAACTATACCACCCGTGACGAACCGCGCCGGGTAAAAATCACTTATTCTCCCATGGGCACTGTCAGCGAAACCATCGTAGAGCCGCCGGAAGACCCCGTTCGCCGTCCGCCGCCAAGTGCTGAGCAATTAAAGCAATCGCTTGACCCACTCTCTTTCGTGATTGCCGCACGTCAGGCCCTGCATCACACACTCGCCGCCGATAAAACCGAATTCAGCCTCAGCGTGTTTGATGGACGCCGCCTGATGGAAACGCCGTTTACCGTGCAAGGCGAGGAATTGCTGCGCAGGCCGGAAGGGAAGTTGCCAGTGGTGCATTGCCTGGTGCAACGCAAACCCATCGCCGGGTATACGGAAAAAGAATTAAAGAGCCTGAAAAAAGACAATCCGGCCCTGCACATCCTGTTCAGCAACGACGAAAAGATGCTTCCGCTGAAGCTCTACGTAGACGTCCTGGGCCGGATGTATGCGGTACTAGAAAAACCGTAAATTCACTTACATCAAAGTTGAGAACTATTCTTCTTCCCAATTCTGCTGAACGGGCTTTTGCTCGGAGGAGGACGGTGTGCTGGTGCCGGTGATAAAGGCGGGAAGCACGCTGCCGCTGCTGGAGAGATCCACTTCATCTTCCATAGGAGCATTATTGTCTTCCTGATTTTCCTGCTCTTGCTGTTGCTGAGCATGTTCCGGGGTGTTGTTTTGCTGTTGCGGGTAACGCGCCGCGCGCTCAGCCTGGAATTCCATTTGCATACGGTAGCAATGGTCAGCGTGTTGCATGTAATATTCGGCGAGCACACGGTCGCCCGCGCTCATGGCGTCGCGTGCTTGATTCAAATATTTTTCGCGCATCGCCGGGTAATTTTTGCGCGGGCGCTGCGAGTTATAATTGGGGTTATATTTCCCTTGCGGGCGGCTGCGATGCCCACCGTGATTGCCGCCTTGATTCATTCCACCGCCCATATGGCCGGGATGTCTGCGTTTTATATTCATAGAGGATTCATGCCTTTTATTGTCTATTCATTACTAAGCAGCGTATTATGCCTGCCAAATCGTTCACGTAACGTAACACGCTGAATCCTTGCGTTTTGAAAATTTCTGCAATGGCCACTTCCTGACCTGCACCAATCTCCACCGCGAGGATAGCATCTTCAGCCATGTAAGGCGGAAGCTGCAACGCAATATCACGATAGCAAGCAAGGCCGTCTGCCCCGCCGTCTAGCGCCGATAGGGGGTCAAATTGCGCCACCTCCGGCATCAACGCTGCGATGGCATTAGAAGCGATATAAGGCGGATTGGCAACAACAATTTGGTACTGACCGGTGAGTTTTTCGCACCAATTGCTTACCTGGAATTCCACCCGATCCGTTAGACTCAGGCTTTCTGCATTTTCCTGAGCGATTGCAAGTGCCTGCGAGCTTATATCCACCCCCATTCCATGCGCATTTGTCAGCTTATGCAATAAGGTAAGCAGTAAACAACCGCTCCCGGTGCCTAAATCCAGCACACGAAATGGCGAAAGCAAGGGGTAGAGAACGATTTCTTTTTTGTTTTTCTGCTTGTTGGTGGTCACCCATTCCAATACCGCATCTATCACAGTTTCCGAATCCGGGCGTGGGGTAAGTACATCCCCCGTTACTTTAAACTCCAACCCGTAAAATTCCCGTTTGCCTAAAATATGGCTCATCGGCTCACGTTCTAATCTGCGTGCCAATAACGCTTCAAATGCCTGCTGTTCAGCCTCAGACATTTCACGCTTAGGATTCATCAGCAATTCCTCCCGCGTGATGCCAAGCACATGTTGCACCAAAAGCCGCGCATCCAAGAGCGGTGTATCAATATCAAATTGTTTTAATACTGCGGCAGCACTTTGCCAGATATGGGTTACGGTGTGCATGGCTGTAGGCTCTCGCTAATTATGCCTTTTATCACAGGCGTATATTTCATTTTAGTCCAAATCGGCCAGCCGCTCCGTTTCATCATGCACAATCAAGGCATCGATGAACTCATCCAACCCCTCGCCGCTCATTACTTCGTCAATATTATGCTTGGTCATATTGATGCGGTGATCGGTCACGCGGCTTTGCGGGAAGTTATAGGTACGGATGCGCTCGCTGCGGTCGCCGCTGCCGACTTGCTCTTTGCGTGCGCTGGAGCGCTCAGTAGCAATGCGCATGCGCTCCATTTCATACAGGCGTGAGCGCAGCACTTTGAGGGCTTTGGCTTTATTTTTATGCTGCGACTTTTCGTCCTGCTGCGACACGATAAGGCCGGTAGGAATATGCACGATACGCACCGCCGAATCCGTGGTGTTCACACTCTGCCCGCCGGGGCCGGAGGAGCGGAATACGTCGATACGCAAGTCTTTATCTTCAATTTTAATATCCACCTCTTCCGCTTCCGGCAGCACTGCCACCGTCGCCGCAGAAGTATGAATACGCCCCGAACCTTCCGTTGCAGGTACGCGCTGCACGCGGTGCACACCGGATTCAAATTTTAACCGCGCGAACACGCCCGTACCCGTGATGTTCGCACTGGCTTCTTTGTATCCACCAAGGCCCGTATCGGACACGGAGAGAATTTCAAACTTCCACCCCTTCAACGCAGAGTAGCGCTGATAGAGTCGAAACAGCGCAGCGGCGAACAGCGCCGCTTCATCACCCCCTGTGCCAGCGCGCACTTCGAGGATGGCGTTTTTCTCGTCGGCGGCGTCTTTGGGCAGCAAAGCCAGCTGCATGATACGCATGAGCTCCGGCAATTGCTTTTCAATATCGGCAAGCTCTTCTTCCGCCATGACTTTCATTTCCGGGTCTAAATCCGGATCAGCCAGCATGGCGCGGGTGTCGGCGGCGGATGCCTCGGCGCTTCGCAGTGCGCGGATTTTTTCCACCAGCGGTTCTAAATCCGACAGTTCTTTCGAGCATTTGGCAAATTCCTGCCCGCCAATATCCGGCTTAGCCAGCGCATCCGATAATTGGGCATGCCGCGCAAGGAGATTATCCAGCTTGTCTTCAAAGGCCATTGCTATTTCAATTCATTGATTAACGAAGCGATGGGAATAGCCTTTTGTTCGCCGCTTGCCAAGTCTTTCAGCGTCACCGTTCCCGCGGCGATTTCGTCGTCTCCGAGCATAATGGCATGGCTTGCCCCTATTTTATCCGCCCGTTTCAACCGCTTGCCTGCATTTCCCTTGTAAGAAATATCTACCGCAATATTGGCCTGCCGCAGCGATTGCGCCAGTTTCCACGCCGCCACTTCCGCCGCTTCGCCAATAGGCACAATGGCTACCGGCTTGGGCGCAACCGGGAATATAGCTTGCGCATGCTCCATCAACGCAAGCATACGCTCAAGCCCTGCAGCAAACCCCACACCCGGCGTATCCGGCCCGCCCATGAGCGACACCAGCCCGTCATAACGCCCACCGGCCAACACCGTACCCTGCGCACCCAGCGCGTCGGTGACGAATTCAAATACGGTATGGTTATAGTAATCCAGGCCACGTACCAAACGTGGATTTACCGTATACGCAATACCCATGGCATCCAGCCCATGCTTCACCTGCGTGAAGAATGCATCAGCAACGGGGGTATAATAATCAGAAGCCGCTAATTTGTGTAACACCGCCGCCGAAATTTCCTGATCCGTTTTGTCTTTGGAATCCAAGATGCGCAGCGGATTACGCTCCAGGCGCGTTTGACTGTCCGCCGATAAATCCGCTTTGTGAGCCGTGAAATGCGCAACCAATATGTCACGCATATTTTTTCGGGATTCCGGGTCACCCAGCGAATTGATCTCCAACCGCACATGCGGCAGCACATCAAGCGCACGCAATCCCTGCGCGGCCAAGGCAATTACTTCCACATCCGCTTGCGGCTCCGCCACGCCCAGCAGCTCTACGCCTATTTGGTGGAATTGGCGCAAGCGGCCCTTCTGTGGCCGCTCATAACGAAATGCCGGGCCGTAATAAAACCATTTCAGCGGCAATTCATTTTGCAACCCATTCGAAAGAAACGCCCGCACCGCGCTGGCCGTAAATTCCGGACGCAACGTCAGTGACTCACCGCCCCGGTCGGTAAAGGTATAGGTTTCTTTGGTCACTACATCCGACGTATCGCCCAGTGTGCGGTGAAACACATCAGAAAATTCAAACACCGGTGTTTGCAATTCACCAAAGCCGTACAGTGCCGCCACGGCTTGCCAGGTGTCCGTAATATAGCGCCGCTTGCGCGCCTCATCCGGCAGAATATCATGAGTGCCACGCACGGGCTGAAGTTTAGGTGACATGAAAATTACCAGTATGTTGCGATGGGATATTGCCTTATGGCAACATCATCCGTAATAAATGTCAGATTATGTTGAATTGCCTGACATATCAACATGCGATCAAAGGGATCTTTGTGTATAAGGGGCAATTTTTGCAGTATACCGACATCATCTTCAGAAAAAGGCAGGGTTTCGATATGTTGGACCTGCCGTGCTTCACGTAAAAGGACACTGGGAGGCTTCGGTAACGGCAATTTTTTTTGCGCATATTTCTGCGCAATTTCCCACGCGGAGATACTGCTTAAATAGACTTCCTCAGCATGCGAGCATAGCTCATATAGGTGCGCAGGCACGCGCTTATCGGCAAGCATCAGCCATAGGAACATATGCGTATCCAGTAATAGGCGTTGACGCATTTATTTTTTCTCATCCGGGAAAAGAGGGCTATTTTCCCAGAGAGATAGCTCTTCTTCGGTCATCGGCTCAAAGAACCTATCCGGCACGGTGAATTGTCCCTTATATTGCCCAAATAGGCGCTTCTTTTTGGGTTTTTCTTCCACCGGCACTAAGCGCGCTTCCGGTATATTCCGATTACAAATCACCACGTCTTCACCTTGGCGCACTAGCGCAAGCAAATGTGACAATTGCGCCTTGGCTTCATGGATATTAACGGATATGGTCATATAACTATAATATTAAACCAACTACATGGTCATGTCAAGGCGTACCGCTTAGCCACATAGTCCTCAACCATGCCCTCAAATTCCTCGGCAATACGCGCCCCGCGCAGGGTTGCGACCTTTTGGCCATCGATAAAAACAGGGGCGACTGGACTCTCCCCTGTGCCGGGCAGAGAAATACCAATGTCGGCATGGCGTGATTCACCTGGGCCATTTACGATGCAGCCCATGACCGCTACGTTCATTGCTTCTACGCCAGGATACCGATTTTTCCATTCCGGCATGCGCACCCGCAAAAATTCCTGAATACCCCCCGCCAGCTCCTGAAAATATGTGCTCGTCGTGCGCCCGCATCCAGGGCATGCCGTAACCGCCGGGGTAAAATGCCGCAATTGCAGGGCTTGTAAAATTTCTTGCGCCACACGCACTTCCTGCGCCCTGTCACCGCCCGGCTCGGGCGTCAGCGAAACGCGAATCGTATCTCCGATCCCCTCTGCTAACACCACCGCCAGCGCTGCGCTGGAGGCCACAATCCCCTTCGCTCCCATCCCTGCTTCAGTGAGGCCTAAATGCAGGGGATAATTGCATCGCGTTGCCAGCATGCGGTACACCGCCACCAAATCGGGAACACGGCTTACCTTGCAGGAAATGATAATATGGTTTGCAGACAAACCCAATTCCTCCGCACGCACCGCGCTGGACAAAGCCGATTGCACCAATGCTTGGCGCATCACTTCATTTCCCCCCAGCGGCGTAGACTGCCTGGCATTTTCATCCATCATCCGCGCCAGCATCGCCTGGTCCAGGCTCCCCCAATTCGCACCGATACGCACCGGCTTGCCATAACGTAACGCCTGTTCGATCATAATCGAAAATTGCGCGTCTTGCTTTTCACCAAATCCCACATTGCCAGGATTGATGCGATATTTTGCCAATGCTTCCGCCATTGCGGGGAAATCACTGAGCAAGCGGTGGCCATTGTAATGAAAATCACCAATCAGCGGGACGGTGCATCCACCTGCCAGCAGCGCCTCATGAATATGTGGCACAGCCGCTGCTGCTGCCTCATTATTCACGGTAAGCCGCACGGCTTCTGAACCTGCTTCCACCAGTTGACGCACTTGGGTAACGGTGGCCACAATATCCGCCGTATCGGTATTGGTCATGGATTGCACCATAATAGGCGCATCACCCCCGACTGCCACACCACCAATCATCGCTTTAAGGCTGGCGCGACGCGGTATCATCGCGCAAGCTCCATCACGCTCCTCACCGGCTTTGCGGGAAAAAATACCGTCTCGCGTGGCAGCTCCTGATAATAGCATGGCGGCCAGTTCGAGAAATTATCTTTCACGTTTAAGCAAGCAGGCGTACGTATAGACGAAATAGACGCAACTTGCTGCGGCGTTACTAATTGTTTAGGAGCCACAGGCGCAGATGATGTGCTCACCCACCAGCATGTAATAAGTAGCGCAGCCGCCATGGTTCCTGCCACCAGGCGAAGGCTGGGGTGCTGCTCATGCCGTATGCTATCTGGAATATAAAATAAACGCCGCTGCGGTAGCGCCCCAATACGGGCATAAGCCTCCACGACTTCCTCTGGCGGCAAATCCAGAAGCCGCGCGTATTGGCGGAAATATCCGCGCACATACGCATCTCCCGGCAATTGCTCAAGCATCCCGTCTTCCAGCGCTTCTAAATAGCGCGGCCGGATATGCAGGGACGCAGCCGCATATTCTAATTCAATCTTCATCGCCAGCCGCGCATCACGCAGCTTCTTACCTAATATTTCATAGCTTTCCGCGTCGATCATAATATGCCTCCGCCTGCGCCACTAATTCTTGCAAAATGTCTGCAGCCGGTTGCACCGCTGCCACTAGCCCCACGCTTTGCCCGGCCATAATCGAGCCGCGCTCAATGTCACCGTCAATGACTGCACGTCGTAACGCACCGGCCCAGAAATGCTCAATCGCCAGCTGCGCTTCTTTTTTATCCAATGCACCACCACGGAATTTTCCAATTACTTCATGCTGGTAGCGCGTAAATTCATCACTGGCGGCATTGGCTAATGCGCGCACTGGAATAACCGGAAAATCCGGGTCTACCTGCACCGACACCTGGGCATCCCGAGCACTGGCGCGAATAAACGCTTGTTTAAAATTCGCATGCGCGATCGACTCCTCTGCACATACAAAACGCGTGCCCAACTGCACGCCCGCAGCGCCCATTTCCAAATACGCGGCAATTGCTTCACCACGGCCAATTCCACCGGCTACAAATACTGGCACGTCATGCATGTGCGGAAGAATTTCCTGCGCCAAGACAGAGGTGGAAACCGGGCCAATATGCCCACCTGCCTCCGCGCCTTCAATAATCAATGCGTCCGCGCCAAGCCGCACCAGCTTACGGCCGATAATCGCGCTCGGCGCAAAACACATCACTTTTCCACCATACGCCTTAATCGCCTGCAAAATACCCCCTTGGGGTATGCCACCGGCCAGCACCACATGCGTCACCATTTGCCGTGCGCACACATCCACCAATTCTTTAAGCTGCGGGTGCATGATAATCAAATTCACGCCAAACGGCTTGCTGGTAAGTGCTTTGGTCGCGATAATTTCTTTTTCCAATAACTCCGGCGACATTGAGCCGCAGGCAATAACACCAAATGCGCCCGCGTTAGACAATGCGGCAACCAGGTGACGTTCCGACACCCAGCTCATTGCTCCACCAAGAATAGCATACTCACACCCGAGAAAATCAGTCCCACGCGACCAGCGATTTGATAATTCAGAATGTGAAACGTGCCGCTTTGCCGCCATCATATGCAATCTCGTTTATTTAATAAATTGAGAGTAAATTATTCCTTATCCATTCCAAACACGCTATGCAGCGCCCGCACGGCCAGCTCTAAATATTCCTCACCAATCAACACCGAGATTTTAATTTCCGAAGTGGTGATCACGATAATATTAATTCCTTTATCGGCTAGTGTGCGGAACATAGCAGCTGCGATACCAGAATGCGAGCGCATACCGATGCCAACGGCAGATACTTTCGCCACGGCCTTATCCGTGTGCAGCGAACGATACCCCAACTCAGATTTAGCCGCTTCCACCACCGAAATTGCCCGATCGGCATCGCCACGCGGCACGGTGAAGGTAATATCCGTCGCACCGCCGCCTTCGCTTACGTTTTGCACAATCATATCCACGTTAATGCCGCCATCGGCTAGCGGGCCAAAAAGCTTGGCTGACATACCGGGCACGTTAGCAATGCCGGTAAGCGAAATACGCGCCTCGTCGCGCGAGTAAGCAATACCCGTGACTTTTTGCTGCTCCACAATATCCTCCTCATCCACAAGTAATGTTCCCGGTTCATCGGAAAAGCTGGAAAGCACCTGCGTGCGCACCCGATGATGCATCGCCATCTCTACTGAGCGCGTCTGCAACACTTTGGCGCCAAGCGATGCCATCTCCAGCATTTCCTCATACGCAATTTTGGTAAGTTTTCGTGCAGTCGGCACAATGCGAGGGTCGGTGGTGTATACCCCGTCCACATCCGTGTAAATATCACAGCGGTCTGCGTTCAATGCCGCTGCCAATGCCACGGCAGAGGTGTCTGATCCCCCGCGCCCAAGTGTCGCCACGCGGCCATTTTCCGAAACCCCCTGAAAACCTGCTACCACAGCTACCGTCCCGCTTTTCAGCACGTCAAGCATACCCTCACCCGGTATCCTGCGAATGCGGGCGCGCCCGTGCGCATCGTCTGTATGCAGCGGAATTTGCCAACCGGAGAAGCTCCGCGCCGGGATGCCCATCTCCAACAATGCCAGGGCCAAAAGCCCACTCGTTACCTGTTCGCCGGAGGATACCACCTGGTCATATTCACACCACGATTCCGGGGTCATCAGCGGTGAAAGCTCCTGCACATAACCAACCAGCTGATTAGTTACACCAGACATGGCGGAAACCACCACCGCCACCTGATTACCCATGTCACGCTCGCGCTTCACCCGCGTCGCCACATGACGAATGCGCTCTATAGTGGCAACCGAAGTGCCGCCGAATTTTTGTACGATAAGCATAATCGCGTGGTTTTACGTCAGATTAAGCCGCATGACAAGCGCATCTTTTGGGCCATTTGCGCTGGCATAATAGCCGACACGTAGTCCGGCTTCTTCGAAACCCACAGCCTTATACAGCCCAATCGCTGCCAAATTGTCAGTTGCCACCTCTAGAAATAACGCACGCACACCCTGATTTTTCAGCATATTATTCACATGCATAAGCAATGTTTTTCCAATTCCCTGTCGCCTCACCTCATGCGCCACTGCAAATGTCAGAATTTCCGCCTCGTCAGCTACCACCCGGCACAGAATAAATGCCTTTTCTTCAAAAAGATACCCCTCCACTCCCGGCTGAATTAGCAGCTCCGCAAATGCCTGCCGACTCCAGCCGGGCGGCAGACTCTCCATGTGTAGGAGCGCCAGAAGGGACGCGTCCGTGGGTTTGATCGGGCGATACATTTATTTCTTCCTCTTACATTGGTCCCCATGTTAGCGTCTGGCCTGCAAATTGGGAGTAAAATGATGCACGCAGCCACCAGCACGATCGACGCCGATGAAGTTGAGCGTTTTTCCCGGCTTTCCGCCAATTGGTGGGACGAACACGGCCCCTTTGCGCCGCTACATGCCATCAACCCGCTGCGGATTCATTATATTCAGGACATGGTAAACACCTATCTGAATGTGCAGAACCTAAAGGAATTGCGTATACTCGACATTGGCTGCGGCGGGGGATTAGTTTGCGAACCCTTGGCACGATTGGGCGCTCATGTCACCGGCATTGATGCATCTGAAAAAAATATCGCTATCTCCACCGCTCACGCCACGCAGTCAGGTCTGGGTATAGAGTACCGTGCCATCCCAGCCGAAACATTGCACGCGGAAGGCGCGCAATTTGATGTGGTGTTAGCCTTGGAGATCATAGAACACGTGGCTGACACCCAAGCGTTTATGGCCGCGTGCATGGGATTAATACGCCCAGGGGGTATACTTATTGTCACCACACTGAATCGCACGACCTGGTCATTTGGCATGGCGATTGTTGGCGCGGAATATATTTTACGCTGGCTTCCGCGCGGCACGCATGACTGGCACAAATTCTTACGCCCTTCGGAACTCGCTCGCTTAGTGGAGCATGCAGGCGGGCATGTGCAGGAAATGTGCGGCATGGCCTATAATCCACTCAGCCGTAACTGGTCGCTCAAGAAAAAAGATCTACGGGTTAATTACCTGCTGACGGCGCAGAAGCCAGCGTAATTTCGCGGTCATGCTGCAAGCTCGGCACGCGCTTTCGCACTTCGTCTACTTGTGCCAAATCTAACGTTTCCGTAACAATACCGGGCTGATCGCCGCCATCTGCCAGTACCTTGCCCCAGGGGTCCACGATCAAAGAATGCCCATAGGTTCGCCTGCCGCCAGGATGCGCACCGCATTGCGCCGGAGCGATCACGAAACAACCATTTTCAATTGCCCGCGCGCGAAGCAGCGCATGCCAATGCGCCTCCCCCGTTGGCACGGTGAATGCCGAAGGAACGGCCAGAATGGATGCACCGGCTTTAGCGAGCGTCCGATACAAATGCGGGAAGCGCACATCGTAGCATACGCTCATACCAATATACCCAAACGGGGTATTTGCAGCTACCGCCTCATCACCCGGCATAAATCGAGCTGATTCGCTGTAATGCTCACCACCTGGCAGTGAAACATCAAACAAATGGATCTTGTCATATGTGGCGGCAATTTCACCTTGCGGGCTGAGCAGCACCGAACGGTTATAAGATTTTTCTGCCCCAATATCATATACCGCAACCGAGCCAACCAGAATCCACACCCCGTGCGCCAATGCCCACGAAGCCGACGCGCGCACACCGGGATGAGCTTTTTCATGAATAAAATGCTGCGGCTGTTCCTGGCTTTCACCATTAGTATCAGAAGCCGGAGGCCGCATGTAAAACACGTTTTCCGGAAGTGCAATCAGCTGCGCCCCCGCTTTAACAGCTTGTTCTACTAAACTTTGCACCGCCAGAATATTAGCAGCGATGTCATCAGTGCTGTTGGTTTGAACGAGGCTTATGGTAACTTTCATATTACGCTGCCTGTCCGCTCTCCTTTTCGCCCTCTTCCGCCAACGCTTGCTTCGCCTTGGTGCTTAGCTGCAAATGCAGTTCGCGCAATTGCTTGTCATCCACCGGCGCGGGCG
>CAZGVV010000045.1:14254-17911 GCA_964529155.1 uncultured Rickettsiales bacterium
CCAGCAACATCACCATGCGATCCACACCCGGCGCAAGCCCACCGTGCGGCGGCGCACCGAATTTGAAAGCGGAGATCATGCCACCGAATCGGCTGTCTACTACCCCCGGGGGGTATCCAGCAATTTCAAATGCCTTGTACATAATTTCCGGTTTATGGTTACGAATAGCGCCGGAAGAAAGCTCCACACCGTTGCATACGATGTCATATTGATACGCCAAAATACTAAGCGGATCTTTCGTTTGCAAAGCCTCCATACCCCCCTGGGGCATAGAAAAGGGATTGTGCGAGAAAATGATTTTTTTCTCTTCTTCGTCATATTCAAAATAAGGGAAGTCTACGACCCACAAAAATTTGAATACGCCTTTTTCAAGCAACCCGAGCTCATTTCCCAGATGCGTCCGTACCGCACCTGCAAGTTTCGCTGCCGCAAGTGCCGGGCCACTGGAGAAGAACACGCTGTCGCCGTCTTTCAATTTAGCGAGTGTTTTCAATTCTACCAATTTTTCCGGCGAGAGGAATTTGGCAATAGGGCTTTTGGGCGTACCGTCCGGCAAGAACGTAATATACGCCAAACCTTGTGCCCCTTGCGCTTTGGCAAATTCGATCATGCCATCAAACCAGCTGCGTGGCTTATCCGCCGTATTTGGCGCTGGAATCGCCCGCACAACGCCGCCGCCTTCAATTACCTTATTGAAAATAGCGAAGTCACTGCCACGCCATAGATCACACACATCTACAATCTCAATCGGATTACGTAAATCGGGCTTGTCGCTACCGAATTTCAGCATCGCTTCATTATAGGTAATGCGCGGGAATGGCGCGGGCGTGACCGCCTTATCGCCACCAAATTCTTTAAACACCCCGGCCAGCACCGGCTCAATGGCTGCAAACACGTCGTCTTGGGTGACATAGCTCATTTCAATATCGAGCTGATAAAACTCCCCAGGGCTACGATCAGCACGGCCATCTTCATCGCGGAAACAGGGGGCGATTTGAAAATAACGGTCAAACCCAGCCACCATCAGCAATTGCTTAAATTGCTGCGGCGCTTGCGGCAGCGCGTAAAACTTGCCGGGATGAATGCGGCTCGGCACCAAATAATCGCGCGCACCTTCAGGCGAGCTGGCCGTTAAAATCGGTGTTTGGAACTCATTAAATCCTGCCTCCTGCATGCGGCGGCGCAGGCTTGCGATCACGCTGGCACGGAGCATAATATTTTTATGCAATTTCTCACGCCGCAAATCCAGGAAACGGTATTTTAAGCGTGTTTCTTCCGGCTGGTCACGCTCTGCATTAATTTGCAGCGGCAGCATTTCGGAGGAAGATTCCAGGCGGCACTCGCTCACCGACACTTCAATCTCACCGGTGGGAATAGTACGATTCACCGTTTCCGCCGCACGCCCCACCACTTTACCCGTAACCGTCACCACGCTTTCCAGACGTATCGTGCCGAATTCGGCAAAATGCGCGTTATCTTCCGTAATAACCAGTTGGGTGATTCCATAGTGATCGCGCAAGTCCACAAACAAGAGCTGACCATGGTCACGTTTACGATGAATCCAGCCGGAAAGACGCACATCCTGGCCGATATTAACTGCTGCTAACTGGCCGCAGCTGTGGGTTCTGTAGGGGTGCATAGTGCTTGTCATAATTATCCTGCGATTATTTAAATTTTTGATGCAATTGCAAAAAAAATGGGCTACAAACGTCACTGTCTATAGAGAATTACAACCAAAAAGCCAAGCATATCGGAAAATGTTATGACCATTCCTTATATCCTTCATGTTCATGTCATCCCTAACGCCACGAAAAATCAAGTAATTGGCTGGGAAAAAGACCCCGCTGGTGACCGCTGGCTAAAAGTACGCATCGCAGCCGTGGCCGATGACGGCAAAGCCAATAAGGAATTATTGAGCTTTCTCGGGAAAACCCTGGGCGTACCCACCAAGCAATTAAGCCTCTCCAGCGGCTTGGTGTCACGCTATAAAAAAGTGAAGATTCAAGCGGATATCGCTTTAGAAGCGCTGGAAATTCCAGCGTAACTTTTTTGCACTGCAATCTTCACACAACTGTCATTTGAGTTGAGCGAGTCCCTTAAGCTATGCTGGACAATAGTCCACATTAGCAGGATTTTCTATGCAAACTCTGACCCCAAATCCCACCCAAGCCTCTGCTGTACTTGAGCGCATTATACGCAACGCGCCTTTTATCCACGGCAGCACAGAGCATCCGCAATTTTTGAATGCGGCGCAAGTTACGGTAGGAACGGAATATAATAGAAAAGGGACAAACAATATTCCCACGGGTGAAACGCTGGTCATTACCACCACGGATCCCCACATTACTGTCTCGCCTAAAGCCGTTTCTGATTTTATTTTAACGCAATTAGCCAAAATACCCGAATTAGCCGCACATGTGGAATTTGAAACGCCAAAAAACCATTTGCAGCACTTAAAAGAGACGCTTGAGAATTTTATTGGCAAAGGCGCGCCCATTCCTAAAGAAATGCTCGAATGGAGCGGTTTTAAAGGTGAGAATAATTATTCTGCCCAACCGCATGCTGCAGGTATTAATAAAGGTGACGGCGGCATTAGCGTAACTATTATAATTCCGAAAGAATCAGGCACTTCAACGGATCAGGTTGCTGCCAATATCCAAAGCCGTATGGCAACGATCAAAAACACCTTGGCTGAGCGTACCGTTAAATATTCCGTTCTCACCGATGACGCAAGCAAAGCCGCCCTCACCGCCAAAATAAACGCCTTGGATTTTGCCGTATCACAATCGCAGGGGGGTTATTATGCCTCTGTTACCATCGACATCCGCTCCCCGGAACAACTCGCCGCATTAAAAGCGCCAGGTGGCATTTTGCAAAATCAGCAAGCGCTTGCTCAAACCAATCCGCTCATGAAACTCAGCGATACGGATGCAAATCCCCAACTGCAAAAAGCCTTGGCCCGCTCCATTTTGCATGCTGGCCAGGAAGACGGTAAAATCCTTGCCGCCGTGCTCGGCGTTAAAGATGTGAAACAAGTACTCATTAAGGGCCTGAAAGCATTAGAAAAACAAAAGCCAGAATTAGCTGCAGAAATTAACAGCTTTTTGAACGACGATATGTGTAAGCGCGATGATTGGAATAAGCCCGAAGTCGCACCCACCACGGGTGACATACACATTGTCAAAGAAATCAAAGACACCAATGCACTCCATATTAACTTACAACTGCCGCCTGATTTCTCAGCAGCCCAGGCTATTGCTAGCATAAATGCACTTGATCCAACCCTTTCCCATACCAGTGCGGTGCCTAATCCGCCTCTTCCAAGCGCAGATCCTCTTTCTTTTGCTCAGGTGGACAGTGTGCAGTTGGTTGGCGCAAACTCCCCGGAGGCACAAAAAATCGCCCAGGACGTGTTGGCCAAATTCAATACAACGGCGCACATTGCTTCTACTGCCTCTCCTGTGCCAGATACTAATTGCGTATGTGACGTCGCTCCTACCCTCACACCATTTGCCGAAAAACTCATTCAATGCGTGGAAGACGCCCATCAAGCCATTCAGGGAGCCTATGTCAAGGCGGCAACCCCAACGATGCCCCCAACACTGCCAATGCCCCAGGTTCAGGTACAGTCGCTTAGCCAGTCCCACGGCACGATGC
>CAZGVV010000046.1:0-16655 GCA_964529155.1 uncultured Rickettsiales bacterium
TCAATGCGACGGGCGTCATTCTCGGCACGCACAAGTCCGACTTCGGCAAGGTGCAGGCCGACGACTGGAAGAAGTACTGGCAGAGCTGGGCAAAATTGACGAACCGTTGCTCAAACTCGCTGTGGAATTGGAACGTATTGCGCTTTCGGATGAATATTTCATCGAACGCAAGCTATATCCGAACGTGGATTTCTATTCCGGCATTATTTACCGCGCCATGGGTATTCCAACCAAATTATTCACCGTACTATTCGCTGTGGCCCGCACTGTGGGCTGGGTAGCGCAGTGGAAAGAGATGATGGAAGACCCAAAAAACAAAATCGGCCGCCCACGCCAGCTCTTTACGGGCAGCGAACCGCGAAAATTTGTGATGCTCGATAAGCGGTAAAATACTTCACTATTCTCGTACCAGAGCCGCGCATAATAAACATGCCAGCGGAAACACGGCACATGATATGGCGGCGAGTATGAGTATTGCGCCCTCCCCACCGCTGGTGGCGAAAATTAAAGGGGGAAAATAAAGGGGCAATACGACCAGAACGTGTGTAAATCCGGAAGCGCGCACGCCCAGCGTCAGGCTTGCACCAAATGCGCCGATGGCAGCGAGTGCAGGCGTGGTGAGCAGTAAAATATACAGCATATGCTCTGTAGCAGCTGTCGTCATTCCAGCCATCAGGGCCAGTAACGGAGCGAGAATAATAAGCGGAACCGCAGCAGTCAGCCAAAACGCGGCAATTTTGGAAGCCATGAGGATTTCTAAAGGTGCAGGACTTAGGATGCATTGTTCCAAAGTGCCATCTTCCTGATCACGCTCAAATACGCCTGGCAAGGCGAGCAAGCAAGCCAGGAATACGGATATGACGAGCACGCATACACCGTAATGCTCCAGCGCTTCCGGCCCTAAAGCAAATGCGAAAGCGACAAAGGCTACCAGGCAGAATCCAGATGCTGCCAGCGCACCACCACCACGACGAAAGGCGAGCGTTACATCGCGTGAAAATATCAGCCACGGCGTCATGCAGCGAAATCCTCCAGATACAGCACGTGCGGCGGAAAGGCCGATGTCATGGCGTGACTTGCTACCACGGCCACTCCGCCATGCTTTACGCGCGTTTCAATAAGGCTGGATACTAAAGCAATCGCTTCGGTATCGAGAAAATTGGTGGGTTCATCTAGCAACCAGATTTTTCCAGGCGAAAGCAACAGGCGTGCAAGTGCCGTGCGGCGCTGCCATCCGGCGGAAAGAAAGCCTACTGGCATATCGGCTTTTTTCTCCAGGTCAAAATAACGTAAGGCCGGTTGAATCATCGGCTCCGCACCGCCTGCACGCGCCCAGAAAGTGAGGTTTTCTTTAACCGTGCATTGCGTTTTCAGCGCATTGGTGTGACCGATATAGGTGAGTTCCCTGTGAAAGTACGGATTGCGGGAAATGGGTATGCCTTCCCAGCTGACCATTCCCTCTTCCGGCGCGCTTAAACCAGCGAGCGTACGGATCAGTGTAGTTTTCCCACTGCCATTGGCACCTTTGAGCAACAGAAATCCGCCAACAGGCAAGCAAAACCCAACGCCGGATAGCACAGGCCGTCCGCCGCGTGCGCACACAACGTTCTGACAACACAACCCTTGCTCTGATGTATTCAGCATGCCTCTTCATAGGGCATCATCCGGCACAAGGCAATTGAGCCGATAAAACCCATCTATTTTTGGCTAAACCTGGCTTCGAGCTATACTTAAAAATCAGCTTTTTTCTTGGTTAAATAATTGAATGGATTCATTCAGGCATACCAAAAAGTTAAAAAAACACATATCTGCGACAACAAACCCGATTTTGCTGGGCAAATAAGGGCTAACCCCTCACATTTAAGACCATTTTTTGCTTTTATGCTAACCATCCCTTTACCATTGGGGCGTAAAACTATAAGTTCATCATAATGGGAGAATAAATCCGTGCAACGTAACCTCCTCGACTCTTTTGGCGCAAAACGCGAGCTGATGGCTGGCGGCAAGAAATATACATATTATGACATTAGCGCAGCGGCTAAAGCGCTGAATACGGATTTCACGCCCCTTCCCTATTCATTGAAAATCCTTTTGGAAAATTTGCTGCGCAATGAAGACGGCGTCACCGTGACGCGCGCGGACATTGAAGCATTCGTGGTGTGGGTGAAAGAAAAACGCTCGGTGCGTGAGATTGCTTATCGCCCGGCGCGCGTATTGATGCAGGATTTTACCGGCGTACCCGGTGTGGTGGACTTAGCCGCCATGCGTGACGCCATGGCCAAGCTCGGTGGCGACCCGGAGGCGATTAACCCGCTTTCACCAGTGGATTTGGTGATCGACCATTCGGTGCAGGTGGACGCCTATGGCACTACAAAAGCCTTTGATGAAAACGTAAAATTAGAAATGGCCCGCAACGGTGAGCGCTATGCGTTCCTGCGCTGGGGTCAGGCGGCGTTTGCTAATTTCCGTGTCGTGCCACCGGGAACGGGTATTTGCCACCAGGTGAATCTGGAATATTTGTCGCAATGCGTGTGGGTGAATGATGGCGTTGCATACCCGGATACGCTGGTTGGGACAGACAGCCATACCACCATGGTCAATGGCCTTGGCTTACTCGGCTGGGGGGTGGGCGGTTTTGAAGCGGAAGCGGCGATGCTGGGACAGCCGGTTTCGATGCTGATTCCCGAAGTAGTAGGCATGAAACTCACCGGCAAATTGCGCGAAGGCGCAACGGCGACTGATCTGGTGCTGACCGTCACCCAAATGCTCCGCGCCAAAGGCGTGGTGGGTAAATTCGTGGAATTTTATGGTTCAGGGCTGGACGAGCTACCACTCGCCAACCGCGCGACCATCGGCAATATGGCGCCAGAATATGGCGCAACATGCGGCATTTTCCCGATTGACGGAGAAACACTGAATTATTTGCGCCTCACCGGGCGTGATGAAGGCCGCGTGCAATTGGTGGAAGCCTATGCCAAAGCCCAGGGCATGTGGCGTGAGGCCGGTGCGGCTGATCCGTTATTTAGCGATGTGCTGGAACTGGATTTAGGCAGCGTGGAGCCTTCCCTCGCCGGGCCTAAACGCCCGCAAGACCGCGTGTCGCTTTCGCATGCCGCTAAATCATTCAATGAGGCGTTGCCGGAGTTGGATAAAGAACAAAAAACACCGCTGTCTACCCGCGTGGCAGTGGCCGGTGGATATAAGATGGGCCATGGCGATATTGCGATTGCCGCGATTACCAGCTGCACCAATACGTCCAATCCTTATGTGATGATCGCCGCCGGCCTGGTTGCCCGCAAAGCGCATGCACTGGGGCTTACGTCTAAGCCATGGGTAAAAACCTCGCTGGCTCCGGGCTCTAAAGTGGTGACCGAATATTTTGAAAAAAGTGGCCTGCAACCCGATTTAGATGCGATGGGATTTAATTTGGTGGGTTACGGCTGCACTACGTGCATCGGCAATTCTGGGCCGCTGAAAGATGAGATTGAGAACGCCATTCGTGATAATGGCCTGGTCGTTGCCAGCGTGCTTTCCGGTAACCGTAATTTTGAAGGCCGCGTGCACCCGCTGGTGAAAGCCAATTACCTTGCTTCCCCGCCACTGGTGGTGGCGTATGCCATTGCCGGTACGATGAATATTGATTTGACCAAAGACCAGATTGCGCCGGGCGTGTATTTGAAAGACATCTGGCCGACCAATCAGGAAGTCAACGCCATGGTCAACCAGTTCGTGACGGCGGAAATGTATCGCAGCAAATATGCTGATGTGTTTTCCGGCACGCCGGAATGGCAAGCCATTAAAGTGGCCAGTGGCAAAACCTATCCGTGGGATCCAAGCAGCACCTATGTGCAAAACCCACCGTATTTTGAAGGCATGGTAGCGGAAGTGGGCACATCAGTCCGCGACATCAACGGTGCGCGTATTCTGGCATTGCTCGGTGATTCCATTACCACCGACCATATCTCTCCGGCCGGAAATATTTCTAAAACCTCTCCTGCCGCGCAATATTTAACCGAGCACGGCGTAGCCCCGGCGGATTTCAACCAATACGGCGCACGGCGCGGCAGCCATGACGTGATGATGCGCGGCACATTCGCCAATATCCGCATCAAAAATGAAATGCTCCCCGGCGTCGAAGGCGGTTACACCCGTTATTTACCCACCGGCCAACAGCTGTCTATTTATGATGCCGCGATGCGCTATAAGCAGGACGCAACGCCGCGCGTGGTGATGGCCGGGAAAGAAGACGGCAGCGGCTCCAGCCGCGACTGGGCGGCGGAGGGTACGCGCTGGCTCGGCGTGGAAGCGGTGATTGCCGAAAGCTTTGAACGTATTCACCGCAGTAATTTGGTGGGTATGGGCGTGTTACCCTTGCAATTTAAAGAGGGTTGCAGCCGTAAAACATTGAATTTGACCGGTGATGAAACCCTCTCTATCGAGGGCCTGGCTCAGGGCCTGCGCCCGCGCATTGACGTGGTGTGCGTGATTACACGCGCTGACGGCACGATAGAGCGGATTCCGCTGCTCTGCCGCGTGGATACGCTGGATGAGGTGGAATATTACCAACATGGGGGCATTCTGCCCTACGTCGTCCGCAGCCTGCTTCCTTCCGGCGATGCAACCCGTAAGGCGAGGCACGCTTGACCTGGCCCCTTGGTTACTGATAAGCCAAAATTATGAGCAAAACCCCGCCCCCTCCCGAACAAACCGGCCCTGATCCTGATGCCATCGCACGGGTGATCGTGTTGGTGTATGGGTTGTTGGACGGCACTCGGCCTTTCTGGTGTTATGTGGCGGTGAAGCCCAGCCAGTATAAACCGTTTTTGGAAGCGCAAACCGCAGGCACACTGAATTTGCACAATTTCACCCCGTTCGGGGAAATCATCATTTCCGGCGAAGGCAGCCAGCCGCCGGAAGAAGTGACCATCAAGGTCGCAGAAGTCTACCAAACCGACGCCAAACAATTCTTCCAACCCATCGACCCCGAAGCCGAAGTGGCAAAAAAGGTGCAGGAACACGAGAAGAAAAAGGCGGAGTAGGATTGTTGCCGCAAGGCTTTACCGGTGGTGCATCATATCAAAGCAATGTCATGCTGAACTTGTTTCAGCATCCATCCCGACATTAAACATTCCCTGCGCTGAAGCATGCATGCTGAAATGAATTCAGCATGAAAAGACGGGGTTATTGCGAGTCACTCAATGCAATTTTTCTGTGCGTTTTAGAAATTGCTTTACTGTGTTTGTAAGACAATAAGCAACTAATGAGCTGGCGGGCTTACACTTGGCTTGGCTCCCATAGGAGCAGCAGCTTTGGGAGTTTGTGCCGGTTTGGGAAGTAAGCCTGGACTAGGCTCTGGTTTAGTTACAGCTGGAGCTACTGACTTGGGCTCAGCGCTCACTGCTTTCGCAGCTGCTTTTGCATTATCATTTTTCTTTTCATCATTTGCCGGTGTATTCGCAGCTACCGCAGTCGGCTGCGGCTCCGTGGTTCCGCTGGCGAATTCACCGATTTGTTTGTGGAACAGGGCAGCACCACCCGCTAACAGGCCAAGCAATATTCCGGTTAGGGAAAAATTAGTTACGGCCATGGCGAGGATACCAAAACCGATTCCCAGAATGGGAGTGAGGATTCCAATTACTTCTTTTGTTGTGTCTGCGGTAGATTTTTCAGGTTTTGCAACTGGTCCTAATCCTGCTTTTAATCTAGCCTTCTCTAACGGATTCATATCAAGATGTTTTTGACGCTCATCATTCACTTCTTGTTGTCTCAATCGTGATTTTTGATCGAATTCTGCCTTTCCCATTCCCGTATCTACAGTCGCAAGACCAGAGACCGATTTATCAACCAAATTGCCATCTATATCTAGGCGAATATCTCGATTAACACCTACAGCAGGCATTAGCTGTGCTAAAACTGTTCCCTTAGAAGATTCACCTGTAGGGACTAATAAATAATCTTTACCACCCTGATAGACTACACCTTTTATAGAAACAGACTTTTCTAAATAAGGGTGATTAAGGTCCTGCCAGTTTTGCAGGTTAGCGGAATCATTCAGTTTTTTATTTACTGTGTCCAATGCAGCGGGCGCACCGTAATAAACAGCCGCTGTAGCTGTACCGCCCCAGAAAATCGTCTTTCCTACATATGCCGCTGCGCGTGATACTATACCAAGCATTTAAATCTCCGGTATTCCACCTATTAACATACTCTATTTATACCACATCCCACTTCCCCAGCGTGTGAAAGTTTCATGACAGCCTTTACGGCACGATTGTCATGTAATTTTTACAATAAAATCAAAAACTTGCCAATCATATCCCCTGGCCTCTGAATAATTCGCGCAGGGCGGTGTGGTCTAACGGGTGGGCGGAATAGGGGAAATCGTGGTAGTGGGTGGGGGTGTAGGCGGCGTGGGCGGCGGCGTGGGGGCCGTAGAGAATGGGGGTGCAGCCGCAGGCGGCGGCGGTGGCGAGGTCGATCTCACTGTCACCGACAAACCAGATTTCCGGGCGGGATTCGGTGTTGAGGTAAGACAGTGCGAGATGCACCGGGTCCGGGTGTGGCTTATCGCGCGCAGCGTCATCAGCACCGACAATACCTTTGAAATAATTATCCCAGCCCAGATGCGCCACTTCTTCGCGCAAGCTTTGGCCTTTTTTGTTGCTGACCACCAGCATCGGCAAAGCATGTTGCTCAAGCGCTTCCAATACCTCCTGCGCGCCGGGCAAGGCGGTTAAGCGGTCCAGATGATGCGCCCGGTAATGGCGTTGATAATGCTCACCGGCTTTTTGCCATTGATCACCGAATAAATCGGGGAATGAGTCGCGCATGGATTTACTAACGCGATTGCGCGTGGTTTGCAAATCCCACTCGGGAAGGCCAAAATCGCGGAACGTGGATTGCAGCGCCGAATGGATCACCGGCCAGGTATCAACCAACGTATTGTCCCAATCAAAAATCACGGCGTGGGGCGTGGGCAGCGTTACCATATTTTTCCTGTCTGGGCGTAGATGTGCTCGGCCATTATGTTCATTAAACGCTTGGTAATTTCACCCGGCTTCCCGTTGCCGACCACCTGCTCTGCAATGCGTGTCACCGGCAATACGCCAACGCTGGTGCTGGTTAAAAACGCTTCCTGCGCCGCGTTTGCTTCCGCAAGGGTAAAGGGCCGCTCCTCTACCGGAATACCTACCTCGCGGGCGAGTTTGAGCACCACGGTGCGGGTTACACCGGGCAAGATGCGGTTATTTTCCGGGTGGGTGATGAGCGTACCGTTTGACACGATATAGGAATTAGACACCGCACCTTCGGTGACCACGCCATCTTCGCGCACCAGCCATGCCTCACGGGCGTTGGCGCTGGCGGCTTCTTGTTTGGCCAATACGTTGGCCAGCAGTGCGATGGTCTTAATATCGCAGCGCCCCCAGCGGATGTCGGGCTGCACGATGACGAATACCCCGTTTTCAATTTCTTTGGGCTTAGGCAATTTGGCGGCGCAAATGGTCATGCTGAGCACGGGCCGCGTATCTTTGGGAAACGGATGATCGCGCCGGGCAACGCCGCGCGTGACTTGCATATATAGCCCGCCGTCATCACGACCATTACGCTCAATAAGCTCAGCAATCACGATTTTTAATGCCGCAAGCGACATGGGCTGTGGGATGGAGAGCATGGAAAGCGAACGGCTCAGGCGTGCCAGATGCGCTTCGCCATCCAGCAGGCGGCGGTTGTAAAAAGCGATGTATTCATACATGCCATCAGCAAATTGATAGCCGCGGTCCTCAATGTGGGTGTAGGCGTCGGCGTGGTCGACGTAGCGCCCGTCAATATACGAAATACGGCTCACACTGCACCTTCCAATGAGAATGGACGCGGCGCGTAATCAAAATCACGGTCTGCTTCGTCGTGGGGGAAAACGAGGTCTTGGTTCATACGGTATGCCATTGCTCCGGTAACCGAGCTTTTTTGCACGACTCGCCCCAGCAGGTCAAGCACGCGTGGTAAAAATGGCAAGGCAATAATGCGCGGTTTGCGGCCAAGGCTTGCAAAAATGCGCTCGACCATCGCCCGGTAGGACAAGGTTTCACCACCACTCACATTATAGGCCATGTTATGTGCCGCCAGCGATTGCGACGCGGCGATTGCGGCACTGGCTAAATCCAGCGTATGCACCGGCTGACGCAATCCTTTTGCCGGTGGATAGATAGGGAATATACCGAAACGGCGAATGGTGCGGGCAATACGCGCGACGTTGCCATCCACGCCCAGACCATAAATCAGGGTTGGCCGCAGAATGGTCCATACGATGTCATGCGCCGTGCAAAAAGCCTGAATATTTTTTTCCGCACCGGCTAAGCGCGCCACTACTTGTTGCTCATAAAGATTATCAGACTGCGCTTTGCCAAAAACCGAGGTAGAGCCAAATGCAATGACCCGTTTTATGCCCGCGATGTGTATGGATTGCAGCACCATCGGCAACACCCATAGCGGAGCACAGTGGATGAGGATGTCAGCAGTGGGAAGTTGCAGCCCTGCTATGTTTAAATCTGCACGCTGCCAGGTACAATTAGGCAGTGTAATAGGCAATGAATTCCGGCGGCTGATAGCGGTGACTTCGGCGCCCCGCGCCAGTAACATGCCGATTAACGGCATACCGATTTGCGAATTGGCGCCTGTGACGATGACGTGTTGCCCTGCTAAATCCAACAATTGCGGCGTGGTGGTGGCATTGAGCAGCGCGAGCAATTGTTTTCCAGCTACCGCTTTGTTGCCCGCACCTGCTAATACGTACAATTCCGCCCGCAGCCAGATGAAAGGCGCAAAAACCGGTGCCCATTTGGGGAAAAATGTGCGGAAATAGCGCACCATGCTGCGTGCTTTACGGTGTTCTACCGCACGCGTTCGGACTTCGCTCGTGGCAAGTACATGCACGGTTTTGACATCAGGCACGATAATGATTTTCCCGCTTGCCCGGTGGATACGCATGCAGAAATCCAGGTCTTCGCCGTAGAGAAAATATGTTTCATCCATCCCGCCAATACGCATGTAATCGGCGCGGCGAATGCACATGAATGCACTGGAAATAGCAGGAATTTGTTGAGGCTGGCCCGGCAAAGGCACTATCTGGTTTAGCTCTATGATGCTACGTGGCGTGAGCAAGGCGCGCCTGCTGCCAGAGTGTGGTGTACCGTCAGCATTGACAACATCGCATCCCGCAACAATCGCACCCGGGAAGGAAAGGAGTGCTTGGGTAGTACGAGTGAGCGCATGCTCGGGGAGCAAGCATTCAGGGCTTAGCAGCAATATACATTCGCCTGTAGCGACTTGCGCACCTTTGTTGCATGCCGCGGCGAAGCCGATATTACCGTGGCCAGTGATGCAGACAAGCTTTCCGCTTTTTTCCAAACTCTGCAACCATTGCACAATGGCCGGTGGATTGCCATTATCCACCACGATGACTTCCGCTAAATCCGCTTGCGCCAGGGCTTGCGTGACTGTGTGGAACAGCACGGGGCCGGTATGGTAGGATACCATGATAATGCTGCAATTAACCATGTGCCACAAATTCTTTCCAACTGGGTAACCCGGTGTCACGGGCAGAAACGATAGGATTGGTGATCGGCCAGGAGATGGCAAGCGTGGGGTCATCAAAGCGGATACCGCCCTCACCGGCTGGATTATAGAGGCCGTCTACCTTGTACATGACATCCGCTGGCTTATCCCCCAGCACACAAAAGGCATGGGCGAATCCGGCGGGAAGCCATAATAAGGTAGCGTTTTCGTCCGATAATTCGATGCCGAAATGCTGGCCAAAGGTGGGCGAATCGCGGCGAATATCTACGGCGACGTCCCAGATGCGCCCGTTGATTGCGCCAACCAGCTTGCCTTGTGGTGGGTTTAATTGGTAATGAAGCCCACGCAAGATGCCCGGGCTGGAGCGGGAATGATTGTCTTGCACAAACTGCGTGGGCAGACCGGCGGCGGCGAATAATTGCGCATTGAACCGTTCGACAAAAAATCCGCGTGCGTCACCGTGGCGTTTGAGGCGGATGACTTTTAAGCCTTCGAGCGGGGCGTTTTCAATGTCCATATTTTGTATTCATACATGCCGCCAACGCCTCGCGCCAGTCTGGTAATGTGATGTCAAATGCAGTGCGGAGTTTCGCGCAATCCAGGCGGGAATTGCGGGGGCGTGGCGCAGGCAACGGATATTCCTGCGTGGAAATCGGCACAATACGCTGCACCGCCAGTGATGCCCCATGCACACGGGCCTCGGCTATGATGGCTTCGGCAAACTCATGCCAGGTGGTTTCCCCGCTGTTGCACGCGTGATAAATGCCTGAGGGAAACACGGATGCGTGTTGCGCTACCTGTAATGCCTTTAGCGTTGCATCCGCAAGATCCGGGGCATAGGTCGGGGCACCGAATTGGTCGGCGATGATGCGCAGCTCTTCGCGCTCAGCGGCCAGACGCAAAATGGTATTCACGAAATTCGCGCCGCTGGCGTCATATACCCATGACGTGCGGAAAATAAGGTAGTTCCCCCCCGCCTTTGCCACGGCTTCATCGCCTTTGGCTTTGCTGTGACCATAGTGGTTTAAGGGATGAATGGGCTCTGATTCCGAGCGTGGGGAATTGCCATTGCCATCATAGACATAATCGGTGGAATAATGGACAAAGGGAATACTCCGGCTGGCGCACCAGCGGGCCATGGCGGCGGGAGCATCGGCATTGATTAAATAGGCAATGACGGATTCGCGCTCTGCCTGGTCTACGGCGGTATAGGCGGCAGCGTTAATGACTACCCTGGGTTGTATTCGGTCCAGCGCGGCGATCACGTCATTTTTGTCAGCCAAATCAACCTCTTCGCGGTCCAACAACAGAGCATTATCGCCTAACCGGGCGGTTAATGCCCTACCCACCTGCCCTTTTGCGCCGAAAATGAGGATTGTCATATTGATGTCATAGAGATGTCATAAAAAAATCATGGCTAGGCCTTGGCCCTTTGGTATAGAATGCTGGTAAGTTTAGTAAAGTCCCAAATTGGGAATTAAAAGAGGAGTTTATAGTATGGGCGAACATCACAAAGGGTGCCACGGCATCACCATCGGCAAAGTCGTTGCAGGCGCAGCGGTGGCTGTGGGCGCGGTATTATTGGCTGCGGCTGTGTTTAGCAACGGTCAAGTTGGTGAATTAGGCAACAAAGTCAGCGACTTTTTGTTTAAAGAAGGCGTTGACGGCCAAGGCGGTGGTGTATTTACACGCGTCGGCAATTGGCTGGCAACGCAGTTTTCCAGCACTCCAACTGCAGGCGTTGAAGCTTATGAAACAGATTTAGCTGATTCTTTAAAACCGTCTTTCTGGACCTCAAGCACTACTAATACCCTTGCTGGTGTCGCCCTAGTCGGTGGCGGGGCTGCGCTCAGCGGTGCTATGCAAGAAAAGGCGGAAATCTGCCAGGAACAGGCCCACTATGCTGACCTCCCCGGTGACCCGGTTGCCGGTGGGCATGCCGAGCGGTTGCAGATGAGCGCGATTCAAAGCCTGATGAAAGGCCGTATGATCGCCAACTCGCCGCAATTCATGGGTGGTGCGCAAGGCGTTGGTATTTAATCCCTATTTCTTTGGATTTTCATACATTCGTAACCATTCTGATGCATGCTCAAGCACAGTATTATAGCGAATGAATGCCATGGCTGATATTACCTTAAACCCGGATGACATTGCCCGCCTCGTTATGCTCACCTATGGGCGGATGGAGGACGGGAAAAGCACGTATTGGTGTTACGTTGCCGTGAAACCTAGCGAATATTCGCGTTTTCAGCAGGTGCTAAAAGCCGGTAAGCTGGATTTGCATCGTTTTGATGAAGACGGCTTTGGCGAAGTGGTGATTTCCGGCCCGGGGCTTTATCCGCCGTCTGAGGTTACCCGTGAAGTCGCGCGGGCATTTCGCGTGCCGCTGAAAGAGCTGTTTAACGGCGCTGAACCTGAAACCGCCGTCGCCCGCAAGATCGCGCAATTAAAAGAACAATTAGACACCAAGGATAATACCGGAGCCAGTTCGTAAGTCTGTCACAAAGGATTCACAAAATTGTAATGTGGGATTTATACAAACTGGTGTAGGATTGAAGTGTAGAAAGATTTAGGAGAAAATTTTATGGTTATGGTACGCAATACAGCAGTCAGTGATACCATCATTGCAAATCCCTCTGAGCATTTCAAAGACGTTGCATCTAAGTGCAACTGTATTGCCGGTGGGCTAAACGTTTCGGGCAATATGAACATCATGCCCCCCGCTTACACCATGAGTGGTGCAACAAGCGTCCTGGGCCAAGCGTTTTCGATGCTTTCCACGCCCTTACAAAAAAGCGGTGTTACGCCAAGCACCGGCAAATAGGGTCTTTGTGATATAATATAAATAATCTCCCCTCACTTCCCTCTTCCCCAATTCAAAAAATTTCGGCATAACTGGCGCCCATGGGTGCCATGAAAATTGTAATCCTCGGTTCAGGCGTGTTGGGTGTGACAACGGCGTATGTGCTGGCGTCACGCGGGCATCGCGTTGAAGTGATCGAACGCCAGCCGGAAAGCGGGCTGGAAACCAGCTTCGCCAATGGCGGGCAGTTGAGTTACAGCCATGCCGAACCCTGGGCCACGCCGCATATTTTGAAAGTATTGCCAGGCTGGCTACTCAAACCTGACTCCCCCCTTATTTTCCGCCTGCGCGCCGATGTGGACATGTTCCGCTGGGGACTGGAATTTTTGCGTAATTGCACGCCCGCCCGCGCCGAGGCCAATTGCCTGACGCTGCTGCGCCTGGGCTTATACAGCCATTTAAAACTGGCGCAGATCGTTGCTGATACCGGCATTGAATTTGACCATTCAGCACGTGGTATCCTGCATATTTTCAATGACCACGCGTCCTGGGACCATGCCAAACGCCAGGCAGATTTTCAGGCCAAGCACGGCTGCGAAGAAAACGCTATTTCAGCGGAACAAGTGCTGGCCATGGAGCCAACGCTTGCGTCTTCTGAGCGTAAAATTATTGGCGGCATGCACGCCCCGTTGGATGCGCAGGCTGATACGCTGCTCTATTGCAAAGCGCTGGCGTCGTATTGCACGGAAAAGCTGGGGGTGAAATTTCATTATAATACCACCATCACCGCACTGGAAAAAACGGACGATGCCGTCACTGCCGTGAAAACCGATAAAGGTGATTTTAACGCCGATGCCTATGTATTAGCGCTGGGGTCCTATAGCCCGCTCTTTAGCAAAAAACTCGGCTTCCGTTTGCCGATTTACCCGATGAAAGGCTATAGCGTCACCCTGCCCTTTAATGACGCAAGCCCACGCATCAGCGTGACGGACGGAACGCATAAAATCGTTGTGACAAAGCTTGGCAATTTTGCGCGCATCGCGGGCACAGCAGAACTTGCCGGTTATGATACGAACATCAATAACCAGCGCATTAAACCAATCGTACGGGCAGCGAAGAGCCTGTTTCCGCACATGGCGTGGGAGCAGGAACAAACGTTCTGGGCCTGCCTACGGCCTTCCACACCAAACGGCCCGCCCGTACTTGGCGCTTCGCCAGTGCGGAACGTATTTCTCAACACCGGCCATGGCACGCTGGGATGGACGCAAGCGGCAGGCAGCGCGTATCTGCTGGCCGATGTTATTGAAAAACGCGCCACAGAAATTTCACTTCAAGGCTTAACCTTAAAAGGAACGTTATGAACCTGGGTGTATTGATTTACCATTGGCTAGGCTTTAATGAATTGATTTTCTGGTACATGAACGCCCCGCACGGCGTGGATTTTGACCGAATTATGCTTTTCATTACCGAACTGGGAGATCGCCATAATTTCCTGTATTATCTGGCTGCTACCGCGATTATTCTGATGATACGCCTGGTAACGCATGGGTTAAGGCGTCCCAAAGCCATTATACGCGCGGAAGCACGACCTTATATTGCGTTGCTGCTGACCATGGGCATAGGTTTTGCGTTATATGCTGGAGTGACGCATCTCTTAAAAGATTTCTTCGCCATGCCACGGCCTTATGCCGTATTCCCCGGCACCGTTCACTTTGCTGGCCCACCGCCGGACCCAACCCTTGCCTATCAAAGCTTCCCCAGCGGACATGCAGCGATGACGATATTTCTGGTAACTGCCTGGTGGCCTCATCTTTCGCGTTTCTGGCGTTCACTAGGCGTATGTTTTGTTGCACTGGTCTGCTTCTCACGCATGAATCTTGGTATGCATTTCCCAGCGGATATTGCCGGTGGGTTGCTGATTGGATTTATAGCAGCGAAAGTTACGCAACGCTTTATTTATCGCCTATGTAACGCCGCATGAGCGAACCACGCCATACTGCGCTTGCTGTGCCGTATGTGGCACAGCCTGAACGCACACATCAGCTAGTGTATCACGAGTGGGGCGACTCTGAAAATCCTCGTGTTGTGCTGTGCATGCATGGACTCACTCGCAATGGCCGGGATTTCGATTTTCTAGCCCGCGCATTAGAACGCAATTTTCGCGTCATTGCCCTGGATATGCCCGGGCGCGGCAAAAGCCAGTGGCTGAACGATGGCGCGGAATATAATACCGCCAGCTACATGGCCAATCTCACCTACGTGCTGGATACACTGAAATTACCGGCCGTATATTGGCTAGGCACATCGATGGGCGGTATTTTAGGGATGATGATGGCAGCCGCGCAACCCGCGCGCGTGCGGGCGCTGTGCTTAAATGACGTCGGCGCCTGGATTCCGGCGGCGGCACTTAGGCGGTTGGGAGAATATGTCGGAGTGCAAACGCAATTTCCCGGCTATGCAGCAGCGGAGAAAGCCTTACGCGAAGCCTATGCGCCGTTTGGTCTGACTGATCTGCAGCATTGGCGGCATTTGTTTGCTCACAGTTTGGAAGAATCACCCGATGGCGGCGTACGCACGACCTATGATCCGGCCATTGGCGCACCCTTTCGGGAAGAAGACCGCATTCAAGACATTGATTTGTGGGCAGTGTGGGGAAAAATTACATGCCCGACGCTGCTGCTGCGCGGCGGCATGTCCGACCTGTTTCCTGAAGCCACAGCCCTGCGCATGCTGGGCTCACGCGCAGGCGTGAACTACCATACGTTCCCTAACATTGGGCACGCGCCCATGTTAATGGAGCCAGGCCAGATAAATATTGTGCGTAATTGGTTAGAGCGCCTTTCCTAAACGCAAAAAAAAATGGCTGGGTCAATGCCCAGCCATTTTTCGTATTCACAGAAACGAACTAGTCGTTCCGGTCGGCGAGCTTACGTGCCAGCTTGCGCTGACGGCGCTTGGCTTCTGCCTGCTCACGCACGCGCTGTTCTGAGGGTTTCTCATAATGGCGACGCATCTTCATTTCGCGGAACAAACCTTCGCGCTGCATTTTTTTCTTTAGCGCGCGGAGCGCCTGGTCCACGTTGTTATCCCGTACGATGACTTCGACCAAACCGCTTACCCCCTTCCGATGGATAGAACTAGAGTGAAAAGAGATTGAGTTTATCCCGGGAAGATACCTGGTGTCAATAGTTGCTCGGTGCACTTACTAACCCACAAGCTTCACACAATCAAAGCCCGCTGTCATTCAGCCTCCTGCTATTTATGTGCGCATATCAGGCTAACACATTGATTTTAAATGTTTCTGCTCAGCTGCTAGCACAGCTATACTCGCTATCTCATTGCTACCACTTTCGAATTACGCTATTCTATAAAGATACTATTTCTGCACTGTTATCAGGCAATTATAAGGACTGGCGTGGGCTTACATCAACTTCCCCCTTCGTTTCGACGCCACGGCTTTACCCTGCTTCAGGTAAGCATCATCTTGCTTATTTTTGCGATAGCAGCGGCGGCCATTCCCTTTGGCGGCGGGAAAAATACCGGGGATTATAAAATTGAGCGAACCTATCAGCGCATGCAGCATATTGAAGAAGCCATGAAGGGCTTTATGCTGGCAAACCAGCGCCGCCCCTGCCCGGCAAAAGCAGTGGATATAAATAACCCGGAGTTTGGGGTTGAAGCCTCAAATTCTGGCTCTTGCGTAGGCGGGTCAATTTCCGCGCCGCTGGGACCGAATGGCACACAAAGCGTTGGCGGCACGGTACCCACCAAAACACTTAACTTACCCGATGAATATGCCTACGACGCCTGGGGGAATTTTATTACTTATGTAGTAGACCAGCGCGCCACCGCAAAAGGATCGGTCGGCTGCCAAGACCCCGGATTCACGGTTGGAAATATTCAGATTAAATCCACAACAACTACTTCCACAGCACCAGTGGCGACCCTTACTATGGTGGTCTATATTAGTCATGGCCCTGATCGGCATGGAGCGCTTCTTGTTTCGAGTACGCCAGGCACACGGTTTAATAGCGATTCCTCAGATCATGATACGCAAAAAAACGCTTCAGATGGTGGTTTTACTAATGTCTTTGTAAAAAAACCGCCCACCTCCACCTTTGATGATGTGGTCTACGTTCCCAATCAAGCAGACCCTTCCGCGAACCTATGCTGCTTAGGTGCGTCTTGTAATTCATCATCTAGCTCAAGCTCATCTTCCTCAACCTCAAGCTCATCGTCCTCAGGCTCAAGCTCATCGTCCTCAGGCTCAAGCTCATCG
>CAZGVV010000047.1:0-1175 GCA_964529155.1 uncultured Rickettsiales bacterium
CTGGCTTTTCTGCTGCTGGCTTTTCTGCTGCTGGCTTTTCTGCTGCTGTCGAACTCGACTGGGGGTTTTTTATATCATTGAAAATTTCTTCAGTTGCGCTTTTTTTTACATCTACTGCTACAGACGGAGTTGTTGCTTTTGCTTCAGATTGTAAAGCCCTTGCCTTGTCCAAGTCTTTTTCTTTAACTGCAGCAGACTCCTCACCAATCGCAATCAAAGGCACTTTCAAGGGATTGTTATTGCTATCATTTTGCACAGCATTAGCATCTAAGAAATTTTTATATTGCGGGATTAGGTTTTTTGCTACTAAGAAATCTAATTCCTTCTTAATTTCATTTAGCTTTTCAGCATCAATTTCATGATTTTTAGTAGCACTATAATGAGCTACACCACCACCGCTTAATCGAATTTCAGAATCCGTTATATAGTCAACAACATGGATGGAAGTGTCATTGTCACCGGTAACTGCAATAATATTTTGCCCTGTCAAGGTTTTTGCAACTACAAAAAAATCCACTTCCCTTGCAGTTTCCCCGCTATCTATAATAATTTTATTTGCATACACTTTAGGCAATTGTCCGTCAGCCATAACCCGCTCCAAGCGTTAAAATTTCTTACCCTTCAACCCTATCAACTCCTTATAATACCAACAAGTTAAACTTGTGTGACGGAGCTATGGCGGGTTTGTTACAGTTGGATGACGAACTGTATAAGCAATTGTATTTTGGCTATATTATTTTAGCTTTGTGTTTTCCCATGAAAAAACCCCGCACAATGCGTGGGCATTGGCGGGGTATGGGTGGCTATTCGGAATTCCCCCAAAACCTTATTTACGAATGTTTGCAGCGCTTCAACAGTTCGGCGCCGCCGGGGATGTTGTAGCCTTGGGTGTTGTGGATCAGGACGTCGTGTTCGGCGTCGTAGACGAAATTGTCGGCGTTGCCTTCTTCCGCCAGCAGGAGTGCGCCGTGGCCGTCGTCACCGGGGAAGGGTTTGTGGCCGGTGGTGTCGTCATCGGCGTAATACACCACGGGAACAGGCTCTTCTGTGCCAACTGAGGCCACTTCAGCGGTGATGGCGACGCGCTGTTCCGGCATCGCGCAATTGCCTTCACGCGCCCAGGTGCCGATAAAGGCGGTGGGAACGGGGGTCATGGCGTTCTGGTCTTGCGCGAC
>CAZGVV010000047.1:1185-4175 GCA_964529155.1 uncultured Rickettsiales bacterium
CTTCAATCGGCTCGGCGCTGGAGAATTGCTTGCTCACCGCGGAGGTTTGACGGTCCAGCCAGTCCCACATGTCGGCATGGGCCGGGGTGGGGGCGGCGATCAGCAGGCTTAGGCAAAACGCGCTGCTGGCGCACAGGGTGCTGGTGTAAAAGGCACGGATAGATAACATGAAAACCTCCCGGGTAGAATGTGAATGAATAAAACGAAGCCGGATGAAACAGGTGCAGATAGTAGTATCGCCATTCTTTCCCTTTGACAATCAGGAAGGGGGGAATCACGATAGACGCTGGCTGGCGGCGGACGGTAGCGCTTGCGAACCCGGTCAGGCCGGAAACGGAGCAGCCGTAGCAAGACTGCTCCGGGTCGCTGTCAGTCTTCGTAGGTGAAGGGTGATGCGTGATGCGTGAATAAAGAGGTATAAACTCTTCCTTCACGCATCACGCTTCACTGCTTCACTCTTCATGCACCCTTGCCTCGGAGAATTGTATGCTACGCATTGCCCTCGCACTTGCCATCAGCCTGACACTGAGCGCCTGTGGAAAAGATATGGCCTCAGACACCTATACGCAGTCAGCAACATCGGGAAAAGTATTGCAGGGAACCATTGTATCGGCGCGGGCGGTGAAAATTAAAGGCCATGATACGCTCGGCGAAAACACCATGGGTGGGCTAGCCGGTGGCGCAGGCGGCGCGATTGCCGGCTCGAGCATCGGGCAGGCTAATGGCAGCCTGGGTGCGGCCGTGGGCGGCGCGGTGATCGGGGCGATTGCCGGTGCGTTGGTGGAAGACGCGGTCAGCACCAGCGATGGCACGGAATATCTGGTGAAATTAGACCCCAGATATGCACGCAACGCCGACTCACGCACCAGCAAGCACATTCGTGAATCGACCAAAGCATCGGTGGCAGATGATTTGAAACTGTCTATTGATACGAATTTGCAAACCGACATCGTGTCGGTAGTGCAAAAAGATGACCCGGCCTTGGCCGAAGGCTCACGCGTGTATGTAGTGTATCATGATGATCGCCCGCGTTTGGTGCCTATTAAAGAAACTTCCAAAAAAGATACTTCCAACCTCATTCCCCGGAACCAATAATTTATCATGGAATACCGCGTACTCGCCCGTAAATATCGCCCCGCCAGCTTCGCTGATTTGATCGGCCAGGACGTGCTGGTGCGCACGCTGAGCAATGCGATTGCCAGTAACCGCGTGCATCACGCGTTTCTGCTCACCGGCATTCGCGGCATCGGGAAAACCACCACGGCGCGCATCATCGCCCGCGCCTTGAATTGCGAGCAAGGGCCGACAATCTCGCCGTGCGGCGTGTGTGCACAATGCATGATGCTGGCCAATGACCGCCACCCCGATGTACTGGAGATGGACGCGGCGTCGCGCACCGGCGTCGAGGCCATGCGGGAATTGCTGGAAACCGTGCATTACGCCCCCTCTTCCGCCCGCACCAAGATTTATATCATCGACGAAGTCCACATGCTGTCTACGTCGGCATTTAATGCACTACTCAAAACGCTGGAAGAGCCGCCGCCGCAGGTGAAATTTATTTTTGCCACCACCGAGGTGCGGAAAATTCCGGTGACGATTTTGTCACGCTGCCAGCGGTTTGATTTAAAACGCGTGTCGCCGGAAATGCTGGCGGCGCATCTGGGTTCGATCGCCGAGAAAGAACACGCAAGCCTGACACCGGAAGCGCTGGCATTGCTCGCACAAGCAGCGGAAGGATCGGTGCGTGACGGTTTGTCGCTGCTCGACCAGGCCATAGCACAAACCGGTGTGGTGGGGTCAGCGATTGATGAAGCAACGGTACGCGGCATGCTGGGACTTGCGGATCGCGGGCAGTTGCTTTCGCTGATGGAAGAGTTGCTCCAAGGCGACGTGGCGGCAGTGCTTTCGCGTTTCCGCGCGATGTATGCGGCGGGGGCAGACCCACTGCTGACGCTTCAGGACATTATGGAATTTACCCATTATGTGACGCGCATTCGCGTGGCACCGGATGCAGCGAATGATTTGGCTTATGCCGCGCCGGAGCGTGAAGCGGCAGCGCGGTTGGCGAAAGTGGCAACAATGCCGGTGCTGGCGCGCTTGTGGCAAATGCTGCTCAAAGGCGCAGCCGAAGTGCGCTATGCCCCTTCACCGGCGAGTGCAACGGAAATGGTGTTGCTGCGCATCGCTTATGCGGCGGATATGCCTACACCGCTGGAGGCTGTGCAGCAAGCGCAGGCACAAAAGCCTGAGGCAGCACAACCGCAAAAAAAAATACTAGCGGCTGAAACGCCTGCGCCCAAAACAGTCGCACCGGAACCCGCGCCGGTGGCCCTGAATAATTACCTCACCAGCTATGAAGAGGTAGTCGCGCTGCTGGAAAAAAACCGCGAAGCATTGCTCGCCGGGCGGTTGCGGCAGTTTGCGTCGGTGGTGTCGTTCGCGCCGCCGCGTATGGAATTGCACATGAAATCGGCAGGCGGGCGGGAATTTGCGGCAGAATTATCGGAAGCCCTTACGCGGTTAACCGCGCAGCCCTGGCAAGTCATTATGGCAAGCGCACCGGCAGGCCCTACCTTGCATGAGCAGGCGGTTACGCGTAAAGAAGAGCGCAAACAGGAGGCAGCGGTAGACCCGCTGATCGCAAGCGTGATGGCCCAGTTTCCCGGCGCAGAAATCGTGGATGTGAAAGAGACGGTATAATTTTTACAGGTTTAATTTAAGGAGCAGAACATGAACTTACAAAAAATGATGCAACAGGCCCAGGCCATGCAAGCCAAAATGGCCGATGCCCAAGCCAAGCTGGAAGCCCAGGAATTTGAAGGCTCGGCAGGCAGTGGCGCAGTAAAAGTACGCATCACCGGCAAAGGACGAGCACTTGGCGTGACACTGGATGCCGCCATTGTAGATCCGTCGGATAAGGAAACACTGGAGGATACTATCGTCGCTGCATTCAATGATGCACGCGAAAAAATGGAAAGCAGCGCGGCAAA
>CAZGVV010000047.1:4185-8841 GCA_964529155.1 uncultured Rickettsiales bacterium
GATGAGCAGCGTGACGGCAGGATTGCAATTGCCACCGGGTTTTAAATTGCCCATGTAATAATTGCTTTCTCCCCACACCTCTTTCTTACACCCACACTGCTTAAGTAAGATAAGAGGTGTTGGTGTTAGAAAGAGGTGTTGGTGTTAGAAAGGGGTGTAAGGGAAGAAAATAATGGCTACTGCGATTGATGCACTCATCCAACAATTTGCCCGTATGCCGGGGCTTGGGCCACGGTCGGCGCGACGGGTGGTGTTGCAGTTGATCCGGGAACGCGATCGGCGGTTACCACCGTTGATTGCGGCGTTGCAGGATGCGCTGGCGCATATCCGTACCTGTGCTATGTGCGGCAATCTGGATTCGATTGATCCATGCAATCTATGCGCGGATATAAAGCGTGATCCTGGGCAACTGTGCGTAGTGGAAGAAGTGGCGGATTTGTGGGCAATTGAGCGGTGTAATTTATATCGCGGGCAATACCATGTGCTGGGTGGCACACTTTCAGCTATGGATGACCGGGGGCCGGATAAGCTCAACATTGAACCGCTGGTATCGCGGGTGATGAGTGGCAGCGTACGCGAAGTAATTTTGGCAACCAACGCGACGATTGAAGGACAAACCACCGCGCATTATCTGACCACACGCTTCAAAGGCGCCAATATTTCTATCTCGCGCCTGGCACAAGGCATTCCGATGGGCGGAGAGCTGGACTATCTGGACGACGGCACGCTGGGAACGGCGCTGGCGGCACGATTACCCTTTTAACGGAGGCATTATGCTGATTATTTTATTGGTGATGACACTACTTATGGCGCTGGTCATATGGTTTGACGCCACACGCTACCTCATTCCCAACTGGTTGGTGGGATTGGTGCTGGCGGCATGGCCGATTATGCTGATGCTTACCCCCGAATCTATAGAATGGAAATATGCACTGCTGGTGGGGCTTGCGACGTTTGCTATGGGCTATATTATTTTCATCCTGCGCTGGATGGGCGGGGGCGATGTAAAATTATTGGCGGCCTGTGCCCTATGGACGGGAACCAGTCAGTTTCTGCCTTTTATTTTCCTCACCGCCCTACTGGGTGGCGCGTTAACTGTAGTATTATTAATAATCAGAGCGTTAATTCCCAAATGGATGCCTGAAAAATCACAAGAAACCCTACCACGCATCGCACAATCGGGTGCACCTGCACCATACGGATTGGCCATTGCCGGGGCATTTCTGACGATGCTGTGGCAGCAATTGCTGCCAGGGGTGGTGTGGGTATCGAATTAGCCGCAGCGAAGACTCTATTTGTCACAAAATCTTCATTTTATATCACAGAATGAGGATGATATCATTGGATTCGATGAACTCAAACTGCGTCCTCAAACTGCGTCAATGGCCGCCACTTGGGATGTCAAATGATGTGGGAGAGAAAATTTTAAGGGACTGACATGGCCTATTCTCCGCATACGCTTAATGAAGGTATTTTCAATGAAGGGCTTCAGGCTCGTGGCGCCGGGACTTGGGCAGGGATGGCTTTTGGATTAACCTATGGCGCACTGGCAGGGGCCTTTGTAGGAAGTGTGCCGCTGCTTTTTGGAAGCGCTGTCACCGCAAGCGGCATTGCCGGCGCAACGGCGTTATGTGCTGGACTGGGTGCCATGACTGGGGGTGCGGCGGGTGCAATGAATGGTTCGGCAACGGGCGCATCCATTGGTGGCACGCATGTCATGCTTTCTGAAATACGCTCTCAATTTAAAGAAATTCGTAAAGACCTTGGCTTACCCAATAAAGTGGAAGACCATCGCGCCGAACAAGAGGCTACAGCCAATACATCTGGCCTCGTTGAATGGAAAACCATGGGCTTAAGCATTATGCTTGGGGCTGCTGTAGGTTCACTACTTTATGCAGCCGCTTATTTTCTAGGTGACGCAGGAACAGCAACAATTCCTGAGGGCAGTCTAATGCCAATGGGAGAGAAAATTTTTACTAAAATCGGTTTTGAAGGCCCGCACATGCAGTTACTTGGCTCGGCATTGTTTGGAGCAGCCAGCGCGAGCACTTTTGGCATCAACGTTCCCCTAATAACTTCTAAATTCCATACATTTGCCAGCAACTGCCTAAGCGGAAAAATATTTCGCTCACACAATGCCACAACGCCAGCCCCAGAAATTAAGCAAGAAGTCACTTTTGAAATAGCTCCCGAGCAGGAATTAGCCTCAAAGCCTAAGGTATCTTATGAAGCCCTTATTGCTGCAGAACGCACGTCCACAGAAAACCAGTTAGCAATACGATAAACTCACAATACACAGCATACGTCTTCTGTATTTAGAGCTATAGGCATTTAACTTACTTAATAATGGGAACTAGCATGGATGTTTCAAACATCCATGCTAATTCCCATTATTAACGAAAGGTTGGATAGCCAATAATTCTACAAGTTTTTTTTTGCAGTAAGTTGCCCGTGCCACACACCGCACAAGGCAGAAATACGGCCAGTTCTACCCCCATAAATAGTAGACCCGCCTTTGGCGTGCTCCCAACGAAGGGTAATGGTTTGCGCCTCAGAGGCATTTACGACCAATGCCAAACGCTGGGTTTCTCCAAGATCCTGCATTTGCTTAAAAACAAACCTAAGGCTATCGGATGCTACAGGTTTGGCTATAGTGGCGTTCTGCAGATTAAGGAATGGTATCAACAATGTATTCTTACCCAAGAGAAAGATGTAGGTTTGAATGGCGCTGGATTTTGTGTCGAAGAAAAAATAATGAAGACCTTTTGTCAGAAAGATTTTTTGCGCAATAAAATGCTCGCCCTTCGTTGCAGTCTCACGTAACAGTGGACAATTTCCAATGCTTTCTTCCTTCGTCATCCCTTGCATATCTGCGAGAACGATAGGAATGGAAGGACCAAGAGATTTTGTATGGAGAATTTTCAGCCCTTCATTCTCAGCGGCGAGCGTGTAGCAAGTAGCCGTTTTATTAGATACTCCTAAAATAGACTGGCATGGCTGCGTCGGGACTATGTCATAAAGCCCATAAATTTGATTAATATAACCGGGAACATTGCTCACATCATAGCCAGTCCCCATAAGAGCATAAATAGGATTTAGAACACCTTCTTTAACATAATGGCTGTGCCGTAATTCGCGGTCAATTGCTAGGGTGACAAGCGGTATCTCGTAGTGTGGATTCCATGTGCGCTGATAAAGCATAGCGCTAGAGCCATTGCCAGCTGAAAAAAGCTCCTGTGCGACGCTTCGTGATGCAACAGGTTTTTTGGTATTCTCACCTACTGTTAAAGCTTTTAGCAACTGCACACTGTTGGCAGCATCAGGGTGAAATAGAAACAATGCAGCGCAGATTATGTTCATTATTATCAAGGCACACGTTAGCAGGACAAATTTAGCGATACGCGCAGAAAAAACTCGCTTCGCACCCAGAAATCCCAGAAGAAAAGCATCTACGCAAAAGCCTACATACAATGGAATATTTTGCCGTATACCAAATGCGCCCTGCCCCAATATGTTCGCATGGCCAGGCAATAACGCTTCGAGCAAATTGAACGACTGTGTTCGCATCGATCCCGCCCAAAGGCTTGGAGTGGTACCAAGCAGAAATGCAGTGATAAGAAGATATGCCAGCGGTGCAATAAAGACATATGCCAGAAGCAACTTTTTTTTCGGCGCAAATTGTGCGCGCCGCAAGTTTAGCAATTGGACACATATTCCCAGTGCGCAAAGCGCTAACAATAAGGGATACGCTTGACTTAATATATACGCGCATTCTTCGCAAGCCTGGCCCAAGAATAATAATGAATCAGACATAGTACTGGTGGAAGGCCAAATGCTTTGGCGTATCTTTACCCCAGGCGCAAGCAGCGTTAGAAGGGCGCAGCTGATATATATAGCAGTCAACACTTGTACGTGGCGGTCATTGAAGGTTTTCTTGAACATAGTAAATAGCGCTTGCATATTAAACGCCTGTCCATGCCGCTCCCATATATAAAGCGGCAGAAAAAATGCGCCTAAGACAAGGGCTATTTCATGGCTAGTAAGATGCAATGCATAAAGAATGCAAAAACCAACAAACCGTTTTTTTTGCTCTATGCCACGAGAATAATAAGTAATGAGCAAATAAAACGTAACGGTGAAGGTGACATAAATAGCTATATCCAAACCAAAGATAAAATTATCAGGAGTCGCTATAATAAAAAATACGGCAGATGTGATGAGCAATGCCGAAATACCGCTTAAAGAACGGGAAATCCACAGGCATTTATGAAAGAAAATAGCCAAGCTTAGTGGTATAAGTGCATACATCGCAGACCGCAGTATTGCCCAGCCTAAATAAGGCGTACCAATCCAATCAGCAATATTGGCCATACTGCAAACGGCAAGGGCTGCTCCTAATCGGTTAATGGTAGTATCTGTATAATAATAAGAAGTGCACCCCAGCACACCACGAAGCTGATAAGAACTGTGCGCAACAAGTTCATCTGGATGAACCCAAGTAAATAATTCCATGGAAAGACTAAAATAAAGACCTGCTGCAGCTAGAAAAAAACAACCACTGTAGACCGCGCCCATCAAATATTTAATGGGGGATAATTTATTTTTGCAATGATATGTGCGCATCACGCATCCTCGTACTAACATAAAAATGGGGGA
>CAZGVV010000047.1:8857-16426 GCA_964529155.1 uncultured Rickettsiales bacterium
GTAATATTGATAACTTATTCATGTGAAGTATTTTTCGTCAATCTTTTACTTCCTTAAATATAAGCTTCCTAGGCAAAGTGGACAAAGCACAAATTCAATGCTAACAGAATTTTCTCATCCACCGCCATTGGCGGCTTTCTTTATGGTCAGTTTGAGCAATGAAAAAAAAGATTCTGATTGTGGTGGGCACACGGCCGGAAGCTATTAAAATGGCACCGGTATATCGAG
Organism: uncultured Rickettsiales bacterium; assembly: GCA_964529155.1. Lineage (GTDB taxonomy): Bacteria > Pseudomonadota > Alphaproteobacteria > Rickettsiales > SXRF01 > CAZGVV01. The sequence continues at coordinate 9,086 of CAZGVV010000047.1, forward strand.
CACTCCAAGCAGAAGATTCTGTAAATGTTTTTACGCTTAATAGCGGGCAGCATAGTGAGCTGATTACGCAAGTATTCGATGTCTTTAACTGGAAGCCAGATTATACCCTCGATCTGCAGCGTACTTCGCCGCACCTTGCCGATCTTTATGCGTTGCTGCTTACAAAGCTGAGCGCTGCATTAAACGAGATACGACCTGATATAGTGCTGGTACATGGCGATACTGCAACCACTGTGGCGGCAGCATTCGCGGCATTTTTAAACCAAATACCTGTCGGGCATGTAGAAGCAGGCTTACGGTCTTTCAACCGTATGGAGCCATGGCCTGAAGAAATCAATCGGAAGCTAATAAGCGCGCTGGCCAATTTGTATTTTGTGCCAACCCAAGCCGCGCGACAAAATCTACTACATGAAGGTGTGGCCGCTCAAACCATTCATGTCACCGGCAATACAGCTGTAGACGCGGTGCTGGCCATAGCCGCTTCTATTGATACTACGCCCAAGCAGGCTGCGCAGCTTGATAAGCAATTCGACTATCTGGACTCAGCACGTAAGCTAGTGCTGGTTACTGGCCATCGGCGTGAAAATAGCGGAGAGAATATTCGCAATGTTTTCTCTGCATTACAATATCTTGCGCTGAACACTGCCTGCCAGATCGTCTTCCCATCCCACCCCAATCATGATACGCAGGACTTATTGCGTTGTAGCCTAGAACAGACGCCGCATGTTCATATTATTCCGCCGCTTGAATATACCGAATTCGTTTATTTGATGAGGCGTTGCGACCTGATTATCTCGGATTCAGGCGGGGTACAGGAGGAAGCCCCTACTTTTAAGAAAAAAGTACTGGTCACACGTAATGTAACCGAAAGGCCTGAAGGCATTGAAAGCGGGTTTCTGGAAATAGTGGGCTGCAACAAAAACTTACTTATAGAACGGGCACAATCATTACTTTTTAGCGAGAAAGGAAGCGCCATCGAATTTCCCAACCCTTACGGCGATGGACATGCGGCCAAACGCATCCGTGAGATAATAATAAAAAACCTTGTACATTTTTCGGTTCCCTCTAAAAACAACGGTGAAAAACCTATTGATTCTACCTGCAAAAAGAGGGGTTATGGCATCACAACATCTTAAGACTATATGCGTAATCGGGTTAGGTTATGTTGGCCTACCGACGGCACTCATTTTTGCGCGCGCAGGACTGCGTGTCAAAGGATATGACCAAAATATAAACTTAGTTGCTGACTTAAATCAGGGAAAAACTGTTATTAACGAAGATGGTATGCAAGCCATGCTTCAGGATGCACTCGCCGTGGGGGCTTTTTCAGCACATGATGAAATTCAGCCCGCGGATGCGTATTTTATTTGTGTACCTACGCCAATAGACGAAATGAATGCGCCTGATCTTTCAGCGGTATGGTCCGCAATTGAAAAGGTGCAAACCGTATTGCAGGGGGGAAATCTTGTAGTACTGGAATCTACATCGCCTGTCAGCACAACGCGCCAAATATATGATAAGCTTACCAAGCATCTGCAGATTACAAAACCAACCGTAGACAGGATTTATGCGGCCTATTGTCCTGAGCGTGTGCTTCCTGGGCGCATCATTGAGGAATTGACTACGCTTGACCGTGTGGTCGGAGGTATAGACACAGAATCAGCAGAACTGGCGAAGGAATATTTTTCACAGATAACAAGCGGTGAATGCTATGAAACACAAGCAGAAACAGCAGAATTCGTGAAGCTAGCGGAAAATTCCTTTCGTGATGTAAATATTGCATTTGCCAATGAACTAAAAAATTTATGCGATGCTCATAACGTGCCGGTAAATGAAGTGCGGCGCTTTGCTAACATGCATCCGCGCGTAAAAATCCTAGACCCTGGCATTGGCGTCGGCGGCCATTGTATACCAATTGACCCCTGGTTCTTGATTCATAATAAAAATGATGAGAAACCTTCCGTAATCCAAGCAGCACGGCTGATCAATAATTTACAGCCACTTATAGTCGTGGACCAGGTGCTGGCATTGTCACAACAACATAGTTATAAGCGACTCTCCATTTTTGGTCTTACCTATAAAGCCAATGTAAATGATTTTCGCGAAAGCCCGGCCATGGAGATTCTTCGCCGGTTAGCAGATACTCGGCTATTTGCTATCGAAGCTTATGATCCGTTTATTCCACATGGAAAAAATGAGGAACAATTTCCTGGAACGACGATGAAAGACACTCATTCCGTGTTTCCAGGTGATTTAAATCTATTCTTGGTTGCGCATAATGAGTTCCGCCCGGTTGTCAAAGAATTCTCCGCAAATAATCACCCCATTCTCAACGTATGTAACCTTTAATGTGTGGTATTGTTGGGTTTGCAGGTTTGCGCCCTGATGCATCCTTATTACACTTAATGATGCGCTCTATTAGGCACCGCGGTCCCGATGAGGATGGATATTGCCTACACGAGGATTTAGGCATCGGGATGACACGGCTTAGCATAGTGGATATCGCGGGCGGCACACAGCCTATCCACAGCGAAGATGGCGCGCTATCTATCGTCTTCAATGGCGAAATTTATAATTATCGCGAACTATCGCAGGAGTTACAAGCCTCGGGCCATGTTCTGCGCACGCGGTCGGATACAGAGGTTATTCTTGCTTTGTATGCACGCTATCAAGAAGGCTGCCTAGAGAAGCTGCGTGGTATGTTCGCTTTTGCGGTAATCAACCGACGTGACCACAGTCTTTTTATCGCGCGCGACAGGGTTGGCATTAAACCTCTTTATTATTGGACGAGCGGCACAAAATTGGTCTTCGGCTCGGAAATTAAATCGCTCCTCCAGAGCAACCAGTTTGCTGTTCAAGCAGACCCAACAGCAATACGTGATTATCTCAGCTTACGCTATATACCCGGCCCCGGCAGTTTGTTTAAAGGTGTTTCACGCTTAGCACCCGGCCATTGGATGCGTTGGCACAACGGAACTACGCAGCAAGGTTGCTATTGGCAGCCACAGATTCGCGAAAAAGCGATTTTTTCAGATAGTGAATTTCAAGATCGCTTTGATCACCTACTGGAAGAATGCGTAAGTATGCACCGCATGGGAGATGTTCCACACGGCGCTTACTTAAGTGGGGGGCTGGATTCTACTGCCATTGTTAGCGCGCTTAAGCGCGTAGGTGACACTAAAATCAAAACCTTTACAGTAGGCTTTGGCTGGCAGGGAGATGAGCTGGCAGCTGCGAGAGCCTCTGCGCAACAACTTGGAACTGAGCACCACGAAATCATATGCTCACCTGATGATTTTCAGTATTTACCCAAAATTATCTGGCACTCCGATGAACCATTGGGTGATCCCATCGTTCTTGCTACCGAGCGCCTTGCTTATGCAGCCAGCCAGCATGTCAAAATCGCACTCACAGGCGAAGGAGCAGACGAAATTCTTGCTGGCTATTTATTTCATAAAGCAGTGAATATGGCAGCACTCTATCGCCGTATAGTACCGCACTTTGTGCATGCTTCAGCAATGCCAATATTGAGCAATATACCAGTAGCACTGCTTAACCGTGCCTTTAACTATCCTGGTTATCTGGGTAACAATGGAAAGCAGCGGCTGCTGACGTTTTTAGAGCTGGCACGTAAAAAGAGCCCGGCGCAGCTTTTGGAATTTTTTATCACTCTCTTTCCGGCTGCAGAACAATCACAGCTTCTCTCCCGCGAATTTTTAGCACAAACAGGCGATCATGCATCTGCCAGGCAGGCTCTCGCACAAGGCAGTGTGTTAGATCAGACAATTCAGTTACAATATGCGCATTGGCTACCCGACAATATACTGCTAAGGCAGGATAAAATGTCGATGGCACATGGCCTAGAAACACGCGTGCCCTTTTTGGATCATCGTCTAATTGAATTCATGGAGATCGTGCCAGACCGTCTTAAGCTCAACTTGCGTAGTAATAAGATTTTATTGCGTCGTTATGTCGAAAAACAGGGGCTGCGAACAGTAGCCCGACGAAAGAAAAATGCTTTTTATTTCCCACTAGAGGAATATGCTAGTGGTCAAGCGTTTCAGGATTTACTGGCGTCTACGCTCGGTGATCAGGCAGTCCGCGCACGTGGCATGTTTAATCCCGATACTGTGCAGCGATTAATCAATCAAATGCGACAAAAAGATTTTCTTGCCGCGAAACAAGTTTTTGCATTGATGTCTCTGGAGTTATGGCATCAAATATTTATCGATAAGCGTTACATATTCGGCGAGGACACGCTGTGAACATAATCATAAAATTCTGTACTATAGCAGTAATGAGCGCATTTGCGTTCGCAGGTATGTATTGGCTGAAAGTAACGCTCAACAAACTCATTCCGCCAGATAGTTCTACGCATGAAGTGTTGCGGTCCATGCCCTATATCATTTTCGAGGCAAAATTTTGGCTAGCAGGACTATGTTACGTGCTGGCGATGGGCGTGTATTTGTTTTTATTACAAGGAGATATGGCCAGCAAGATTTTTCCTTTAGCTATAGGGGTCAATATTTTGCTGACAACGATCGGCGCAACGTTATTGCTAGGCGATGTTATCACCCTACCCCATATGATTGGGATTGGCTTTATTATGATTGGAATATTTTTGATTCATGCTTATGCCCAGTGACGCCATACCTTATAGTGCAGCGCTGGATGCTGCACTTCCGCGAGTGCTATCCATGCTGGACCGTGAACCGATTTCTAGAACCTATGGCTGTGCAGACCGAGTGTTCTGGTCATGGAAATTCACCGATTTTCCAGGCGCGCGTTTTCAAGAGATCGCGTATCTCTTAGCTAGTCTTGATTCCCTCACTTTGCCGACCGAATGGGCAAAGGCTGCAATTGCTTATTGGCAAAGGCTACAGCACCGCGACGGTTCATTTGATGAAGCTTACCCTTATGAGCGAAGTTTGGCTGCTACTGCCTTCACCGGTTTTTATGTAGGCCAGGCATTTTTAAAACTACAAGTTCATTATGAACCAGAAGTACAAGCTGCCCTCATAAAGACATTTGCTGCAGCGGGCGATTGGCTCTGCCGTAACGATGAACGACACGGCGTTCTTTCTAACCATTTAGCGGCGGCGGCAGCAGCGCTACAAACGATTGCGGATATTACAGGTAATTCAAAATTTACCAAACGCCGTGATTATTTCATAAATCGTATTTTACAGCATCAATCTTCTGAAGGTTGGTATGAGGAATATGGTGGGGCAGACCCCGGCTATCAAACTCATACCACCTTTTATTTAGCCTATGTCTGGACACGCACGCATGATACTGCTCTGCACGATAGCCTGCAGCGTTCGGTCTGCTATTTTTGGCATTTTGTGCATGTGAACGGCTCGATCGGTGGCGAATATGCCAGTAGAAATACGCGCTTTTATATGCCCGCCGGATTCGAGATATTAGCAGGCTCTATGCCGGAAGCTGCCGCAGTGGCAATTTTTATGCGCGCTTCCATCGCATCGCAGGCAGTGGTCGGATTAGAAGCAATGGATGCTTATAATATTTTACCACTCTTCAATAATTATTGTTTTGCTGCAGATTTTGCAAAACACCTAGATCAGAGCCAGCTTCCGGAAATACCGTTTTATACAACGGGCATTACGCAATACCCAAAGTCTGGGCATATAGTTATTTCTACACCAGCTTATCAACTTATTATCGCCACATCTAAAGGCGGCGTTTGCAGCGCATTTGCTAAGCAAAGCGGTGCAAATTTGATAGATAGCGGAGTGGCGCTTATTTGTGATAATGGAGCGACTGTAACCAGCCAAGGACTGCATTGCAGCAAAGTAGTGCGCCAAACGGAAAATAGCATTGAGATCGAAGCCAAATTTGTTGCCGTAAATCAAATGCTCATGTCACCCTATAAATTTGGGGCGCTACGTGGTATTTCTCTAGCTTCAGCACTATGGCCGAGATTTGCTTATCATGCCAAGCGTCTATTAGTTCATGTGCTGGTACGCCGTAAGAAAGAGACATTAGCCCGGCTGATACGTCATATTATCTGGAGCGATCAAGGTATAACCATAGAAGATAAGATTACATTGCACGGCGTGCCATCAATACATGAAGCATGGCGAGGTGGGCGTTTCTCCGCAGTACATATGGGCTCCTCGCGCTATTTTGAACGCCATGAGTTAGCGGATACATTAGCACTTACACGCTTGACTCTTGCGCAGTTGCAGCAGCTTAATGAGATAGGAACATTGGCTTTTACACGTCAATGGCACACACAGAAATAGGAAAGAGCTCACATGATATCGATTGTATGCCCCTTTTATAACGAGCAGATTATACTGGCTAAGGCAATAGAGTGCATGCTTGCCAATCTCAGTCGGCTGGCCGAACCATGGGAGTTAGTAATAGTTAATGACGGCTCTATCGATAATTCACTATCTATCGCTCAAGCTCTGGCAGAATGCGAACCACGGCTGCGGGTAGTAAGCTATGTGAAAAATCATGGTCGCGGCTATGCGTTACGTAAGGGCATCGAGGCCGCGCAAGGCGAGATTATCATCACGACAGAAATAGATTGCTCTTGGGGTGAAGACATCGTCACCAAGCTAGTGGCAGCGCTGCGGGCGAACCCAGCGCTTGATATTGTCATCGCGTCTACGAATCTGCCGGGCGGCAGCTATGCTAACGTACCGTTATTACGTGTGAAGTTATCACGCATGGGAAATATGCTGTTACGGCTGACCCTCTCCAATCAGATTAGCATGTTCACCGGCATGACCCGCGGTTACCGTGCTACCGCTATAAAAAGCCTGCCAATCAGCGAAATGGGGAAGGAATTCCATCTCGATGTAATTGTCAAGGCGCTGGCGCTGGGTCTTCGTATCGGCGAAATTCCAGTAACACTTACTTGGCAGAATGATAAGCTGGCCCAGGACGGCGCGCCGAAGCGTAAATCTTCCAGTAAGCTCAAGCGTATCATCGGCACACATTTACTGTTTGCTTTAAGCGGCCGCCCCTTCCGCTATTTATTCGTTCTAAGCGCTATGGTCTTCGCATTGTCACTGATATTTCTGCTTTGGGGCATTATCCATTTAATAATTGGCGCTGTGTCAGTCTATTTATTGATCCTTGCACTGTCATGCTTCATTTTATTCGTATTATTGGGTGGTATTAGTGTACTTGCGCTACAGCAAAATGCAATCTTACGTGAATTATGGATTACCAGGCAGGAGATAAAGGCAGCGCAGGAGACTCTCATTAGGCCTTAACAAGAACACTTCATACCTGATTATCTAAATTCCAAATCTATAGTCATTTAACTTTATAATTTCTTATGCTATAGAGTTTGAATGACGTATT
>CAZGVV010000048.1:0-3826 GCA_964529155.1 uncultured Rickettsiales bacterium
AACTGCACAGCGGTGGCAGGCACAACCAGGCTATCGACCCGGGTAGTTAATAAAAGGCGCACGTTGGTAAATCCACCGGGCCACAATAACCGTTTTGCATTGGGAAATGTGGATTTGAGCCGCACCGTGCCAGTGGTTTGGTCAATTTGATTATCCACCATATTGAGTGTGCCACTGTCCAGAACCGTGCGGTTATCAGGTCCTACTGCCAGTACTTTCAATTTTTTCTGCTCAGCGATTTCCTGGTTGATTGCCAATACGTTTTGTTGAGGCAAACTGAAGAACACGCTGATCGGCGTCATTTGCGTAATGGTTACGATGCCATTTGCGTCACCGGGATGCACTAAATTTCCAACATCTACCGCACGAATACCGGTACGGCCATTGATCGGGGACGTGATGGTAGTGTAGCTAAGCAAAGCCCGCGCGTTATTGATGGCGCCTTCATCTGCCGCCACCGCAGCTTCTGCCTGCCGGACAGTGGAAAGCTGCGTGTCCAGCACTTGCCGTGCGATGGCTTCGCCTAATCGCTGATACCGCTCCAAATCATGCCGTGCATTAGCGGCGATGGCTTCATCTTTGACTTTCGCAGCTTCTGCTTGGTCTAACTGCGCCTGATAGGTTCGGGAATCAATTTTTGCTAGTACTTGCCCGGCTTTTACTTCCTGCCCTTCGATAAACAACACTTTCATCAATTGCCCATCCACCTGGCTATGCACGGTGACGGTATTATACGCCTGGACCGTTCCTAAGCCGTCCAAATAAATGGGAATATCCTTGCGCACCACCGCTTCCGCCTGCACAAGGGCGGGGGGTGTTTCACGCTCTTTTTTGCCGCCGCTGAACCAGGAATATATCCCCCATCCCAGCAAACCAGCCACGACCAGCGCAATAAGTGGCTTCAGCAGTCTTCCTCGTCTTTGTGACATCGGCATATGTTATAATACGATTGCGGAGTCCAATCTACTCGGAATCAAATGAATAAACCGTATATATTGCTGCTTTTTATATAAAAAAGCCGGGGTGTTTTAAGCACCCCGGCCATACATGCTTACAATTGAAACGGTTATGCCGCGTTTCTGGCTTCCACGGTCTTGTGCCGTTTGGCTTGGTCTGCCACCTTAATCGGCACGGAGCGCGGCTTACTTTCTTCCGGTACTTCGCGCTTGAGCGACAAGGTAAGCAGTCCGTCGGATAGCTGGGCATCCACCACTTTCACATGGTCAGCCAGCGAGAATTTCCGTTCAAAACTACGGGTAGCTATGCCTTTATGCAGATAGGTAACCCCCTGATCCTCCAGCTCATCCGCACGCACACCGGAGACAGTTAACATATTGTTTTGCAAAACAATATTAAGCTCTTCCAAACGGAACCCTGCGACCGCCATAACGATGCTATATTCATCTTCACTGGCACGCATAATGTTATATGGTGGGTAGGCAGAGGTACGCTCGTCGGCTTTAAAAGCACTGTCGATCAACTGATTGAGACGATCAAATCCGACAGTGGTACGGAATAAGGGCGATAAATCAAAACTATGCATATAACCTCCTGATAAAGCTAGGTTTAAACAACTTCACGAACCCATGAGGCATCCGTGTACAAATGGATATGGCGCGTGATTTTTGGTTTTCAAGGATGGTTTACAAGAGGAAGATTATTTCGCATGGTTAAATCCATGCAATTCACCGATGCCGCCATTATCCTCACCACCCGTAAACTCGGCGAGCATAGTATTATGGTGCGCGCCCTCACCCAAGAACACGGCGTTTATGCTGGAGCCGTACGCGGCGGACACAGTAAACAGCAGCGGGGACTATGGCAGCCGGGCAATCAGGTTGATCTCACCTGGAAAGCGCGCTTGGCAGAGCAAGTCGGCAGCTTTAGCGGGGAATTACATGAAGCTGTGGCAGCCTATGCCATGCAGGACCGTGCCGCTTTGAGCGCCCTTACCTCAGCGACCACGCTTATTCACACCCTTGTCCCTGAACGCGCACCACACCCTATGCTCTATAGGGCATTGCATGATTTTACCCAGGCGATCGTAACAAAAGAATGGCAATTAGCCTATGCGCGCTTTGAATTGGCCTTGCTTAGTGAATGTGGTTTTCAGTTGGACCTGTCGTCTTGCGCCGCCACGGGGAGAAAAGAAGATTTAATTTACGTCTCCCCCAAATCCGGCCATGCCGTAAGCCGGGAGGCGGGTGTGCCTTATCATGAAAAAATGTTGCCGCTTCCGGCATTTATTTTATCAGGTCATCACACCGCTACCCCGCCTGACATCCGGGACTCGCTGCGCCTAACTGGTTATTTTTTAGAGCATTGGTTACTGATCCCCCATGAAAAATCTATCCCCGCCGCGCGAAAACGCTTGGTAGAAATGCTTAGCTGTATTATGCCTGATTGAATTATGGCCCCTAAACCTCCTGTAAAAATTGCCGAGACAATCCAGAACGTCTCCTTCAAATCTTCGCTGGAGACACGTTATTTAGCGTATGCGCTTTCGACTATCACCTCCCGCTCCCTGCCGGATGTGCGCGATGGCTTGAAGCCTGTACACCGGCGCCTGCTGTTTGCTATGCGGGAATTAAAGCTGGACCCGGCATCTGGATTTAAAAAATGCGCGCGTGTGGTCGGTGATGTCATCGGTAAATACCATCCGCATGGTGACACCGCGGTGTATGACGCCATGGTGCGCTTAGCGCAGAGCTTCGCTGTGCGTTATCCGCTGGTGGATGGCCAGGGTAATTTTGGCTCGATCGACGGTGATTCCGCTGCCGCCATGCGTTACACCGAAGCACGTCTTACCGATATTGCCATCTCCTTGATGGACGGGTTGAGCGAAGACACGGTTGATTTCCGAGCCACCTATGATGGCGAGGAAAGTGAACCCATCGTCATGCCTGCTGCCTTTCCGAATTTGCTGGCAAATGGTGCGGAAGGCATTGCAGTTGGTATGGCCACCAGCATCCCACCGCATAATGTGGGCGAATTATGTGATGCGCTGCTTTATATCCTCAAACATCCTGATTGCGCCGTGGCCAAATTGTTGCGCCATGTTCAAGGACCTGATTTTCCTACAGGCGGCACGATTGTAGAGTCGCCGGAAAATATCCAAGCGGCGTATGAAACCGGTCGCGGGTCCATTCGGCTGCGTGCACGCTGGGAGCGCGAGGAACTGAGCCATGGCTTGTACCATATCGTCGTCACGGAAATCCCTTACCAGGTTCAGAAATCCAAGCTGATTGAAAAAATCGCCGAGTTATTCCGTGACAAGAAACTCCCGCTACTGGGGAATATTCGCGATGAATCCGCCGAAGAAATCCGTTTAGTGCTGGAACCTAAAAGCCGCAGCGTCGATCCTGAGATGCTCATGGAATCGCTGTTTCGTGCCACTGATTTGGAAACGCGCTTTGCCCTGAATATGAACGTGCTGGATGCAAGCGGCGTACCGCGCGTAATGAATTTAAAAGAAATTCTGGTTGAATTCCTGAAACACCGCCATGAAGTGCTGGTGCGACGCAGTAATTTCCGCCTCGCCAATATCGCCCGCCGGTTGGAAATTTTGGAAGGCTTGCTCATTTGCTATCTGAATCTGGATGAAGTGATCCGTATCATTCGTGAGGAAGATGAACCCAAGCAAGAATTGATGCGCGTATTTAAGCTTAGCGACTTACAGGTTGAATCCATCCTTAACATGCGGCTACGTTCTTTGCGCCGACTGGAGGAAATGGAACTTAAACGCGAACATAAAGAACTCAAAGCCGAGCAAAAAGCCTTGCAAACTCTGTTAAAAGATGAAAATTCACGCTGGGAATACATTGGC
>CAZGVV010000048.1:3836-5843 GCA_964529155.1 uncultured Rickettsiales bacterium
AGATCAAAGTTATCAAAAAACGCTTTGGCGGCGGCATACTTGGTAAGCGCCGCACCGAATTTGGCGCCGCACCGGTTGGCAAAGATATTTCTATCGAAGCCTTTATTGAAAAAGAACCGGTGACTGTATTGGTTTCTGCCATGGGCTGGGTACGGGCATTGAAAGGCCACAACTTAGAACTTAGCGATATGAAATATAAAGAAGGTGATGAGCCACGTTTTGCGCTGGAAGCCATGACGACGGATAAATTACTTGCTTTTGCCACCAATGGCCGGGCTTACACCCTATCCGTTGATAAACTTCCGCGCGGCACCAAAGCCACCGCGGGCGAACCCCTACGCCTTATGATTGGTTTGGAAGCGGCGGATGATTTAGTCGAACTTCATGTATATGATCCTGCCGCACAGCTGTTAGTAGCCTCGGATGCCGGACGCGGATTTATCGTTAGCATGGACGAATGTGCTGCCTCCACGCGCGGGGGCAAACAGATCCTATCGGTGGGAGATGGCGTACGCGCCAGGATATGCACGGTTATTCGTGGTGATCACGTTGCTATTATTGGCGATAACCGTAAATTATTGATATTCCCCATTGAGCAAATTCCGCCGATGAAAAAAGGGCAAGGTGTGATGCTGCAAAAATACAAAGGCGGCCATATGACTGACCTGAAAATTTTCACCCGAAAAGAAGGGCTGAGCTGGACATTGGGCGGGCGTACCCGCACGGAAACGGATTTACGCCCCTGGATAGGTAACCGCGCTGATATTGGACGCTTGCCGCCAACAGGCTTTCCGCGCAGCAATACGTTTGATTAGCCAAAAGACTGCTGCATCCAATAAGACCGAATTTCAGACAAAATTTGTTATGCGGATTTAAGCCTGTCTAAAATCTCTGCACCACCCTGATTCTCAATGTAATGCGCCAGCGCCAGCACCACACGGCGGTCGAATTGCTTATCTACCTGCGCCAGCAATGTATCAATCGTTTGATCAACCGTAAGTGCACAACGGTATGCGCGAGGGGAAATCATACCTACAAAGGCATTTACTACAGCAATAATCCTGGCAGAGATAAGAATCTGCTCACCTTTAAGTCCATTAGGTCCGCTTCCATCCCAATGCTCAGGTGCCTGTTCCAATGTCTCGACTACGGGTCCATCGAAAGTAATAGGGCGTAATAGGATAGCGCTGGCTTTTATTGATTCGCGGATTGAACGCAATTCTTCGTCCTGCAATACGTCTGGCCGTGTCAGCATATCAGCAGGGACGACAATTTTACCGATATTCATTAAACTACCCGCAATACGTGTCGTCTCCGCTGTTTGTGGATCAAGGCTCATACCGTCAGCCACGGCTTGTGCAATGCAGGAGACCAACATGGAGTGATTAGCCGCATGCGGATCACGCTTATCAACCATTACAATCAATGTTTCGATCAATTCGCTGTGCATGCGAATGCGTTTTTCACGCTCACGCACCACTTCACTGATATCCTGCTCTACCACCAATACACCAGGTGTAGGCTCCGGCATACCTGGCACAGGAATATGGGCGAGTGGTACATATTCCATCCGTACAATATGTTCTTTTCCCTCTTCACTAAACCGACGAATTAACGAATGCGCCCCATGGCTGATGGCCTCATCCGCCGCTTGCACAATGCTTTGCGCCCGCCCTGCTCCCAGCACATCGACGATAGGTTTACCCGTAATTGCTTCCACCGGCATGGAAGCCGCACGCGCCGCTGGCCGGTTAGCAAACCGGTAGTGATGGTCATGATCCAGGATATAAATGGATTCCGGCTGATTATCCGCCACCAGGGAAAGCAAGCGCTCTTGCGCCGTTGCACGCTCGGCCAAATCACGAAAATAATGCGAAGCAAATAATGCGCGACGTGAACTGGCGCTATACCATACGGCCACCACCGTTGCCATGACGATCACCAGGACCAAGACCAATACAATGATCATGATGGTACGACGATCACGGCTTTCCTGCAATGCCTCGG
>CAZGVV010000048.1:5853-16166 GCA_964529155.1 uncultured Rickettsiales bacterium
ACTATCAACCTTGACCATTAAGGTCCATGGGGTGTTAGCAATCACACGCCCAGTAACCAGCACATCCTTAAAACGATAATCCCGCATTTCTGCAAAATTACCCGGATGCGTGATAGCAAAACTCGCTGCAGGTGTAGAGTTAAGTGATTTTTCCAATGGCGCTGTGCCATCCAGCAAGGGCGTTAAATACGTCACCATATTATCTTTAATACGCACAAGCGAGGCTTCCATCGTCTTTTCAGTCACGCCCGGATGATGGAGCAGTGCATACATCGACTCATCCAATTCCCGCACACCAACAATACGTCCAACAGGCGCTGTTTTCGTTGGGTCTGCTTGAATGCCAAATACTGGCGTTACAAAACCGATGAGAATTTTTCCATCCTCATTTTTAAATATATCGATCAGGACAGACGCATTGGGTGCAATATTACCCAGCTCTTCTGCTACGTGCGGATTTAAGGTAGAAAAATACGGCGTTCCTACCACAATATTGTTATGCACATCCAGCACGGCAATGCCTGAAGTTGACGTATAAGAAATTTGCGTAGGAATGCGGGCGCTCAGTGGCACAGAATTTGGCGAGAATCCCATGCGATCCGCAGTAAATAACAACAGATTGCGCAGATAGGTTTTTTGGGCAGGCTCGACATGCGGTGCTGAACTGTCTATTCCGGGTTGCTCACGTAATTCGGCGAAATACAACTGAAGCGAGGGATTTTCTGCCAGTTTTTTCAATCCATCAAAATTACCATTCACCCAGTCGGAAACAGCACCAGCGCGACTATCGGCAATAAGGTTGAGTTTTTCTTGCCAGGTGCGCATATCGCGCTCCAGCTCCATATATGCATAACGGCTTACTAACAGCGCGCCGACCACCGCTAAAGCCACAACAACGGGCACAATACTATATAGGCGAGGCTTGAAAAAATGCATAGAAAACGGTGTCATGCTGCGATGAGCACGTTTATTCAACCGCTTAATCATGTTTTTATTGATACGCATTGCTTGACATTGCAGTGGCAAATCGTGAAAAAGTCTATCCCGTTGTAAGCCATTGGTGCCCGCGCGGTCAAGGAGTCTGTCATGCCAAAACACACGAAACACGTTTTACTTCTCCCCGGCGACGGCATTGGCCCGGAAGTAGTGGCCGAAGCGGAAAAAATTTTACGTGCGCTTGGTGCGTGCAGCAATATGCAATTCACATTTGAAACAGCGTTGATTGGTGGTGCTGCATACGAGAAAACCGGAACACCGTTTCCTGTTGAAACCATTGCTTCCGCACGCAAGGCGGATGCCATTTTACTTGGCGCAGTGGGAGGCCCGAAATGGGAAGGACTTGAGCATGCATTACGCCCTGAACGCGGCTTACTTGCCCTACGCAAAGAACTCGATCTATTTGCCAATCTCCGCCCGGCCCTTTGCTTCCCTGCCTTAGCTGACGCATCCACGCTCAAATCAGAAGTAGTAACCGGACTTGATATTTTAATCGTTCGCGAACTAACAGGCGGCATTTATTTTGGCACGCCGCGTGGTGTTGAGACATTGACTGATGGCACGCGACGCGGCTTTAACACGGAAGTATATACTAGCCCTGAAGTGCACCGTATCGCACGTGTTGCATTCGAACTTGCGGCGAAGCGTGGCGGGAAAGTCTGTTCCGTAGACAAAGCAAACGTGCTGGAATGCACCGAGATGTGGCGCGAAGAAGTGCAGGCCATCCATGACAGAGAATTTCCTGATATTGCACTCAGCCATATGTATGTCGATAATGCCGCCATGCAATTGGTTCGTGCACCAAAGCAATTTGATGTACTGGTCACCACAAACATGTTCGGTGACATCCTCTCTGACATCGCTGCTCAGCTTACCGGATCGCTTGGCATGCTACCTTCCGCCTCTTTCGGCATTCCAGGTACACCTGCCGTTTATGAGCCTGTCCATGGCAGCGCTCCCGACATTGCCGGCCAAAATATCGCCAATCCCCTTGCGACCATTTTAAGCGTCGCCATGATGCTACGCTTCAGCTTTGACCTGCAAAAAGAAGCAAATGCGTTGGAAAATGCAGTTAAAACTGTGCTGAATCAAGGCTTGCGCACAGCTGATATTATGCAACCAGGCATGAGAAAGGTAACCACCGCTGAGATGGGGGATGCAGTTCGACTTGCTATTAATCTCTAATATGTATTAGGATAAGACTATGACCTATAAAATCGCCGTTGTCGGTGCCACAGGCAATGTGGGCCGTGAAATTCTTAATATTCTTGCTCAACGCAATTTTCCTGCGCGGGAAGTGGTGGCTGTTGCTTCACGCCGTTCCGTGGGACGGCAAGTCAGTTTTGGCGATGAAACTATTTTAATCGTGCAGGCATTGGATGAATTCGACTTCTCCGATGTCGATATCGCCCTCTTTTCGCCTGGGTCAGCTGTCTCGAAAGAATATGCTCCAAAAGCCGCTGCAGCCGGTTGCGTGGTAATCGATAACACCTCCCAATTCCGCATGGATGCAAAAGTGCCGTTGGTAGTACCAGAGGTAAACGGCGACGCATTAAAGGATTTCCGTCGCTCCAATATCATTGCGAACCCCAATTGCTCAACTGCGCAAATGGTAGTGGCTTTGGCCCCCCTACATAAAGCAGCACGCATCGAGCGAGTGGTGGTATCTACTTACCAATCCGTTTCCGGTGCGGGGAAAGAAGGAATGGATGAGCTGTTTAATCAAACACGCGCGTTGTTCCTGAATGACCATAAAGACCCAGAAAAATTTACTAAACGCATCGCATTCAATGCTATTCCGCATATCGACGTTTTCATGCAGGACGGCAGCACCAAAGAAGAGTGGAAAATGGTGGCGGAAACCAAAAAGATTTTGGACCCGGACATCGAAGTGACGGCCACGTGTGTTCGCGTACCCGTATTTATTGGCCATTCTGAGGCTGTAAACCTGGAATTTGAACGCCCTATCACCGTGCCCGAAGCCCGTGCTTTATTGGAAAAAGCCCCTGGCGTTGACGTGGTGGATAAGCGCGACAATGGCGGTTATATGACGCCAGTAGAGTGCGTAGGAGAAGATGCCGTATTTGTATCACGCATCCGTGAAGACAAAACGGTCAAGCACGGCCTGAACCTGTGGATCGTGTCCGATAACCTCCGCAAGGGTGCAGCACTGAACGCAGTACAGATTGCAGAGACACTGATTAAAGATCACGGGCTGGTTCCGAAGAAAACGCATTAATTATTACACCATTATTAATAAATAGTAATTTGCACCAGTCCTCAACCTCATGTATTCCTTTTATAACTTAAAAGGATGGATGTAATGCGCCCTTACTATGTTTTGGCTGCTTTTGCCTTACTTACCGCTTGCGTTCAACCCAATTACCCCATGGGCATGAACCAGCAACAGTGGCAGATGATGACACCGGCGCAGCAACAACAAGCGTGGGCAGATCAGCAGCGGCAACAAGCATTAATTGCTCAACAGCAAGAAGCCGCCATGCGCCAGCAACAAGCGCAGCAGTTAGAAAATGAGAAAATCCGCTTGGAGCAAGGCGCGCGTGTCCGCCTTGGCATTACAGACCAAGAATGGCTACACATGCCTGAGCAGCAACGCTTCGCACTGCGTCAAGAACAAGAGCAAATTGAGCGCTCCATGCGCATACCCGTAGCCCCGCAGCCCATGCCAATGCCGGGCGCACCTGTTTATGGAGCACCTCCAGTACCAGCTTATGTTGTGCCTGTTCGGGATAATAACCGCCTCTATACTAATCCAACCTATGGCGCCTTAGTGGATTGTGAAATCACTGGTGGCAAAGGCAAATTTGATCAAGGCTGGCGGCCTCTGGGGACTACACACTTTTCTATCGCCAAAGGCGATGCACAAAATGTCGAAATACGCCGCTCTGATAAGCAGCGCTTTACCGATAATTTCTGGGTTGGATTCAGCCCCAACGAAGAATTAGAATTTTGTGCAGATGCTGATACCGATCAACGCTATAAGCGTTGCCGCAAAATTACCGTAACTCCTGCCTTTCAACAAGGCGTGACCTCTCCTTTTTCCATTCCAAGTAAAATAGATGGCGCCAGCATTACCTGCCGCTTCGCGCAAGGACGGCGATGAGTGAACGCATCCATCTTGGCACCATTACCGGCGCGCATGGCATCCGTGGCGAAGTAAAAATTCGTACCCTTACGGAAGAACCGGAAAATGTGGCAGCATATGGCCCACTCTCCGACAAATCCGGCAACCGCCAATGGACGGTGAGGATTACCGGCCAATGGAAAGAAGGGGTGATTGCCGCGCTCAGCGGAGTGGACAATCGCACTACGGCCGAAACGCTAAAAAACATCGCGCTTTATGCCCCAGCCAGTGCATTACCTGCTCCACCATCCGATGAATACTACGCCACTCAGCTGACTGACTTGTCAATTAAAGACTCATCCAACCTTTTGATTGGAAAAGTTATTGGTGTATATGATTTTGGCGCTGGTGATGTAGTGGAAATTGCATTTTCAGACGGCAAAACCGCTATGTATCCCTTCCAAAAAGCCTTTTTTCCTGAGATAAATATGGCCGAAAAATGGCTGCGCTTTGAAGCCCCCGAGGAAGTATGAGTAAAGTTACGAGTTGTGAGTTACGAGTTGCGAGCAATTACCTTTGCTATTTGCACACACGGATTTCCCACTTTACTCGCAACTCGCAACTCACAACTCGCACCTAACCTATGCGCGCCATCATCCTCACCCTGTTTCCCGATATGTTCCCCGGCCCACTCGGTCAATCCCTTGCCGGACAAGCACTCGCCAATGGATTATGGTCATTGGAAATACTTAATATACGTGATTTTGCGACTGACAAGCACCGCACGGTTGACGATAAATCCTATGGTGGTGGCACGGGTATGGTACTGCGCGCCGATATACTGGAAGCCGCCATCGAAGCTGCCCGGGTACGTTTACCCAGCGCAGTGCTTGTCTATCCCTCGCCTCGGGGTGAGCCAGCCCGGCAAGCACGTATGGCGGAGCTTTGTCAGCAAGATCTCATTATTTTATGCGGCCGCTTTGAGGGCATAGACCAAAGAATTATTGATTATTATCAGCCACTTGAGATTAGCTTTGGCGACATCATCTTCTCGGGCGGGGAAATTCCGGCCATGAGCCTGCTGGACGCCTGCATACGCCTTATTCCGGGCGTTATCGGCAAAGAATCGGCATTGGACGAAGAAAGCTTTAATTGCAGTGAAAATTCCGCTGGACTGCTGGAATATCCGCACTATACTAGACCCCCCATATGGAAGGGACTTCCGGTGCCGGAAGTACTCGCATCTGGAAACCATGCGCAGATCAAGGCATGGCGCGCAAACGAGGCAGAAACAGCCACGCGCAGCCGCCGCCCGGATTTGTGGGAACAGTATATACAAAGAAAGAACGCGCCATGAACCTGCTGCAAAAATACGAAGCTGACCAGCTGAAAAAACTCTCTGAAAACAAACGCGTAGACAAATTCCAAGCCGGTGACACGGTGAAGGTGAATGTTCGCATTATCGAGGGTAATAACGAACGTATTCAGGCTTTCGAAGGCGTTGTCATCGCCATGAAAAACGCCGGCGTGCGCTCTGCTTTCACGGTTCGTAAAATCAGCCATGGCGAAGGCGTTGAACGCGTTTTCCCATCCTTCAGCCCACGTATTGACAGCGTAGAAGTACTGCGCCGCGGCACTGTTCGCCGTGCAAAGCTGTATTACCTCCGTGGCCTCACTGGCAAAGCCGCCCGTATCGTTGAGAAACGCGATACCAACCGCGACCGTGAAGCCGCTGCCGCATTACAGGCGCAAGCACCGGCAGCCAAAGAAGGCAAATAGATTTTGATGAGCGATGAAGGATGAGCGATGAGAGTATAACAATCACCTCATCCTTCATCCCTCATCCTTCATCCGCTATGCCCCGTACCCTTTACGATAAAATCTTCGACGCCCATCGTATTTCCGAGCAGGATGACGGCACTTGCCTGATCTATATTGATCGCCACCTTGTGCATGAAGTTACCAGCCCGCAAGCGTTTGAGGGCTTACGCATAGCCGGCCGTAAAGTACACCGGCCTGACGCCACGCTTGCCGTAGCAGACCATAATGTTCCCACCACCCCAGACCGAAAAACCGGCATAAAAGAACCCGAATCCCGCCTTCAGGTGGAAACCCTGGTGCAAAATTGCGCAGAATTCGGCGTGCCTTATTTCCCGATGAATGACCGCCGCCAGGGTATTGTGCATATCGTCGGCCCCGAACAAGGGTTCACGCTGCCTGGCACTACTATTGTCTGCGGCGACTCACATACCAGCACGCACGGCGCGTTTGGCGCACTGGCATTTGGCATTGGCACAAGTGAAGTAGAGCACGTTCTGGCCACACAAACGTTGATTCAACGCCGCGCTAAAAACATGCGCGTGCAGGTGAATGGCGCATTACCGGCAGGCGTTACGGCCAAGGACATTGCCTTGGCGATTATTGGCCGCTTAGGTACAGCAGGCGGCACAGGATATGTAATTGAGTATGCGGGTGAGGCTATTGAGAGCCTTTCCATGGAAGGCCGCATGACGTTGTGCAACATGAGTATTGAAGCAGGTGCACGCGCCGGATTGATCGCGCCAGATGATACTACATTCGCCTATGTAAAAGGCCGCCCTATGGCGCCGCACGGTGAGGATTTCGAAAAAGCCGTAGCCTATTGGCGCACACTGCCATCCGATGCCAATGCCCATTACGACATGGATATTATCCTCAATGCCGCAGACATTGCCCCGCATGTAACCTGGGGCACGTCTCCCGAACAAGTGCTCCCTATCACAGCCACCGTGCCTGACCCGGTTTCTATCGAAGATGAAGGCAAGCGCCATGCCGCACAGCGCGCGTTAGAATATATGGATTTGAAACCGGGTGAAAAGCTTACCGACATCGCTATCGACAAAGTATTTATCGGTTCCTGCACCAACGGTCGCATCGAGGATTTACGCGCTGCGGCGGAGGCAATTCATGGCCAACATGTCAGTGCAACCGTAAAACTTGCCATGATTGTTCCCGGCTCCGGTTTGGTAAAGGAACAGGCTGAAGCCGAAGGCCTGGATAAAATATTTACTACCGCCGGTTTCGAATGGCGCGAACCCGGTTGCTCCATGTGCCTGGCGATGAACGCTGACCGCCTGGAGCCGGGCGAGCGCTGCGCTTCCACCAGCAACCGCAATTTTGAGGGCCGGCAAGGCCGCGGCGGCAGAACACATTTAATGTCCCCGGCCATGGCGGTTGCGGCGGCGATTGCAGGGCATTTGGTGGATGTGCGATCCAATGAAATTTATTCCACGACTAAACTTGGAAGCAAATAACCCCTATGCACCCCTTCCCCGCCCCCCTCATTGCCATCGCTGCGCCGCTGCCGATTGATAACATCGACACGGATATGATTATTCCCAAGCAATTTTTAAAAACGATCAAGCGCACAGGGCTTAAAGACGGGTTGTTTTATGAAATGCGTTATGACATTTCAGGCAAGCGAATAGATGATTTTATCTTGCACCGCGAACCCTATACGCAGGCGCAAATTCTGGTCAGCGGCGCGAATTTTGGGTGTGGCTCCAGCCGTGAGCATGCGCCGTGGGCGTTGCTGGATTTTGGCATTCGCTGCGTTATCGCCACCAGTTTTGCAGATATATTTTTTAATAACTGTTTTAAAAACGGTATATTGCCGATTGTGCTGCCCTCGGAGCAGGTTAAACAACTCGCAGAAATGACGGCAAGTCAGCCCAATGCATCCATGACGGTCGATTTAGCGCAGCAGGAAGTACGCGCGGGTAATCACGTATTTCATTTCCCGGTAGAATCTTTCCGCAAGCATTGCCTGTTAAACGGATTGGATGATATTGGCTTAAGCTTACAAAAAAGCGCCGCAATCACTACATTTGAAGCGCAGCAGGCGAAGGCGATGCCGTGGCTTTATTCACCGCAGGCATAAGTTTTTTGTAGGGCTGCATCGCTTGAATAGCGGTCAGAAGAATCGCTATGGTTGCCATATAGACCATCACTTGAATTTCAATGGGTCGGGAAGAATAGCCAACCAACGCATGCAATGCCTGGCCAACGATACTTTTTTCAGGTAACCAGCTGGCCGTACTCCATAATTGATCGGTAAATTGCGTAATAACGCCTGCACTCACCAGCAATTTTGCTCCTTGTGACGCCATGCCCGCAGACAAAAATATCAGCATCCAGCCCGTAACCTGGAACAAGCGGCGCGCGGCCATTTTAAGCAGGCCACGATACAGCAGGAATCCCATTAATCCGCCGCCCGCAAGACCTATCAAACTGCCGCCGACCAACGCTAATACGGATTCACCGGTGATTGCCATGCCATATAAAAATAATACGATCTCCGCCCCTTCACGCCACACCGCCAGCGCTGTTACCAGCGCCAGCGAATAGAGCGGCAGCCGGCCATCACGCACGGCTGCGCCCGTATCTTTTAAATGCGCTGATGCTGAGCGCGCATGCACGCGCATCCACACTGCAGTGCCGCCTATCAGGGCCGCTGCAGCAAACAAAATCAACGCATTGAATAGCTCTTGCCCCATGCCTTCTGCTGCACGAGATAACGCGCCGGCAAAGAGAGCAATGGTGCCAGCCCCAAGCATTCCACCAAGCAAACCGAGTATTGTCCAGAGGCCACGCCCTGCACGCCCTTGGCTTGCGGCAAGCACAACGCTTACAATAAGCGCGATTTCCAATACTTCACGGAAAACAATGAGGGAAACGGAGAACATAGTATACTCTCGCAAAATTATTTTACTGTGATAGTGCCTTGCGCGCTTTTCTTATGGAAGTCACCGATAAAATGATAGGTTCCAGGTTTTAACGCAGGCACTTTAATAATAGCCTCGCTGTTACCGGGAATAATTTTTTCAACGTCAAAATCCTCACTCTCAAACTCTTCGGGTGTGGGGTCTTGATTCTTTACGGTAATCGTTGTGCGGGTATTTGCAGGAAGTGTTATTTCGGTAGGCGAAAATTGATGATCTTTGATCACAAGCACCGGACCCGCTTCTTCGGCATATGCCGCAAAAACCGTTCCAAGACAAAGACTTGCTAGGGAAAGAACATATAAAATACGCATACATCTCCTGAATAATGAGAATGATTATCATAATCAGAATAGGCCTAGTGCCCGACTTTTGTCAAGAACGGGATGCGATTAATTACCGCGTGAGTGACGGTCTATTATGCGACTAAACAGGTCAAGGATACGCATGCCGTCACCGTCTGGTATGCCTTTTAATTGCTTTAATTGTAAAAAACGCCGTTCTAATCGGCGTAACCGGCGTGTTAGTTTGCGTATCTCAGGGGGTGGGCGTGTGGATGCGGTCATATCACTCCAATATTCGCCTTAAAGGGCGACTGCAGTCGCTTAAAATGTATTCGGAGAGCCAAATTACATCTCCGCCATGCCTGTTATGCATGTATCGGCATAAGACGATGGCATCATCTTACCCAACACAGAGCCTCGCGATGCAGGCTAGATACTCACCGCGAACCCACGAGCTCGTTTGCCACTCAGCCGGATCCGGAATTACCGGCTTCACTTACGACAGTTACATGGAGAAATGCGCCCCGGAAGGGGGAAAATATAAAAAAAGGGAATAAACAGCTTTACGCTGACATGGAATCAGGATTTCAATAACAGAGCGATAAAAATAAAAAACCGGCTTATTAGGCCTGGCGACGTTCTACTCTCCCATGCCTTAAGACATAGTACCATCGACGCTGAGGGCTTTCACGGTCGTGTTCGGAATGGGAACGTGTGGGACACCCCTCGCTAAAATCACCAAGCCAAATAAACCGGCTTTTTATTCATTATAGAGGCGGATAAGGCATTGCTGCCGATAACCGCCCCTATAATAAATCGCTTATAGAAGCGTGAGTAGGTTTTTCTGATAACTCTTTAGCTGATGCTGATTATATCTTCATATGCAAGCATTTCTGCACTGCACGTGATGATTCAGGCATCGTCTCAATGAAATGACATCTTTTAAAACTCAATTTATGGGAGGGCAGAAGCCCGACCCAGCCTTGAGCCCGCGTCTCATGTGATTTTCAGAAGAAAATCACCGAGACAATTGAATGTTGAATAAACCAATCGGGTTATTAGTACTGGTTAGCTAAGAACATTACTGCTCGTACACACCCAGCCTATCAACGTGGTAGTCTTCCACGACCCTAATAGGGAAAACTTGTTTTGAGGCGGGTTTCACGCTTAGATGCATTCAGCGTTTAT
>CAZGVV010000049.1:0-15311 GCA_964529155.1 uncultured Rickettsiales bacterium
GTGATGAGCGAGCCGGATTTCGGCGCGGCTTCTACGACTAACGTGCCAAGGCTCCTGCCCGCGATAATACGGTTGCGGCCTGGAAAAGCGGCGGCAAAAGGGGCGCTGCCGAAAGGCTGTTCGGTGATGATCACGCCGTTGGCGCGAATCGCATCCGCCAGCTTGTCATTTTCCGGGGGATAGACGCGGTCAATGCCGTTGGCGATAACGGCCACTGTGCCGGTGGCGAGCGAGCCTTTATGGGCAAAGGTATCAATGCCACGTGCCAGGCCTGAGATGACCAGCACACCGGCGGCCCCTAAATCAGATGCCAGCCGTTGCGCCATGGCACAGCCATTGGCCGAGGCGTTGCGCGCGCCGACAATCGCGATGCCTTGTTTCTTCCATAAGCTGATATTGCCCATAACGGTGATGACCGGCGGCGGATCCGGAATCATGTGGAGCAATACGGGATAATCCGATTGGCCGTAGACCAGAAAGCGCGCGCCGAACGCAAGGGTGGCGTCAATTTCTTTCTCCGCGTCATCACGTGTGCAGGGCGCAAGCGGTACGTTCCTGCCGCCGCGAAGGGACAGCATGGGAAGTTGCGTTAAGGCTTCACGCGCCGAACCGTAGCGGTGAATCAACCCAAAGCAGGTCATGGGCCCGACATTGGGTGTGCGAATCAGGCGCAGGATGTCCGATAACGGTTCGTTGGCCAGAGAGGGCAGGGGAAGGGGTAATGCTTCCGCGAAAAGTGGCTTATCGAGTAAAGCGGGGTTCGGTGCCATGAAGGAGCCTTTTGATATTGGCGTGATGACGCATGGTAACCAGGATTATGACGGGTATGATCGGCAGAATTAATTTCAGGCATTGCATGGCCGTGCCTGCCATGGGGTGGCCGCACAGATAGGCGATGGCAATGGCCAGCACCGGACCTGTCCACAGGCTGATAAGGGCTGCGAGTGAAGAGATGCGCCATACGGCGAATACGGCAAGCCAGATGAGTGCAACCACGATGGCGCCGAAAGGATAAAATGCAGCGATTGCGCCAATGGCGGTGGCAACGCCTTTGCCGCCTTTAAAATGCAGCCATACGGGGAAAGTGTGTCCAAACACGGCGACAAACGGCGCGCAGACGATGCCAAGCAATGCCAGATTCATCTCCGCTTCATAAGCCGAGACCAGGTAAAATGCCAGCGTAACGGCCAGGTAGCCTTTGCCGATGTCAAGCAGCAGCGTGGCCAGCGCCAGTTTTTTATTGCCGGTGCGCAGCACGTTGGTGGCGCCGATATTGCCTGAGCCAATCTCCCGCACATCACCCAACCCGGCCCAGCGCGTGAGCAACAAACCAAACGGAATAGACCCGATGAAATAGACGAGCAGGAGGATCAGTAAGGTCATGCGTACTCATATGAAATGAATGTACAGAGGAGGATAGCATAGAGGTGTGGGACTAATTGTCCAATGGTTCTGATGCTAAATAGTGCAATAATATGCCTATTGTTTCTGAGCAACTATAGTTATTCCCCTTTACCATTATACATGGCTGCAAACGCCCTTTTCCTGCGCTTCGCTGCTCACGTACACGCGTACGCTGCGCTGCTCAGGAAATGACGTTTTCGCGGGCGGCCTAGCGAGATCGTGAACAGGTTCTTTGCTAATGCAGCAGAGATTACTGCACCAATGATTCATAACGGTGGGAGGTGTGGCCGGAGGCCCAGTCGTTGGAGTTGGTCCAGCCGCGTTGCAGCATGCAATGGTCGAAGCCGCCGAATTGATAGGGGCTGGTGCTGCAGGGCGGAAGGGAGCGTTCGTAGGCTTCCTGGCGTTGGCAGGCGCTCTGGTCGGCGGTGAAGTCGCGTAGCAGGAGGATGGCTTCAAACTCACAGCGGTAATAGGCGCTGTCGCTGACGTGGGATTTGAGGGAAGCGCAGCGTATTTCGACCGGACTCCAATTGACCGTGCCCATGGCAATGCCCTGGGATTCCAAAATGGCTTTCAGGCGGCCCCAGTCACTGTAAGCATCCTCACTTGCTGCGTGGAGCGGGGAGGCAATGCTTAAACACGCGAGGGCGAGGATCAGGCGGTATGGTTTCATGCAGGTACGTGGTTAAGGGCGTCTAAGAACCCTTGCAGCATATAGGTTGCGGCGAGTTTGTCCACCAATTCGTCGCGGCGGGCGCGGGATAAATCGGCTTGCAGCATGGTGCGTTCGACTGCAAAGGTGGAGAGCCGTTCGTCCCAGCGGAGTAGCGGGAGGCTGATATGGGCGGCCAGGTTGGTGGCGAAGGCGTTGGTGGACTGGACGCGGCGGCCGGAAGTGCCGTCCATGTTCACAGGATAGCCGATGACCAGCGCGCCGATGTCATGTTGTTTGACGAGTGTGACTAAGCTGTTGGCATCTTTGGTGAATTTCCCCCGGGTGATGGTGTGGAGCGGCGAGGCGATGGTGCGGCTGGCATCGGAGAGGGCAAGGCCGATGGTTTTATCGCCGACATCCAGACCGAGCAACGGTTTGCGGCCAAGCGGCGGGAGGGCATGAAGGTCGGTCCATATCATGGCTTGTCTTTAGCGTGGAATTTGGTTAAAAGCCATGACTTATGCTCGACTCCGCCACCATCGCCCGCGTTGCCAAACTGGCCCGCATCGCCCTCACCCCCGAAGAGCGCGACCATTTCGCGCGGGAAGTGTCGGGTATTTTGACCTGGATTGAACAATTAAACAGCGTAGACACCACCGGCATCGCGCCGATGACCAGCGTGTCCGACGTGGCGCTGCCATGGCGCGAGGATAAGGTGACGGATGGAAACCAGGCCGAAGCAGTGCTGGCGAATGCGCCAGCGAGTGGGTATGGCTGTTTTGCGGTACCTAAGGTGTTGGAGTAGGGATAATTTAATCGCTGTATTGCAGTAATTCGGTAATTCTGCTATAGTGCAGACATGAAACATCATCAGGAAATAACGTACCTAACAGAGCGCGGGACACTGACCTTGCCCGCGAAAATCCGTGATGCATTGGGGCTTAAGGGAAAACAGCAATTTTTGGTGAACGTGACTGAGCGCGGCGAGATCGTGCTGAGGCCTGCGGTGACGATGCCTATTGAGTATTACACGGAGGCGCGTATTGCAGAATTCAGCAGTGAAGAAATCGTGATGGATAAATGGTTAAAAGTTAAGGTAAAGCCGAAGAAAAAATGAATATTTTTCTTGATGCGAATGTATTGTTTTCTGCGAGTAATACCCAAAGTTCCCTCTGTCTTTTTCTCCACTATTTACGGTTGCGTGCTACACTTTTAACGAGTTTTTACGTCGAAAACGAAGCGGCGCGTAATATTGCTCGCAAACGGCCTCAGTGGGAAAAGGGGTATGCGGAGTTGATGCAGCACGTAGCGTTAGTGGCTGATTCCATGTTGGAAGAACCGGTACATTTATCGGAAAAGGACCGTCCTGTGCTGGGCGCAGCGGTGGCCGCCCGGTGCCACTACCTTTTAACGGGTGATAAGCGTGATTTTGGCCATTTATATGGCAAAATAGTTGGCGGCGTGGAAATAGTCAGCTATAGCATGTTGGCTCAGCGAATAGATTCAGGACATTAATATGCCCATCGTGCACATCCATTTACTCGAAGGCCGGACCCAGGAACAAAAGCGGGCATTGGCCGCCAGCGTGACCAAAGCCGTGTGCGACTCCCTGGGCGCAGCGCCGGAAAAGGTGCGGGTGATTCTGTCGGACATGGCGCATGGCGATTACGCGATTGGCGGGGTGCTGGTGGCGGATGCGAATGCAGGAAAATAACCTGGTCTGTGCATGGTAGCGATTCATCCTTCTGCTAAAAGGCTGGCAAAACAATTTCCAGAATTACAAGCGCGTTATGCACAAGCTATAATAGAGCTTTATCATAATGTACCCGATGTAAAACCTGAACGAGTGCGATAATAAGGATATATATGAGTTCTCAACTTAACACCCTCACCCTTTCGGCCATGCGTGACGGGCTTCGCGCGAAACAATTTTCAGCTGTGGAGTTGACGCAGGCGCATGTGGCGGCGATGGAGCGGCATAAGGCGTTGAATGCGTTTATCACGCCAACGCCGGAACAGGCGCTGGACATGGCAAAGGCATCGGATGCGCGGCTGGCGCGCGGCGAGGCTGGATTGATTGAAGGCATTCCGGTTGGGGTGAAGGATTTATTTTGCACCACGGGCGTATTGACCACGGCGGCGTCGCATATTCTGGACGGGTTTAAACCGCAATATGAGTCTACCGTCAGCGCGCGGTGCTGGGCGGCGGGCGGCGTGATGATGGGCAAAACCAATCTGGACGAATTTGCGATGGGTTCGGCGAACATCACCAGCTTTTACGGGCCAGTGGTTTCGCCTTGGCGACGACAAATGACGGATGACGGTGGACAGAAGGCGGGATCTACTGCGTTATCTGCCATCCATCATCCGTCATCGGCACTGGTTCCCGGCGGTTCTTCCGGCGGATCAGCAGTGGCGGTGGCGGCGGGGATGTGCCCGGTGGCGCTGGGTACGGATACCGGCGGTTCGATTCGCCAGCCAGCGGCGTTTTGCGGGATTGTGGGGATTAAGCCGACCTATGGCCGCGTGTCGCGCTATGGCACAATCGCATTTGCCAGCTCGCTCGATCAGGCAGGGCCGATGACGCGCTCAGTGCGCGACGCGGCGATCATGCTGAATGTGCTGTGCGGGCATGACCCGAAAGATTCGACGTCTGCGCCGTTGCACGCGCCGGATTTTGAAGCGGCGGTGGCGCGCGGTGTGAAGGGATTGCGGATCGGCATTCCGAAAGAATACCGCCCGGATGGGTTGAATACGGAAATCGCGGCGTTGTGGGACAAGGGCGCGCAGTGGCTGCGTGAAGCCGGTGCGGAGATCGTGGATATTACGCTACCGCACACGCAATATGCGTTGGCGACGTATTACGTGGTGGCGCCTGCCGAATGCTCGTCCAATCTGGCGCGCTATGACGGTGTGCGTTTTGGGCTGCGTGAGAAACCGGAAGCGGCGCTGGCGGAGATGTATGAAGCGTCGCGGGCCGCCGGGTTTGGCGCGGAAGTGAAGCGGCGTATTCTGATCGGCACATATGTGCTCTCCGCCGGGTATTACGATGCCTATTACAAAAAAGCGCAAAGCGTGCGCGCGCTGATCGCCCGCGATTTTGCGCAGGCCTTTGACACGGTGGACGCGATTTTAACGCCCACGGCACCGTCTGCGGCGTTTGCGTTGGGTGAAAAACAGGATGACCCGATTACGATGTATTTGAACGACGTATTCACCGTGCCGGCGTCGCTTGCTGGCCTTCCGGCGATTTCGGTGCCAGCGGGGTTGAATAGCGAAGGGTTGCCGCTGGGCTTGCAGTTAATTGGCAAGGCGTTTGATGAGGAAACGGTACTGGCGGCGGCGAATGTGTTGGAAGCTGCATCGGGGTTTAGCGCAAAACCTATTTAATCATCATCCCCGCGTAAGTTGTCACCCACGCATAAGTTGTCATCCCCGCGAAAGCGGGGATCTTAAGCGGTGAGTGAGTCGCTGAGGCGATGGAGTGAAGATGGGATTTGAGATCCCCGCCTGCGCGGGGATGACGGGAGGTGGAATGTATTGTCATCCCCGCGAAAGCGGGGATCTTAAGCGGTGAGTGAGTCGCTGAGGCGATGGAGTGAAGATGGGGCTTGGGATCCCCGCCTGCGCGGGGATGACGGGAGGGGGAATATATGTCTGAAAAACGATTTTATGTTTATATTCTTACCAATAAACCGTATGGCGTTTTTTATGTAGGTGTGACATCGGATTTAGTGAGGCGGGTTTATGAGCATAAACAGGGAGTGGTAAAAGGATTTACGGAGAAATATAATCTGAAAATGCTGGTGTATTATGAAATAATGGAAGAATCGATGGCGGCTATCAAGCGTGAAAAATTACTGAAGCGGTGGAACAGGGAATGGAAGATTACGATGATCAACCGATTTAATCCGGATTGGAATGATTTATATGAAACAATTTGCCAGTGATGCCCACGTCCCATGCGAGATGACGATTTATGCAGGAATAAGGAATTAAAATTATGAGTAAGCAGTACATCAAAGGTCAAACCGGCGAGTGGGAGATTGTGATTGGGCTGGAAGTCCATGCGCAGGTGACGACGCAGTCGAAATTGTTCTCCGGTTCCTCCACCACTTTCGGCGCGGAGCCGAATGCTAATGTGGCGTTTGTGGATGCCGGCATGCCCGGGATGTTGCCGGTGATTAACGCGGTGGCGGTGGAGCAGGCGGTGCGTACCGGACTTGCGATTGAAGCGCAGATTAATTTGCGCTCGGTGTTTGACCGCAAGCATTATTTCTACCCCGATCTGCCGCAAGGCTACCAGATTTCCCAATATCTGGACCCGATTGTCGGCAAGGGGATTATTCGCCTGGATATGCCCGACGGCAGCGTGAAGGAAGTGGGCGTGACGCGTATTCACCTGGAACAGGACGCAGGTAAAAGCCTGCATGAATATAACCCGAAATCGCTGCACGAAGACTTCATCGGGCAAACCGGTATTGATTTGAACCGCGCCGGTGTGGCGTTGATGGAAATCGTGTCGGAGCCGGACATGCGCTCCAGCGAAGAGGCGGGGTTATACATCAAGAAATTGCGGGCGATTTTACGCTATATCGGCAGTTGCGACGGCGATATGGAAAAGGGCAATATGCGTGCCGATGCGAACGTCTCGGTGCGCCGTCCCGGTGAGGCGCTGGGCACGCGCTGCGAGATTAAAAACGTGAATTCGGTGCGCTTTCTGATCAAGGCGATTGATTACGAAGCGGCGCGCCAGGTGGAGATTCTGGAGGGCGGCGGGAAGATCGATCAGGAGACGCGGTTGTTTGACCCGACGCGCGGCGAAACGCGCACCATGCGCACCAAGGAAGACGCGCACGATTACCGCTATTTTCCTGACCCCGATTTGTCGCCGCTGATTTTCACGCAAGCCTATGTGGACACGCAGCGTGCCTCGCTGCCGGAATTACCGGATGCGAAGAAGCAGCGTTATATGCGTGATTTTGGCTTGTCGGCGTATGATGCAAGCGTGCTGGTGTCGGATTTATTATACACCGATTATTTCGAAACGCTGGCGGCAAAACATGAGCCGAAACTGGCGGCAAGCTGGATGACGGTGGAGTTGTTCGGGCGGTTGAATAAAGCCGGGTTGGAGTTGGAAACATCACCGATTACGGTGGAGAAATTTTCCGGGTTGCTAGGCTTGATCGGCGACAATACGCTTTCGGGTAAGCTGGCCAAAGAAGTGCTGGACCGCATGTTTGATAGCGGTGAAGACGCCAGCGTTATTGTTGAGCGTGAGGGATTACGCCAGGTGACGGATACCGGTGCGATTGAAAAAGCCATCGACGAAGTGCTCGCCGCCAATGCCGACAAGGTTGCAGAATACCGCGGCGGCAAAGACAAGCTGTTTGGATTTTTTGTCGGCCAGGTAATGAAAGCAAGCGGCGGCAAAGCGAATCCGGCCGCGCTGAATGAGTTGTTGAAGAAGAAATTGGGTTGATCTCCACCCGCACCTCTTGCTAGCACCAGCACCCCTTTCTAACACCAACACCTCTTGCTAACACTAACACCTCTTGCGTACAGTAGTGGTGTTAGGAAGGGTGGAAGTGAAGGAAGAGAACGGTTAGCGTGTTTTCCCTCGGGTTATTAGATGCTCTGTGTAGGCGTGCGCCATGGCTTCTATCTGAGGTTTTAATTTTGCTATGAATTTGGCCGTATCTTTTTCCATAGGATCTTCATGCATTATCCTATCTAAGCGATCAAATTCTTCTGGTGATTCTTTCTTAGCCTGAACCATTTTAGGTATTAAGGTTTTCTGCTTGTCTATGTAGTTAGATGTCCCATAATAAGCAGTTCTTTCCTCGTGGATGCGCTGTGCCGTAGGCTTATGTTCTTGCTGGAACGCATGATGATATTCTTCGCAGCCGGCAGTGATCGCTCTTCCCACCCAATCATAAAGAAGTTGTTTTTTTTCTTCTTTTTCTAATGGGTTAGCTTGCACGAAGTGTTGCTTGCGGGCGGCATAAGTAAAAACGGCATTTTGATGCATGCCTATATGCCAATTAATCGTATCATCCGGTTGCCTTATATCAAATAGGACATAATGCAATTTACTAAATATGGCTTCTTTGTCGGGGGCGTCACGCAAAATAGGCGCTATATCAAATGCCGGTTGTTTGAAATCTTTATGCTCCAAATTGCGATAGCACAGCTGCATGCCTGCTAAAACAGGAGCGATAGCTTGGAATATAACTTCGCCATTTGAACTCGCTAATTGTTTGCGTGCGTCATCGAGGAGAACGGTTTGGCTTTGCTCGCGGCTTTTTTCGATAGACCTTTTAGCAAGTTCTCTAAAGTCTAGGTTAAACTCTTTTTTATAGGTTTCATCGCTGTGACGCATGAGTCTTCTTTGCACCACAGGACAAGGGGCTTCATGCCAATCTTTTGCTACACCGAATGATTGGAGTAATGCGGTATAAGCTGCTTTACTTTTATTTTTGGATGCCATGGCGGGATAATAGCATTTAAACGTTAATGAATGAAGGATAGTATCTACCACTTCCACCCCTTTCTAGCACCAGCACCTCTTCCTAGCACCAGCACCAGCACCTCTTACTTAACTAAAGTAAGCAAGAGGTGTTGGTGTTAGGAAGAGGTGCTGGTGCTGGAAAGAGGTGAAGGGGTGAAGGAAGGAACGTTTGGCACGCGACTTGCTTTGTAGTTTTCTTATGAATCATGTTCGCATTGCTATTGCTGTGTCTTTTTTGGCGTTGAGTGCTTGCACGCAGATGCAGGATACCGGGCAGCGTATGGGTGCGGATGCGGTGGACAGTGCGCAGGATTTGAGTGATAAGCTCAAGGCAATATTTGCCTATGAACCACGCGAAAAAGGTGAAAAACCGGTGTCCGAGCGGTATTGTTACCGCGTGATGCAGGATATTATGTGCTATGCCGATGCTATTCCGGGCGCGGAAGCGCGATTGGTGGGGTATCAGGGCAATGTGGAGGTGCGTACACCACGGGTGAAGCCCCGGCCTGCCTTGCCGCCGGTGGATGTGCCGAATAATCCGGCCGGGCCTACAGGGGCCGATCAAGCAGCGATGCCGGGCGATGCGGTGGTGATCAATGAGCCGAGCACCATGGCGGCGGAAGTGGAAAAAGTGGATGTGGTGGAAACAACGCCGGTTACGCCGATGCGTATGCCGGTGAAATTACCCTCCGGACAGGCTAACGCTACACAAGACGGTTTGAAGCCGCTTAAGACAGTAACGGTAGGAGCTCTGCCTCCGGTGCGGGGGACGCCTTAGCTTTTACGCCGCGTGAGCGCCACAGGAATTTTCCGAAGGCGTGGCAGGTGGGGCAATGGGGCTGCCAATGCGGGGTAGTATGATGGCAGGATTCACATTCCCAGACGCCTTCTTTTGCGTTTTCTGCGCGGATTTGCCAGCGGGCGGTGGCTTCGTCGTCGCCGTAGGCATCACGTTCCAATTCGACCATTAAACGGCAGCCACGGATGGTTTCCTCATGCGCGAGGGCAGCGCTCAGGCTGTGGCGTGCGGTTTTCCAATCGCGGTTTTGCAGTGCGCCTTGCGCGAGCAATAAATGGCTTTCAGGGTGTTCGGGGTGAATGGCGGCCATGCGGCGCTGGAATTTCATCAGGGTTTTCAGCGGTGCATCGACCAGAATGGCACTGAGCGTGCTGGCGAGCATGGGGTGGGGCGTGTGTTTCCAGCTGCTGTGCAACACTTTGATGGCGGTGGCTTTGTGGCCGTCTGCGGCAAGTAAGCGTGCGGCCAGCGCGCTGGCCGGTGCGAAGCCGGGGAGCAGGCGTGTGGCTTGCAGGGCGGCGTCACGGGCGAGGGCCGGTTGCCCGGCTTCTTCCAGCTTTACCGCCTGGGCGAGGGCCGAGAGGCCACGTAAGCGCTGGCGTTCTGGCCGAGACATGCCGCGCCCGGCTTGGCGCAGCGCGCGTTCAGCTTCTTCCCAGCGGCCCAGGCGTGTGTACAGCCCGACTAAATTTTCGGAAGAGACGGGGTCTTTTGGGCGCATGGTGTGGGCTTGCTCGGCGTAGTCCAGCGCGGCGGAGGCATTGTCATTGCGGTCGCAATAGGCGCTTAAATTACGGGCGGCAAGAAAGCGCGTTTCCCGGTGGGCGAGGAGCTGTTCCAAATAGCGGCGCAGATCGGCGTCTTTGCCGTCAACACGGGCGATTTGGGCGGAGAGTAGTAAAGCGAGCGGTGCGTCATGCAAATGCTGGCGTGTTTTTTTGGCGCGGTGGCGGGCGGTTTCGACATCACCGATGGCCAGGGCGACTAAGCCTTCGGTTGCGCTGCGCAGGCCAAGGCCATAGGCGCGGTCGCGTTTGCGGCGGCGCATGCGGCGCGGAACCAGGAGCAAGGCGCGAATGAGTAAAGCCCAAAACGCAGTAAATGCGCAGATAACGACCAATGCGGCGATCAGCGCCGCCATGGTGGCGTCCAGCCGCCAGCCGAGCCATACCATGGTTACGCTGCCCGGATAGGCGGCGAGCCAGGCGGCGCCCGCAGCAAAAAAGATGAGTAAAAACGTATAGACTAACAGGCGCAGCATCAGGAGCTCTCCAGCATGGCGGCACGCAGCCGGGCCAATGCTTTGGCGCGGGTGACGTACGCGTCGGCATCCGCCAGCCATGACGCAAAAGCGGCGGCGGGTGGGCCTTGCAAGGCCGTGATTTCGGTGGCGGCGCCCGCGACATCTTCACGGCTGAGTGCGTCTTCGGCGCGGCCAATAATGGCTTCGGGCGTAGTACCTTCTTGCGGTCCAATTTTACGTATTGTTACCAGCCCGGAAAAATTGGCGAGAATTTTTTCACCTATACCGGCATTGGCGGAAGTCGCCGGATGCAGCGCGATGGGAATGGTGTGGTCAAAGCGGTTGACGAGGGTATTGTAATTCGGCACGCCGCGCTCGGCATAAGCTGCAAGTGCGTTGAGCAACGACAGATCTATATCCGCTTCTTCTTTTACATGGGTGCGGAAACTTTCCAATTCTTCGGCGAAGGCGTGGCTGGAAAGCAGGGCGTCTTTCAAGCGGTCATAAGCATGCAGGCGCAGGAGTAATTTTTGCTGGCGTTGCTGCTGAATTTTTAACTGCGCGATTTCTTCTGCTTGTAATTTTAATTGTGCGTCAAGGGTGCGCACGGCGTCGTCATTGGAAGGGGCGGGCGGGAGTGCAATATCATCGGCGTGCGGTTTGAGAATGACGGGGATGAGCGGCGGCGGCGAGGGTTGCTCGGGCGTGTCGGATTGTGTTTTTTCCGGCTCTGTTTTTTCCTCTGCGGGCGCAGGCGAAGAGGGTGAAATCGGTTGTTCGATGCCGGGAAGCGCAGGTTGCGGCGCGGGGTGCGCCTGGAACGGAGTTTGGGTTTGCCGCAGCACGAGCAATCCCACCCATGCAGCTACGCCGATGGCCAGCGTCCAGCCCAGCTTTTTTACGGACAGCGGAAGCTGCCGGTGCGGAGCGGAAGCCGGTGGGGGGGAATCGTGGTCATCCTGCATGGAGGCATGTTACTGCCCGGCGTACCGCTTGTCTATACTCTCCCGCAGGCTGGAAAGTGTGGGGGCGTCGCTGGTAATAATGCTGCGCCATGGCAATGCGCCAAGGTGCCTGGCAATCGGCGCGCTTAAAGTAAATGCATCGAGTGTGCGCAGGGTGAGCTGGAGATTGGCGACATGAATCAAATGTGAAAAAATATCCGCAGTGCGCGCCGAAAAAAAAGTGGCGGCTGTGAGGTGGTTTGATTGCAGCGCATGGCAGAGCGGAAGTGATAATGCACTGGCGGCATCGGCGGTGTAGACGATGCGTTCTTCGACGTGAGTGCCATGCGCCGCTAAAGCGGAAGTAATATCGCGCGTGATGGTGCGGCCACGTAAATACAGCAGCGGTGTGGGCGGCGTGTGGGTGATGAGTTTCGTGATGAGGCTGTCTACGTCCGGCGCATAATCACCGACCATGAAGCGCGGCAGGGCGTATAATGCAGGGTGTGCTGTGAGGGCTTCCAGGGCATGGCGGCTGGTGAGGATGATGCCGTGCATGCGCTCGGTTGGCGGGGTCCAGGGTAGGGCGGCGATATTTAGTAGCGGTTCGATAAAATGCCTGTACCCGGCGTGTTCTAGCTGCTCGGCGAACCGGCGGGCGTCGGCTTCGGGGCGGGTGATGAGCAGGCGCGGCGCGCTCATGCTGATTCCAGGATGACGAAGGCAAGCGCGAAGCCGGCGTCATCCGATAAGGAAAGATGGGCGACCATGCCGGGAGCAAGGCTTGCCGGGCCATGGAGCAGGAAGGCGGGTTTGCCTGCGGCGTCCAGCGTGATTTCGATGTCGCGCCACTGCAGGCCGCGCAGGCCCGTGCCGCGGGCTTTGACGAAGGCTTCCTTGGCGGCAAAGCGTTTGGCGTAGGTATGGGCGGGGGTATTGCGACTGCGGGCGAGGGCGATTTCATTGGCGGTGAAGACGCGCGTTTCAAAGCGTTCACCAAAGCGGGTAAGTGCGCGTTCTATGCGCGCTATTTCCACCAGGTCACTGCCAATGCCGATAATCATGCGCGGCTTTCGTTGATGAGTGCGCGCATGTGGCGAATGGCGGCTTCCAGGCCGGTGAATAGCGCTTCGCCCATGAGGAAATGGCCGATATTGAGTTCCTTCAGCTCGGGAATGGCCGCAATGGCGCTGACATTGGTGTAATCCAGGCCATGTCCGGCGTGAACTTCAAGTCCTAGCCCATGCGCGTTTTTGGCGGTGTGGGTGATGAGAGCGAGGGCGGCGGGCGACGGTGATTTCGCATATGCGCCGGTGTGCAATTCTATGACCGGCGCGCCGATGCGCACGGCGGCGTTTACCTGGTGCATATCGGGGTCAATAAAGAGCGAGGTGCGGATGCCTGCATCGTTTAAGCGGGCGACGAACGGGGTAAGCCGCGTTTCCTGGCCTGCGGCATCCAGCCCGCCTTCGGTGGTGAGTTCTTCGCGACGTTCGGGAACCAGGCACACGGCGTGTGGGCGCAGGCGCAGGGCGATGGCGAGCATTTCATCGGTGGCGGCC
This sequence comes from uncultured Rickettsiales bacterium, assembly GCA_964529155.1. Classification (GTDB taxonomy): domain Bacteria; phylum Pseudomonadota; class Alphaproteobacteria; order Rickettsiales; family SXRF01; genus CAZGVV01. The sequence goes on from CAZGVV010000049.1 coordinate 13,122, forward strand.
ATTTCGAAATTGAGGGGGAGGTCTATTTCCGTGCGCAGGCGTTCCATGTCTGCGTCGCGGATGTGGCGGCGGTCTTCACGCAAATGGGCGGTAATGCCGTTGGCCCCGGCCCGTTTGGCCAATTGCGCCGCCCGAACCGGGCACGGATGCCCCCCTCCCCGTGCATTGCGCAGGGTGGCGACGTGGTCAATGTTGATTCCAAGGCGGAGCATGATAACTCTAATATACTGAATTAAAGAAGAATTCCATTGTAATATTTGGGGTAAGTCCCTGTCATAAAAGCTTCACTTTATGAAGACGGAACAAAAAGATAGTATAGCAAGGTATGGCAGAACCTGAAACGCCCGCTGAACCGCCGAAACCCGCTGCTCCCTCTGCGGAGTCTCCGGCACCTGTTGGTGTGTCTGCTGCGCCGCCGAAATTAACAGCCGAAGAAAAAATCGCCTTAGAAAAAAAACAAGACGCTGATCGCCGCAGCAATATAGCGATGGGCGGCTTTGCCGCGATAATGGGGCTGGCGTTTGCGTTGATCGGAAGCCTGTTGAGCGGCGGCATCGGTGGCATATTGATAGGGCTGGCCGTCGGCGTGGCCGCCGCATTTGGCCTGAAAGACGTACCGCAGATCCAGGGCGGCTTGGCGAAAATGGCAGAGGGGTTGGGGACGAGGACGCCGAGTGAGGGGGAAGGGGTTAAGCGGGAGGGGGTGGAAGAAAAGGGTGAGAGAAAAGGGAGAGAGGGTGAAGGACAGGGTAGAGGAGGTGAAGATAATGCCAACTTAGTGCAGCCCAGTATTAAAGTTGGTGCTGTTGCAGGTACGGCATTGGCCTTTAAGGAATCATACGCCCGTTGGGGTAAGCCTCGGGTGGCATTGGCAAGTACACCCGATGTTCGGGTTCCTATACTTGATGTATTAAAAAAATTAGGTAAGCAGAGTGCTCCTGCGGAACATATCAAAATTGTTGCCCAGCAATATCAAGATAATCGCGGCAAAGAGCAGATGCATTATGCAAAAGATCCGGAAGCGTTTGTCCGTTATGGTCTGGAACGTGAAGCGGCTATTGATCGCATTATTAAAAAGGCGGGTCTTGAAAAATCTTCTCATAAAGAAACTATAAGTAAAGATTTGCGCAGCACATTTGACTTTGGTCATGATGGACTTGGTAGCAGAGATGGCAAGCGTCCTGATACGACCCACAATGCGGCTGTGGAGCATGCGCTGAAAAATCCTGAAGTGATGGTAAAGGCAGCCCTTGAGTTGGAAGCTGATCTTAAATTACCAGAACCTAAGTTGGGAACGGAATATCTTACAAAACAATTACGCGAATCATTAGATAATCACGAAAAAAGTTTGGTTGGCAAAACACATAAGAAGCAAGATTTATCACAGCATATAGCAGATGCAGCTGGAGATATGCAGCAGGTGCGGGCAGAGGCGATCAAGAATAAACTGAAAAAGGTAGGAAAAAGCCAAGTTACTAATGCTCGTGGAATTCCTGAAGAGGTCCGGGTGGAAGTGGCTAAGTGGGTGGATAAAAATGTTGAGGCTGTGGTTAATGAAAGAAAGCCGATCAGTGAGGCATCTGTAAAAGAAGCCGTGCAACAGAGGGTGCAAAAAATTCGGACGGATATTAAGGCAAATCCTGGATATACTTCTGAGCAAATCATGCAGCAACCGCATGAGTATTTTTATGATGCGTTCAGTAATCCTAAGGGCGGTTTTAAAGCGCCCGGTAAAGGAATGGGAGCGTGGCTGGAAAAGCCTAAGGGAATGCTTAAATCCATGTTTAGTAGTCGCTCTGGCAATACGGCGATGCACGGTGTGGGCGCTCTTTTGGGCGGCAAAGGTATGATTGAAGAAGTGGAAAAAATTATACAGGGCGATAGAAGCACGGCGACCATGGTGAATTTAACGTTGGATACTGCGGTTACTGGAACTTCCAGTGCGGCATTAGTAGAAGAAGTGGCGCAGATATTCCCTAAAGCCTCAAAAGCGTTGCCTGGTTTGGATAAGGTAAAATTTGTATCAAAATTTTCACGCCCTTTAATGGGCGTGTTCGGAGGACTTCAAGCTATTGACGGTGCTCGTGAAGGAGATTATGGCAAGGCAGCTACAGGTGTTTTAATGACCGGTAGTTCCATCGCGGCCAAAACGGTGGGTGGAAATGCGGTGGGCCTTTTCCTGCTTGCTGA
>CAZGVV010000050.1:0-5796 GCA_964529155.1 uncultured Rickettsiales bacterium
CGGCACGGCCTGGGGCAGCGACAAGGCACTCAAGGCGTATCTGAACATGCTGGAAGAAGCCGGAAAGCGCGATCACCGTAAGCTTGGCCGCGAGCTGGATTTGTTCCACATCGAAGACCACTCACCCGGCATGATTTTCTGGCACGACAAAGGCTGGACGCTGTACCGCCAACTGGAAAATTTCGTCCGCACCAAAATCCAGCGCGCCGGGTATGTAGAAGTACGCACGCCGATTCTGGTGGACCGCAGCCTGTGGGAACAATCCGGACATTGGGAGAAATTCCGCGAGAATATGTTCGTTGCCCCCACCGATGACGACAAATTCCTCTGCGTCAAGCCGATGAACTGCCCATGCCATATCCAGATTTTTAACCAGGGCATCAAAAGCTACCGCGATCTGCCGCTACGCATGGCGGAATTCGGCACCTGCCACCGCAATGAATCCAGCGGTTCGATGCATGGCATCATGCGTATCCGCGGCTTCACGCAGGACGACGCGCATATTTTTTGCATGGAAGAGCAAATCACGCAGGAAACTGTGGCGTTTTGCGCCCTCTTGCAGGACGTTTACGCGGCGTTTGGCTTCACCGAAGTGCACGTCAAATTCTCTGACCGCCCGCCGGTGCGCGCCGGTTCCGACGACACCTGGGATAAGGCCGAAGGCGCCCTCAAAGACGCGGTCAATGCCGCGGGCCTGCAATGGACGCTCAACCCCGGAGAAGGCGCGTTTTATGGGCCGAAACTGGAATTTACCCTACGCGATGCCCTGGGCCGGGACTGGCAATGCGGCACGCTGCAGGTGGATTTCGTGCTGCCGGAGCGCCTGGACGCCACCTATATCGGCACAGACGGCGCCAAGCACCGCCCCGTCATGCTCCACCGCGCCATTTTAGGCTCGCTGGAGCGCTTCATCGGTATCCTGATTGAGGAATATGCCGGAAAATTCCCCCTCTGGCTCGCCCCCGTGCAGGCGGCAGTCGCCAACATCACCACCGAAGCCGAACCCTACGCGCTGGACGTAAAAGCCGCCCTGGAAGCGGCAGGGCTCCGCGTGGTGAGCGAATTGTCGGCCAATAAGATCAACTACAAAATCCGTGAGCTTTCCTTACAAAAAGTGCCCGCCATTTTGGTGGTAGGGGCCAAAGAAATGGCCGAGCGCAAAGTCTCGATCCGACGCCTCGGCTCAGAGCAACAAACGGTGATGACGCTGGATGAGGCCATCGCGCAATTGAGCGCGGAAGCGAAAATGCCTAATTGACTTTTGTCTAATACAATTGTTAGATTTATTATTAATTTTACTAAGTTAACTGAAAATTATGCGAAAAAATCCCCCAACGCTAAAGGGCCTTAGCAATCAGTACACGCGTTGTATAAATAAGCACCTTAAGAGCAGAGATGAAAAATTATCCCCCGAAGCTCGCAAACAAGAAGGTTCTTCTTACAGAGAAGCATTAGAGCATATTTTTTCTCAGGTACACGCGCTCCCTGAAGCGGACAAGAAACAATTTGAGGCGATACACGGCTTTGAACTTCCTAAGCCCACGGTAACTTCTCCTACCGCACAAGCATCACAAAAAACACCTGTAATTAAATTAATTAGTTAACTTCCCCGCCTCCGGGCTGCTCGCCATTGCATAACTCCGCTTCGGCATCCTCCCTGCCCGATACGCTAACCTCCCGGCCTCCACCGCTGCTTTCATGGCGCCGGCCATGGCGACGGGGTCTTGGGCTTCAGCAATGGCGGTGTTCATGAGGACGGCGTCGCAACCCAGCTCCATGGCAATGCAAGCGTCTGAGGCCGTGCCAACGCCAGCGTCTACCAGCACCGGCACGCGGGCCTGCTCGACAATCAGGCGAATATTCAGCGGGTTTTGGATGCCAAGGCCCGAACCAATGGGCGCACCGAGCGGCATGATCGCCACGCACCCTGCGTCCTGGAGTTTGCGGGCCATGATGGGGTCGTCATTGGTATAGGCCATGACTTCAAACCCTTCTTTTATCAAGATATGCGCGGCTTTCAGCGTTTCCTCGACATCCGGATACAGCGTGGTCTGGTCACCGATCACTTCCAGCTTCACCAGCGTCCATCCGCCGATTTCCCGGGCGAGGCGCAGGGTGCGCATGGCATCGTCTGCGGTATAACACCCGGCGGTGTTGGGCAGGTACGTATATGTTTCCGCGTCCGGCAACTGGGCGCTGCCCGGCTCGGCCAAATTCACCCGCCGCACCGCCACGGTCACGATTTCCGCCCCGCTCGCGGCGATGGCGGCGTGCAGGATTTCCGGGGTTTTGTAGCGGCCCGTGCCCACCAACAAGCGGGAGTGGAAGCGACGTCCGGCGATGATCAGCGGATCTGCGTCCATCTCAGCCACCGCCGATAAATTTAACGATTTCAATGCGATCTCCTTCGTCTAATGCAGTTTTTCCCCACAACGAACGCGGCACAATGGCAGCGTTGCGCTCAATCGCTACCTGCGATACCGGCAAGTTCAGCCTGTCCACCATGCCCTGCACGGTGGTCCCAGCCGGGAGTTGCCGTTCTTCTCCATTGATGATAAGTTGCATGCTACCACTATGACGCGCCCCATCCTCATCGTCAACGGCCCGAATCTCAACATGCTTGGCATGCGTGAGCCGGAAATCTATGGCCGCACCACCCTGGCCGAGATTGAGGAACGGTGCCGCGTGCAAGCCCAGGAGCTGGGGCTGGAAGTGGCTTTTTTCCAAAGCAATGATGAAGGCGCGCTGGTTTCGCGCATTCAGGCGGCGGCGAAGGATGCCAGCGGCATCATCATCCGGGGCTTATACGCATACATCCATTGCAATACTAGACGCGCTTTCGCTGGTGAGCGCGCCAATTATTGAAGTGCACCTCTCCAACATCTACCGCCGCGAACCGTTCCGCCATAAATCCTATGTGTCGATGATTGCTGGCGGCGTGATCTGCGGATTTGGCGCAGACGGGTATTTAATGGCGCTCAGTGCCATCAAGCCGCTACTTACCAAATCCTAGCCGATCACCTGATTTTCCGGCCCTGCTTCTACTTCTGGCGCAACGGCCGCCATCAGCGCCGCGCGCAGTTCACGCAGCTTATCGGTATGGGTGACTTTAAACCCAAACGCGTCTTTCACATAAAACACGTCCACCGCCTGCACGCCATAGGTCGAAATATGGGCGCTACTGATGGTGAGACCTTGTTCAGAAAGCACGCGGGTGACGGAATACAAGAAGCCCACGCGATCACGGCCCACCACTTCAATGACCGTGTGAGTGGCCGATGCGTCGTTTTCAATGAACACCTGGCCTTCCACCTGGAATGCATCCCGGCGCAGCGGATAGAGCGGTTTTTGCTTAGCCAGCTCTTTTTCTACATCCAATTCCCCGGCAATCGATTGACGCATGCGCACGGTGAGACGGCTCAGGCGGTCCGGCTTGTCAAACAAGCGGCCATTTTCGTCCTGTACCTGGAAAATGTCCACGGCCACACCGTTACGCAGGGTAAAGATTTTTGCCCCAACAATGTTGGCCCCTGAGAGTGAGATGGCTCCGGCCAGACGTGAAAACAGCGCGTGCGAATCGGGCGCCAGCACGGTTAAATCAGTGATACCCCGCCCGCTGGCATGTGTGGCATCGAGTGATAGCGGCTCCCCCACCGCGCCCAGGCCAGACAGCAGCAATGCCGCGCGCGCCAAACTATCAATGTCCATGCCGGCCAAATATTCCGGCGTGCAAAGCGCCAGATATTTCTCTAATTGCTGTTCGCTCCAGCCGGGCAAGCGCGCGTGCAGTTCACGCATCAAATCCGCGGTCTGTTGCTCGCCGGTTTCAAACCGCCCCGTTTGCATGTAGCGCTCAGCGCGGGAAAACAGACTACGCAACAGATTGGCTTTCCAGGCGTTCCACACCCCCGGCCCTACTGCCCGCATATCAGACACGGTAAGCAGGAATAACAGCTTGAGGCGCGCCAAAGACTGCACGTTGGTCACAAAGTCACTCAATGCCTGCGGGTCGTTAGGATCGCGCTTAAAGGCGGTGTGCGTAAACAGCAGGTGATTACGCACCAGCCAGGCTGTCATATCAATTTCCGACGCCGATAACCCAAAACGGGTGGCCAGCGTACGGGCAATATCAGCGCCGCCTTCGGAGTGGTCAGAACCGCTGCCTTTGGCAATGTCATGGCAGAAAAGCGCCAGATACAGTGAGCGGCGCCACTCCACATTACGCGCAATACGGCTGGCCACTGGCATGTCCTTGGCGAATTCGCCGCGCTCTAACCCATGCAAGACACCGAGCGCCACCAGCGTATGCTCGTCTACCGTGTAAATGTGGTACATATTAAACTGCATCTGCCCAAAAATATGTGCAAATTCGGGAATAAAGCGCGGCAACAACCCAACCTCGTTCATTCGCCGCAACGTTTGCTCTGCGCGCCTGGGGCCAAGCAAGATGTCCATGAACACCCCGCCGGCTTCGGCGTCACGCGTGAAGGCGCGCGTCACGGCTTTGATACTGCGCGTTACCGCCTGCAATGCGTGCGGATGGATGTCGCAGCCTTGTTTCTGCGCAATATAAAACAATTTCAGCATGCGCACGGGATGGGCCATGAAATCCTCATCCTCACGAATAGTCAGGCGGTCACCCTGCAATACAAAACCGTCCAGCCGCCAGCCGCCGCTTAACCGAAAGAGCAGGGATTTGCGCGGGGTGCGCTTATGCTGCTCTTCTAATAATGCACACACAATACGGGTAAGATTTCCGACCCCTGCCACCACCATGAAATAGCGCTTCATCATGCGCTCTACCGCCCGCGTGTCGCCATTAGCGCGATACCCCATGAGTGGGGCGAGCAATTGCTGGCGGTCAAACGTTAGGCGCTCCTCGGCCTTGCCGGCAAGTAGGTGCAAATGCACGCGCAGCGTCGATAAAAATATCCGCGCCCGCTCAAAGCGGGCAAATTCCTCCTGCGTAATATAGCCGCGCTCCACCAGCCCATGGACGTCACAGTCAAACACATAGCGCGCCACCCAGTACAGCGTCTGTAAATCACGCAAGCCACCTTTGCCTTCTTTGATGTTAGGCTCCAGCAAATACCGTGAATCACCGAAACGTTTGTGACGGGCATCGCGCTCGGAAAGCTTGGCTTCAACAAAGGCTTCGGGCGTGTCAGCAATGATTTCACTGCAGTAACGCGCATGAATGGAGGCAAACATCTCGCGGTCGCCCACGACCTGCCGCATATCAAGCAGGTTGGTGCGCACAGTTAAATCTTCCAGAGCCAGCGCGATGGCATCATCCTCTGTACGCAGCGCGTGCCCGACTTTCAGGCCCATGTCCCATAAAATATACAGCAGATCACGCGAGATTCGCTCCGCCGGGCCGCGCGTGGCCGGACGGTATAAAAACAATAAATCCACATCAGAATAGGGAAATAGCTCCGCACGCCCATACCCGCCGGTGGCAATCACCGAAATCCCCAGCGTCCCGGGCATAAGCAGGCTGCATACACCGGATATCAGGGCGTCCATGGCCTGAGAAAGCGCATGGGTCAGAGTATCGGCATTACCATCTATTTCAAAAGCCGCCTGCGCAGCGCGCAGGTGAGTGTCGCGGAATTCCCGGGCCAGTGCAAGCATCTGCGGACGCGCTTCTTCGGGCTTGGTATAGGGAAGCGCTTGCAGTGCTTTAAGAAAGCTAGCAGCTGTGGGTAGTGCCGGGTGCGTCATGCACTACACTGTAGCGGAGCCAGACTTAAGCGCAACCTCCGTGATGCCTTGTTCGGTGATGATATAATCCAG
>CAZGVV010000050.1:5806-15275 GCA_964529155.1 uncultured Rickettsiales bacterium
AGACGCTGTTCGAACAGCTCCACCGGCAGCTCAGGCGCTTGCTGGCAACTATAGGCGATGCCAACGGCGGCAAGTCGCGGGGTGCTGGCGCGCAGCGCGCCAAGGGTTCGGTCATAATAGCCGCCGCCATATCCCAGCCGGTATCCGCAGCGATCAAACGCGACCAGTGGCACCAGCACTACATCGGGCACGACGGTAACGGCGGTATCTTCTGGTTCAGACAAGCCATAGGCGCCACGCTTCAATGTTTCCCATGGCGTCCACGCACGAAATACCAGCGGTGCGTTGGCCCCGCGCACGCATGGAAGCGCCGTTTTACTGCCTCGATCCGCCAGAGCTTCCAGCACCGGCAAAATATCCACCTCGCCGCGCACCGGCAAATACCCTGCCACTACACTCCGGGCTTGAGGCAAGAATTCCAATACGTGGGTAACAATATTTTTTTGATACACCTGTGCTTTGCTGGCAGCAACTGCTTGCCGGCGGGCGATGTATTCGGTGCGTAAACTGGCTTTATCTTGCATAACGCTCTTGCGGACTGTGTCCGGCGTAGCTTCGAAAAGGCGAAGACGGATCCACCACTGGCCGTTGGTTGAACATGCCGCATCGACCCTTTTGTGTAAAGGTGGGAACAATGTGCCTAAAGACAATGCCTAAAGACAGGGACCATCCCCGATGCTCAATTTATCGGTCCGAGGGACAATGTACCGGACGAACCGGGCAGACCCGTAATAAAGATGTTACTCCATTTCGAGCTGGGCTGCAATCTTTTCGATACGGGCAGCGACTTCCAGCAGGGTTTCGGTCATTGCCGCTTCGCTTTCGGCCAGTTTTGCCCGCTCCTGGCTCAAATAATCCTGATTTTTCAATTCTAATTCCTCGTCACTGACCGGTGTAATGCCTCCGGCATGAAACTGCTCTTCCAGGCGCATAAGCTTGCCATGCATCTGGCGAACCTGGCGGCGCGTGTCGGCCAGCTCATCGGCCAGCATGACGGAGGACAGTAAAAACAGCATCACTTCACCAGCATGCGGCGCTTGCCGCGCGATTTGGCGGACACGGTCATCCACTTCCTGGGAAAGGGCAACCAGCTGTTCTTCCTGGCCATCATCACAGGCCAGATTGTAATCCCGCCCATTAATGCGCACTGAAACGACCGCCATGGCGCTACTCCTAAACGGTAAAGATTTTCTTAAGATTATTCCTTTGACAACGCCTTTGTCAAAGCCATAATGAAACCATGTTCATTCAAACAGAATCCACCCCCAATCCCCTGACGCTTAAATTTCTGCCCGGCGTGGCAGTACTGGCTGAAGGTACAGCGTTTTTTACCTCAGCGGAGAGTGCCAAAGACGCGCCCCTTGCCCAGGCGCTGTTTGCGATTGACGGGGTAACGGCGGTATTCTTTGCAGTAGACTTCCTGTCGGTCACCAAAAATGAAAACGCCGATTGGGCAAGCCTCAAGCCTTTACTGCTCCACACCATTATGGATCATTTCGTTGCCGGTCGCCCGGTGATTAAGCCTGCCAGCACGTCAACCGCCTCCACGGAAGAAGATTCTCCGCTGGTGGCACAGATAAAAGAATTGATTGAAACGCGCGTTCGCCCGGCAGTAGCCATGGACGGCGGGGATATTGTGTATCGCGGTTTTCATGACGGGATCGTGCAGCTCGAACTCCACGGCGCATGCTCCGGCTGCCCAAGCTCCAGCGCCACGCTTAAATCCGGCATTGAAAATATGCTCAAGCATTACGTGCCGGAAGTACTGGCCGTTGAAGCTGTAAACAGCTAAGCGTCCGACTCCGTCGTATCGTATTTTTTCCACAATGCGTTTTTGAGCGTCGCGATATAATCGCCGTGCACCACTAATTCCACGGCCGGAACCGGGAAGTGACGCTGCGGGATTGTTTGCTGGGTGGTGATGATTTCACCCGAGCCACTCTCCGTTGCCTCCGCCTCCGCACCAAACAGGATCGACGCCTGCCTCCCGCCGCATAATTCCAGATACACATCGGCAAGCAGCATCGAATCCAGCAATGCACCGTGAAAATTACGGGCGCTGGCGTCGATGTCAAAACGTTTGCATAAGGCGTCCAGACTGGCAGGCGCACCGGGGAACCGCTTGCGGGCAAGTGCTACCGTATCTATCGCCCGTTCCGGCGCCAGCGGTGGAAAACCTAAACGCGCCAGCTCGTGGTTTAAGAATTTCATATCAAACCCGGCATTGTGAATGACCAGCGGCGCATCGGCGATGAAATCAAGGAATTCGGCGACAACGGCAGCAAACACTGGCTTATCGGCGAGGAATTTATTGTCCAGGCCATGAATACGCCGCGCTTCTTCCGGCACATCGCGCTCGGGATTAATATAGAGCTGTAAATGGCGGCCTGAACGTACTTTGCTGATGGTTTCGACGCAGCCGATTTCAATAATGCGGTGGCCAGAGGCGGGATCAAGGCCGGTGGTTTCGGTATCCAGAATTATTTCCCGCATTAAGATAACTCCTTCATAATGGCTTTTACCTGCTGAAAACTATATGCCCTGCCTAGGCCGGTGTGAATCACGTAATCAGCAAGCTGGCGCTTTTCCTGATCCGGCATCTGCCGCGATAAAATAGAAGCCAGGCGTGCCTCTGACATGCCACGCGCGCGGGCGCGCTGGCGTTGCAGCCACGCCGGAGCAGTCACGGTTGCCACCACGTCACAGCTTTCTTCCGCACCAGTTTCAAATAGCAATGGTATTTCCAATACCACCCATGGGGCTCCCAGAGACTGCATGGCGGCAAGAAATTGCTCCCGCGCTTGCGCCACCAGTGGGTGCAAGGTGCGTTCCAGCCGGTTCAGCGCTTCTTCGTTTTTAAATACGGCGTTGCCGAGTGCTTTGCGGTCAATATGTCCAAGCGCATGAAGGGTTTCTGGAAAATAATCAGCCACGGCCTCCACTCCTGCCCCGCCCTTGGCCAGTAAACGATGCACCAGGGCATCCGCTGAGCATCGTTTGGCGCCACATGCGGCGAATTGTTCGGCTACCGTGGATTTTCCCATCGCGATGCTGCCGGTGAGACCGAGAATAATCATGACAGTAAAAACGCTTCCGTATGAGCTGCGTCAGGAGACTGACCAAACCACTGCTCAAATCCCACCATTCCTTGCTGTACCAACATACCAAGACCAGTCACAGTTTTACACCCACGCGCCTGCGCGTCGCGTAGTAAGGGCGTGTACAGCGGACGGTAAATTGTGTCGGTTACTAAAGTATGCGGCGATAAGGTGCTGGTATTTATTTCCAGTGGCGGCTGACCTTCCATGCCAAGCGTAGTGGTGTTTACAATCAATGTGGCATCACTTATGCGTTTTTCAACATCATCCCAACTCATAACTGTAATCGGGCCTCCCAGCGATTCCGCCAGATGCACCGCCCGCGCCTGGCTGCGATTAGCAATAAGGATTTCCTGAAAACCTTCCTGCGCCAACGCCCAGACGACAGCCCGCGCAGCTCCCCCCGCACCCAGTACGAGGGCTGTTTTTTTATAGGGCTGCAAATCACCGGCTTTTTCTTTGAGGTTGTTGATAAAACCGAGCGCATCGGTATTCATTCCGATCAATGCACCATCGCGCACTACCACGGTGTTTACCGCTCCAATGGCACGCGCTGCGTTGTCCACGCTATCCACCAGTAGCAGCGCTGCTTCTTTATGCGGAACCGTGACGTTCCATCCGGCAAAACCAATATCCGGCAGCAATTGGAATGCCGCGCTCAAATGCTCCGGCGGAACAGATAACGGTACATAGGCAGCATCTATTCCAAGCTGCGCTAACCAATGGTTTTGCATATTAGGCGACAAGGAATGCGCCACCGGCCAACCCATTACTCCCGCAAGTTTCGCCTTTCCGCTAATCATGCGTGCGTTCCTTATATTTTTGATAATGTTGAACGATGGTAGCAGCGGTTTCTTCTACGGATCGTTTGGTGACATCGATCACCGGCCAGCGATGGCGGTTAAACAATCGGCGTGATTCATCGATCTCATCCTGGATAGCTTCGGCATCCACATACGATGTATCGGTTTCCTGGTTAATGGATTGCAGGCGTGTGCGGCGTATTTGCTCTAACCGCTCGGTAGCAATAGTCAGCCCAATTACCATCGGCCGTTTTAAATCTTCCAATATCGGCGGCAGCGGGCAGCCCGACACAAAAGGAATATTGGCAGTGCGGTAGCCTTTATACGCCAGGTACATACACGTTGGGGATTTAGAGGTGCGTGACGGTCCGATGAGTACAATGTCTGCTTCTTCCAACTCCCAATGTGCTTGCCCATCATCATGCGAAAGCGCGAAATTAATGGCTTCGACGCGCTGGAAATATTCTTCATCCAGTACATGCTGACGCCCTGGACGCGCATGGGTTTTTAATCCGAGATAGGTAGAGAGCTCCGCCAGTACACCGTCTAGTACTTCAATGCAGGGGACTTTTAATGCAGCGCACGCCGTGCGCAATACTTCCAGCAACGCGCGATCCACCAGAGTCACCAACACCGGCCCGGGATGTTCCTGAATACCGGCAATTACGCGCTCCAGCTGGGATTTGGTCCGCACCAGCGTCCACACGTGTTCTTCGGCTTCCAGTTCGTCGAATTGCACCAATGCTGCGCGTGCCACGCTGCTTACCGTCTCGCCGGTAGAATCCGAAACCAGATGAAGATGAAATTGATGCATGCAAAGCCTGTGTATGAGTATGTGGATAAAAAAGTGTATAAGTAAATGCTAGCCGATACAGATAGTTACCACAAGGTTTATCCCCAAGTGAGTAAGGGGGATAAAATCTTACGCATTATGGGAGTGTTCCCCGGAAACTGGCTTTCACTTTCAGTTTTACGAGTTTACCTTCTGTGGATAGTTTGGGGGACGAAACTTACCCCACTTCCAGGCCACTCCTACTATCACTACATAAGTATAATACTTTATTATAGAAGAGGCAGAACAGGGTGGGGATAAAATAAAGACCTGTATTTAGCAGGACTCATGCAAGTGGTGGAGGATCTTCGTTATTTCCATCAGCTAACCGTTGAATTTTCCATAGCATATCACGAATAATAGGGGCCGCTGCCGTACCGCCATGGCCACCGTGCTCAATGATCGCCGCCGCTGCGTAGCGTGGATTGGTGACGGGAGCATAGGCAATAAACAGTGCGTGGTGACGGTCCTTCCATGGCATGGATTCATTCTTCGCCTTAGGGTCCTCCTGGCGTCGTACCTGAGCAGTTCCGGTCTTACCCGCCATCGCGTATTTCGCTTCTGGTATGCGCTTAGAATAAGCCGTACCGCCGCCGAGATTTACCACGGCATCCATGCCCTGCTGTACGATTTTTAAATCTGTATCAGGCAAGTTGAGGGATTCAAATTCCGGCGGTGCTTTTTCATCCACCGAATAGGTCAGACGCGGAATAACGGCTTTACCAGTAGCCACGCGCGCGCTCATCAATGCCAATTGAAACGGAGTGGCAAGCACATAGCCTTGTCCAATGCCAGCATTGACGGTATCGCCCGTGGTCCAGCGTTGCTTGTAGCGCTTTTGTTTCCATGCCACATCGGGAACCAGACCGGGTTTTTCGGAAGGAAATCCTTCCAGATGCGTGGTACCCAAACCAAACATGCGGCAAATTTTTGCGATATCATCAATACCGGTATTGCGTGCTACGGTATAAAAAAACGTATCGCAGGATTGCTTAAGCGCACTCACCACATTCATCGAACCATGGCCATCGGATTTCCAGCAATTGAACCGGTGATCACCGAGCATGAAATAGCCCGGGCAATGCACATGTGTCTCCGGCGTAATCGTACCCGTGGTAAGGCCAGCCATAGCGACCATGGGCTTGAATGTGGAGCCAGGCGGATATTGGCCCTGCACACTTTTATCAATAAGGGGATTATGGTCATTGTCATGCAACGATGCCCAGTATTCAGTGGGAATTCCTTTGCTGAATATGTTGGGATCATAGGCTGGCATGGAAATGAGCGAAAGAATATCCCCGTTTGTTACGTCCATCACAATGGCCGCCCCGCTTTGATCTTTGAAGCGTGACGCACCGAAATCCTGCAGCCGTGAGTCTATGGTCAGGCGCAGCGTTTCTCCGGGGATGCTTTCTTTCGTGGATAAGTCACGGACGATCTGACCATGCACGTTTACTTCCAGTTGCTTGATGCCGGGCATGCCGCGTAGCCGGTCTTCCAACATTTTTTCCGTTCCGCTTTTGCCAATTTTATATTCCGGCAAACGTAATAAGGGTTCGTTGGCTTCGCGGCCGATTTCTTTTTCGTCTACCGCGCCGACATAGCCAATCAAATGCGCGGCATGTTCACCAAACGGATAGGCGCGTACCTGGCCGTCCGATACATAAAGTTGCGGCAATTCTAATTGATGCAATTCAACTGACGCCACTTCCTGCCAGTCGAGATGTTCTTTCACCAGCAACGGCGAGGCGAAGGGATTGGATTTATATTCTTCCCATGCCTGATTGGCCCGCTTGTCGCTCAGCGTAATAAGCGCACGGGTGCGCTCCAGCAAGCGCTCCACTTCGGAGCGGCGTTGACCGGTGGTGTCTAAGAAAAGAAGATAATTTTTTTCATTATTAGCAAGGGCGATTCCATTTCGGTCAAGAATCTGCCCCCGTTCCGGTGCGATCAATTGCAATTTGATGCGATTATTTTCAGAGAGTGTGCGGTATTCTGTACTTTTGATAAACTGCAATTGATAGAGACGCCCCAGCAGCAAACTGAAGCCAGCAGCCTGCAAGCCACCGAACACTAATGCACGGCGTGAGAGAAGAAGTTGTTTGTCGTTGCGTTTTGACACGCGTGCAGCATAGCGATGTCTCTATGCTGCTTTCAACACAAACCAGTAGCGACGATGAAAACGTTTTTCAATTCCATACAGCGCGATGTGCAATGAAGGATAAAGAAGTGTAGCCAGGAGCCATTGCAATGCAATAGTAGCTGCCGAAAATGCACGGAAATGATACAGCGTAAGAATCACCCACTGGCTGAGCAACAAAGCAAGCAGGCACAGTGCGGCATAGGCCCACGATACTAAAAAACCTGCTTCATGCACGTCCTGGCGGCCACGCGCGGCGAGAAAACGAAACGCAATCCATAAAACAGCAGAGAGCCCAAACGGTAATCCGGTAAGCGCGTCATTAGCAAGACCAGCCAGAAGCGGAACTTGCCACCCGATGCGGCGCGGATGCATAACGCACCAGTAATACAGCGCAAGCAAAGGCAACGGCGGCATGATGGAAGCCAGCGGCCCGGCCTGGCCAGCGAATAGTTGAGGGAGAAGTAAAAAAGCAAATACAGTGAAGCCAGGAAGCGCGCGCCATGCCGTCATGATCCAATTATGACGTGGAGTATGCACGGCCTACAGATCGTAAGCGACGACGTTTACATATTCCAGGCGAGACCAATCGGTATAAGGCTGGACTGTTACATTGCCGTTGTGAATTTCGGTGACGACACCTACGGCGATTCCGGGAGGAAAGATACCACCGTCACCGGAGGTAATCATACGCTCACCCACGGATAATTTACTGGCGGCAGGAACGTAATCTAAGGAGAGAATACCGGTATTATTTCCTGCAGCAATCGAGCGTTCGCGGGAATTTTCACCCATGACCGGAATATGTGAATTTACGTCGGTAATAAGCAGTAAGCGCGAAGAGCGGCGGCCTGCTTCGACCACGCGGCCTACTAATCCATCAGGACCAACAACCGCCTGCCCACTGGCAATACCATCGGCTGTGCCACCGGAGACCAGAGCGGAGCGGATATAAGGACCACCAGTATCGCCAACAATGCGGGCGGCGATATAAGATTTCGTGCTCTCAGGCACGGTGCGAATCAGGGCGCGCAATGCATCATTTTCAGCGCTGAGCGCCGCGACTTGTGATTGCAATTGTGCGGCATCATGGAGTTGAGCGCTCATGCGAACATTTTGTGTGCGTAGATCAACCAATTCATGCACCCAGGCATTGGCATCGCGCAGGGCGTGTGCGGGTGCGGAGAGTGCGGAGATGACAGGAGTTAATACATCATCAGCGGCCATACGGAGCTGCATGACCATGCCCGGGTGGGTACGGCCCATGATTAACAACATTAATGCCAGGGTAAAGGCGAACAAGCCGGAAACCCGCGTCGCCATCTGACGTGGCGAAAGCGCTTTCATCGACAATAGGGAGTTAGAACGACGACCGGCCATACTATATCTAGTTAATTAAAGAAGAATTGTACATAATGCAAACGTTTTCACACGGTTACATTATGTACCATCTTACAGCAAGAAAGTTAAAAATTTATTGCCGTCTACAACTAAAACGCTATTAAATCGCTATTTAGCAGGAGAAAGTATCAAAATAATTTGACTACCCTCAAATCGCGCTGGCGTCTCTACCTTACATTTATCGGCCAGCTGCTCCTGTACGCGCTTAATAAGATTCATCCCGATTTCCTGGTGTGCCATCTCGCGGCCACGGAATTTTAAGGAGAATTTCACCTTATCACCTTCTTCTAAGAAGGTAGCGGCGTTTTTGAGCTTGATGTCCAGATCATGCTTATCGATGGTCGGGCGCAATTTGACTTCTTTTAAGGTAATCACCTTTTGCTTACGGCGGGCTTCATGTGCCTTTTTTTGCACTTCATAGCGATACTTGCCGTAATCCATGATTTTACAGACCGGAGGCTCGGCAGTCGGTACGATTTCCACAAGGTCAAGACCGGATATTTCCGCTTTGCGGAGGGCCTCGGTGACAGCCACAATGCCAACCATAGTACCGGTTGCATCGATTAAACGTACGCGCGCTGATATAATCTGCTGATTTACGCGTGTATCGTCGCCGCGGATCTTAGGCGACGTCATAGACGAAAAAACTCCATGCAGTATCTATAACCTCCAGAATAGTTGAACAATCGATTTAGTAGTATTGGCAGTGTAGCATTAAATGGTTAATAAGAATGCAAAAATCCACCATTTGCGCTATATAGGGCCGCCATCATAGGAAACGCGCGTGCTCGGTCAACTGAATTTACGCCAATCCTGCGATACTCAGGCATAATTACGTGCTATTTTGGCAGAATACGGGCTTCTTCGGTCAGCATAATTGGAATGCCGTCACGAATCGGATAGGCCAGCCCTGCCTTTTCGCTGATCAATTCCTGCGCCGCCTCGTCATAGCGCAACGAGGATTTGGTGAGTGGGCACACCAGCAAATCCAGTAATTTTTGATCAATGACATTCATAGACACCATGGGGGGATGTTACCCTTGCTATTCAAGGCTTGCAATCCTTATTAAATGGCGTATATTCCCCTTCCCGCAACGGCGGGGCCGCGTGATTCATGCGGTTAGTCAATGGTATGCGGGCGTAGCTCAGGGGTAGAGTGCAACCTTGCCAAGGTTGATGTCGAGGGTTCGAATCC
>CAZGVV010000051.1:0-1393 GCA_964529155.1 uncultured Rickettsiales bacterium
GGGAACCAGCTTGAGCTTATCGGCTATTTCCTGTTGAAAATAGCGGTCGGCTGAACCGCGTGCCATGGCGCCCACCGAGCCCATGCCGCGATAGGTTTTATAAGAACGGCCTTGGTACAGCACCACTTCGCCTGGGGATTCTTCCGTTCCGGCAAAAAGGGAGCCAAGCATAGCGCAATCCGCCCCGGTGGCGATGGCTTTGGCCAGATCACCGGAGAATTTGATGCCGCCATCGGCAATCAGCGGAATATCCGCGCCGCGCGTCACATCTACCACCTCATGAATGGCGGCCAGCTGCGGAACGCCAACACCGGCCACGATGCGCGTAGTACATATAGAGCCCGGGCCAATACCAATCTTGACGGCATCCACCCCCGCATTGATAAGTGCTCGTGCCCCGTCCGCAGTGGCGATGTTTCCTGCGATGATTTGGGTTATGCCGGCACTCTTTTTAACCTGGCCGACCATGTCGATCACGCCTTTGGAATGGCCATGGGCGGTGTCCACGATAAGTACGTCCACCCCGGCCTCTATCAGCGCTTCAGCGCGCTTCATGCCGTCCATGCCTGTTCCTATGGCTGCGGCTACGCGCAAGCGGCCATGGGGATCTTTGCACGCATCAGGGTGAGCCTGGGCTTTTTCAATGTCTTTTACGGTAATAAGCCCCACGCAGCGGTAATCGGCATCCACTACCAGTAATTTTTCAATGCGATGGTGATGCAGCAAACGCTTGGCTTCGCCCCGGTCCACATTGTCGCGCACGGTTACTAACCGTTCTTTGGTCATTAATTCCGAGATTTTTTGTGCAGGATTGGTAGCAAAACGGACGTCGCGGTTAGTAAGTACGCCAACTAACTTGCCATTGTGTTCCACCACTGGGATGCCAGAAATACGGTGCTGGCCCATGAGCGTGAGTGCTTCTTGCAGCGTGGCTTCCGGGGCGATGGTTACGGGGTTAACTACCATGCCGGACTCAAATTTCTTCACCTTGCGCACTTCATCCGCTTGGGCATTCGCGGTCATATTCTTATGAATACACCCCATTCCACCCGCCTGCGCCATGGCAATGGCCAGTTTGGCCTCGGTCACCGTGTCCATGGCAGCGGAAAGAAGGGGAATACCAAGCTGAATGGTGCGTGTCAGCCGCGTGCGCGTGTCGGCCTCAGCGGGAATAAAATCAGCGTAGCGGGGACGTAATAAAACGTCATCAAAGGTAAGTGCAGGTTCCATAAAGGAGTTATACTGAAAAAAAGCACTGTGTCCAGTGCTACCTGTCTTGTTGTGTGCTTAATTAAGTCCAAGGGTCTCTTTGGGTGGCAGTTTAATGTCGGTTACTGATGATAAGCTAGCATCAGGCTTTTTTGGTTGTGCGGAGTCGAGTGGATTTTCTTCG
>CAZGVV010000051.1:1403-6523 GCA_964529155.1 uncultured Rickettsiales bacterium
CGCCAATCAAGCTAAGATATTGGTTAAGCGAATTAATAGGATCATTTTCTTCTAATTGCTTGCGTATTTTGCGTATAGCTTTTTGCACTCTATCTTTGTCCTTGCGGTTTAATTTCCCATTGTACCAATCCTCTTGCATTTTTTTGCTAATATGCTCCTTTTCAAGTCGTTCTGGTGTAACGCCTAATTGTGCAAGCATTTCAGAAAGGCTAGGCATTGAATCATCATTCTCAGGGCTATCAAACATAGGGACTGTCTCCATATATAGAAGCAAAATTTAAGTTATTTAACCCAATCTAATCAGGGCTTTTGCTAAAGGTCAAGCAGCGCTTGGCTATAGCTCGCTCTTATTATAAAGAGGAGGGTTCCCCGGCGTACATATCTAATGGCTGGTGAAGTTCCTCTTTACGCGTAGTGCGGTCCTGGCAGGGTGGTAATTATTGCTTGGATAGAACCCCGGGTAAGCCCCTGTGGAAAAAAGGTTAAAAAAACCTTTTACAAAATGAAAATTTGCCGTATTATCATTCTTGATTCCGTTTGGAAGGTCCTTTCGTCAACAGCATATGGGAATTGTATGCAGTATGATAACTCTCTCCTGCTCGCAGGGGACCGGTTTGTGACCTTCCTGGTCCACGACCGTTAGCTCTCGTTTTCGCTAACCTTTAAGTAACGGATATTCAAAAGAAATGAACAACGACCCTGGAGGCGCGGCCTTCGCTGCCAAAGCCGTAAAACTACGCAGCAACATTCATCCATTAATCCCCCATTCGCCCACGCGGAAACGGACGCCCCGTTTCGCGTCCGTGGAAGCAATGGTCGCTCGCCTGAAACCGGCAGACCCGGTACAGGTGTTGCGCCCGCATGCCATTAAGCGTAAAGCGCAGTGGTTCGTGGAGCAGTTTCCCGGCGATGTGATGTATGCCGTGAAAACCAACCCGGACCCCCGTGTGCTAACGTGGCTACATGAGGCGGGGATTCGTCATTTTGACGTGGCGTCGCTCGGCGAGGTGCGCCTGGTGCGGACTCTGTTCCCTGAGGCGCAGGCCTATTTCATGCATCCGGTGAAATCGCGTGAAGCCATTGCTGAGGCCTATTTCCAGCACGGCGTGCGCCATTTCTCATTGGACACCCATGCGGAGCTGGCCAAAATCATGGCCGCCACCGGCGGTGCGGATGATTTAAGCCTGCACGTGCGTCTGGCCATTCCAAACGACAAGGCGGCTTATGCCCTGTCCGGCAAGTTCGGTATTGCCCTGGAAGAGGCGACTTCGCTGATCCAGGCGACTCGCCGCGCGGCCCACCAGTTTGGCATCTGCTTCCACGTTGGCTCGCAGTGTATGGACCCGCAAGCCTATGTCACCACCATTGGTTATGTGCGTGATCTGCTTCTGTCGTGCGATGCGCGGTTGGACATGATCGACGTAGGTGGCGGTTTCCCGTCTGCGTACCCCGGCATGACTCCGCCACCGTTGGCGGATTACATGACGGCGATTCGTGCTGGTCTTGCCGGCCTTCCTGGCATCAACGACATGCGCGTCCTGTGTGAACCAGGCCGGGCGTTGGTGGCTGAGGGCGGCTCTGTGCTAGTTCGGGTTGAGCTACGCAAGGGCAACATGCTCTATATTAATGATGGCTCGTTCGGCAGCTTGTTCGACGCAGCGCACACGGAATTCGCATTCCCGGCCAAAGCAATCCGGCAGGACGGCGCATTCCAGGGCGATCTGCAACCGTTCGGCCTGTTCGGCCCAACGTGCGACAGCATGGATGTTATGCGTGGCCCCTTCCACTTGCCCGCCGACATTAACGAGGGCGATTGGATCGAAATCGGCCAACTGGGTGCCTACGGCGCCACCATGCGCACGCGGTTTAACGGCTACTGGTCTGATTTAAGTGCCGAAGTGGCGGATGAACCTTTATTGAAAGCGGAATAAGAAATGAAACAGCCTACGAAAAAAGCAAAAAACTCTCCTAAGGCGCAACTGCTCTCCAAACCCGTGGAGCATATCGACATCACGTCGTTTGACGCTCGGCCTATTATCGACCAAATGGGCGGGATGTCGTTTACTTCACGGGATTTGTCGCGTGCGACCGAGATTTTTAACCGCATGCTGGCGGACCCCGAATGCTCAGTCATCCTGACCATCGCCGGTTCCACCTCTGCGGGTGGGTGCATGAAGCTGTATGCGGATTTGCTGAAATACAACATGGTCGATGCCATCGTCGCCACGGGTGCATCCATTGTGGACATGGATTTCTTCGAAGCCATGGGCTTCAAGCATTACCAGGCCGACAGCACGGTAGATGACCGCCAGCTGCGTGATCTCTATATTGACCGCATCTATGACACCTATATTGACGAAGAAAATTTGCAGCATTGTGACGGCACCATTGCCAAGATCGCGGATTCATTGCCAGCAAAAGCCTATTCCTCACGCGCGTTTATCCGTGAAATGGGTAAATGGCTGGCCGATGGCAATGCCAAGAAAAAAGATTCGCTGGTGCAATTGGCGTATGAAAAAGACGTGCCGATTTTCTGCCCGGCTTTCACCGATTCCAGCGCCGGGTTCGGTTTGGTTGTGCACCAGGCCAAAAACCCCAAAAAGCACCTGACCATCGACTCCATTGCTGATTTCCGTGAATTGACCGACATCAAAATCAAAGCCGGCACTACTGGCTTGTTGATGATCGGCGGCGGCGTGCCAAAGAATTTCGCGCAGGACACCGTGGTGTGCGCCGAAATCCTCGGCAAGGAAGTGGACATGCACAAATACGCCGTGCAAATCACCGTAGCTGACGTGCGCGACGGTGCATGCAGCTCCTCCACCCTGAAAGAAGCCTGCTCCTGGGGCAAGGTGGATGTGGCCTACGAACAAATGGTCTACGCCGAAGCCACCAGCGTATTACCGCTACTGGCATCCGACGCCTACCACCGCGGCCACTGGAAAAAGCGCAAAGCCCGTAAATTTGGGAAGTTGTTTGCGTAGCTAAGAAAGAATAAAAAAATGATGCGATGAAAAATGATATGAAACGAATTTACGTATCATTCCATCACCGTATCATTTTTATTTCTTAGCATGACCATCTTCCTCCTTCTCCTCACCAAACTCATCCCCCTCTACGCCACTGTAGGCCTTGGCTTTTTAGCGGGGAAAAAATTGAAGGTGGACCGTGCGTCCATCGCTGCGATTGTGCTTTATTTGCTCGTGCCTATCATCATGTTTTACGGCGTGGTGAAGGCTGAGTGGTCGCCTTCCATGCTGCTATTGCCCTTAGTCACCTACGGGATCGCGGTGGTGTTGAACGGGTTGTTTATGTTCATCGCCCGGCGGTTTTATAAAGACGCCACGGCCAACATCATCGCCTGCGCGGCGGGTACGGGCAATACAGGGTATTTCGGCCTACCCATCGCCATTGTTCTGTTCGACGAAGCAACGGTTGCCGCCTATATCATGCTCATTTTGGGAACCACGCTGGCGGAAAGCTCCGTCGGTTATTTCCTGGCGGCGCGCGGGCATGCGACATGGGGCGAGGCGCTGCGCAAAACATTGCGTCTGCCTGCAGTATACGCATTTATCTTCGGCGTTGCCGTTCAAACCCTGCACATCCCGATTCCTGCCATGTTCTGGGATTTCGTGGCTAATATTCGCGGTGCGTATACCGTGCTTGGCATGATGATCGTGGGCCTTGGCATCGCCCACATGCCGCGCCTGACGGTGGACGCCAAATTTATCAGCCTTACCTATACGGCCAAATTTATCATGTGGCCTGCGCTTGCCATGCTTTTTTGCTCGGTCGATGCGGCATGGCTTCACCTCTATAACGAAAATATTCACCGTGCGCTCATGCTGCTTTCCATTGTGCCTATGGCCGCCAATACGGTAGTTATTGCTACCTTACTGGACATAGCGCCCGGCAAAGTAGCTTCGGCCGTGTTGCTGAGTACGGCGGTGGCTGTGGTTTACGTGCCTTCCATGATCGCGCTCTTTATTGTCCCGTAAAACCATGATATTATTGTTGCTTAAGAGGAGAAATTATCACCCGCACCCCCAAAAATCGTATTGCTAAGCCACTTTCCGCCACCTCCAAGCGTTTGATCGCCAAAGGCCGGGCGTATTACGTGCCGACTTACCGTCAACGCGAAATGATTATGGATCGCGGGAAGGGCGCGCGGCTATTTGATGTGGACGGGAATGATTACATCGATTTTGGTGCAGGCATCGCCGTGTGTGCATTGGGGTATGGTGATAAGGACATGATCCGCGCGCTCACGCAGCAAGCCGCGAAATTGTGGCACACCAGCAATATCTTTTTTACCGCACCGTCTATTGGCCTGGCCGAAGAATTGGTGAAAGCTTCTAAATTTGCCCGCCGTGTATTTTTATGTAACTCCGGTGGTGAGGCGAATGAAGCAGCGATTAACCTTGCGCGCAAACATGCTGCTGACCACGGTAAGCCCCCGGAAAAACGCCAGATCATTACTTTCCCCGGCTCATTCCATGGACGCACGCTGGCAACGGTCACCGCCACTGCGCAGCCTAAGTACCAGCATGGCTTTGAGCCATTGCCCGGTGGTTTTGTTTATGCACCGTTCAATGATTTTGATGCCATTAGCAATTTGATGAATGATGGCGTATGTGCTGTCATGATTGAAGCATTGCAAGGTGAGGGTGGGATAATGCCTGCCGCACCTGGCTTTCTTAAACATGTCCATGATTTGTGCCGTAAGCATGGCGCACTGCTCATAATGGATGAAGTGCAATGTGGTCTGGGACGCACCGGTAAATTATTTTCCTTCATGAGCGAACCTGGCGTAAAGCCCGACGTAACCACCCACGCCAAAGGGCTTGGCGGCGGCATGGTGATCGGCGCCATGCTGGTCGGGGAACGGGCGGCGGAAGTACTGCAATTCGGCAGCCATGGCACTACATATGGCGGGAATCCCCTGGCAGCGAGTGTCGCGCGTGTGGTGCTGAAAAAAATTCAATCCAAGCCCATTAGCACCAATGTAACGGCGCGTGGAAAACAATTGATGAAAGGCCTTGAGAAAATCGGCAAAGAGTTTGGCTGCTTTAGCCAAGTGCGTGGCCGTGGGCTTATGGTGGGCGCAGTATTAAGCACGC
>CAZGVV010000051.1:6533-13847 GCA_964529155.1 uncultured Rickettsiales bacterium
AGTGCGGAATTCAGTGAAGCATGCCGCAAACATGGTGTAATTGTTCTGCAGGCAGGGCCAGATGTGTTGCGTTTTGTGCCGCCATTAGTGATTTCGGAAGAAGACGTTGCGCTTGGTTTGCTGCGTATGCGTGAAGCGGTTATGGCCTGTCAACAAACCCTGCAGGGGTAAAGCATGTTATTACTTCGCCCGGTGCGGCTAAACGACCACGCAGAGATTTTGAATCTGGCGCAAATGGCTGGTATTGGCATGACATCACTGCCGCCGGATGCATACATATTAGAACGAAAAATTGCGCGTGCAGTGGCCAGTTTCAATGGTTCGCCGGATTACCCGCAAAACGAGGTATTTCTGTTCGCGTTGGAAGATTCAGACACGGGGCGAATCGCCGGAACTACCGGAATCGCTGCACATGTGGGGATCCAAAAACCATTTTATTCCTATAAGCTATCGACTATTGTGCAAGCAAGTGAGGCGCTGAATGTCTATTCATTGAACCACGTTTTGCACATGGTAAATGATTATACTGGAGCGACGGAGCTTGGCTCATTATTCCTCACTCCGGATTACCGGCGTGATGGAATCGGCAAGTTTTTATCGCGCAGCAGGCATTTGATGCTGGCGGAATTTCCGCATTTATTTTCCGATATGGTTATTTCAGAAATTCGCGGCGTGCAAAATAAGCGCGGTGAATCGCCCTTCTATAATCAGTTGGCCCGCCATTTTTTCCAAATGGATTTCCAGCGCTGTGATTTCGTGTATGCCACCCAAGGCGGCCAATTCATCGCTGATCTTATGCCTCGTTATCCGATTTACGTTAAATTACTAGCCGAAGAAGCGCAGGAAGTAATTGGCCGTCCACTTGAAGCCTCACTACCTGCTAAGCGCATGCTTGAGGAAGAAGGGTTTACGCATGAAGGATATATCGATATTTTTGATGCTGGCCCTACCTTGCAATGCGAGCGTGATCAAATCCGCAGTGTGCGTGAATCGCAGAAGCTAGTCGTAAGAGACGTCGTTTCTCAGCTGGATGGCGCGCATCATATGTTGTGCAATTCTACACTGGCTGATTTCCGCATACTGCGTGCGCCGGTAGCAATCGATGCGGGTGAAGTTGTTATTACCACCGAAGCGGCTGAGCATTTGCGTATTAAACGGGGAGACGTAGTGCGTATCGTGTTATGAGTGGTGAATTATATATTGGTGGCACATGGCGCAGCGGCGGCGGTGAGGCATTTGAATCCCTCAATCCCGCGACACAACTATCCATATGGCAGGGAAACGCCGCGAATACCCAGGATGTAGATAGCGCGATTAACGCTGCGCGCGCTGCATTTCCTGCGTGGTCCGCATTGCCTTTGGATAAGCGCATCGCTTACGTAGAGCGTTTTAAAAATCTACTGGCCGAGCGGGTGGATATATTCGCTACGTATATTGCCGAGGACACTGGTAAAATGCTGTGGGATGCGCGTGGGGAAGTGCAAGCCATGATCGGCAAAGCGGCGATTTCTGCAGAAGCGTATAATGCGCGTACAGGTAATCATAATAAACCCCAGGCGGGTATTATTCTGGGCCTTCGCCACCGACCGCATGGTGTCGTTGCCGTATTTGGTCCGTATAATTTCCCTGGTCATTTACCCAATGGCCATATCATGCCTGCATTGATCGCGGGGAATACAGTCGTATTCAAACCCAGCGAGCAAACTCCACTGGTAGCGGAAGAGATGGTCAAATTATGGCATGAGCTAGGGTTGCCTGCGGGTGTTATAAATCTGGTCCAAGGCGCTCGGGAAACAGGTATCTCGCTGGCAGCACATGAAGGCATTGATGGTTTGTTTTTTACTGGTAGCGCAGAAGTAGGGGCAGCGCTACATCGCCAATTTGCAGGCAGGCCCGATAAAATGCTCGCCTTGGAAATGGGCGGTAATAATCCGCTGGTTTTTGAGGGGGCTGCCAATATAGAAGCTGCCTCATTAATTGCCCTGCAATCCGCTTTTTTATCTACTGGCCAACGCTGCACGTGCGCACGCCGGTTAATTGTTCCACACGGAAAGAACGGCGATACATTCATTGATGCAGTGATAGCCCTTGCAGGGCGTATTATTGTCTCTTCTTATAAGGATACCCCAGCTGGCTATATGGGGCCTTTAATTTCCAACCGTGAAGCGGAGCGTCTGCTTATGGCGCAAGATGGGCTAATAGCTGGTGGTGCTAGTGCATTATTGCCTATGAAGCGTATCACCAAAGGACTGCCTTTTGTAACAGCGGGTATCCTTGATGTAACGAACGCGGTTCGTGAAGATAAAGAATATTTTGGACCTTTACTGCAAATCACTCGTGTGCGGGATTTTTCTGAAGCAATGCGGGAAGCAAATAATACACGTTTTGGTCTCTCCGCAGGATTGATCAGTGATAGCGCTGAAGTCTATGCTCAATTTATCGGCGGTATTCGCGCCGGTATTGTAAGCTGGAATCGCCCTACCAACGGCGCCTCCAGCGCAGCGCCTTTCGGTGGTATCGGTGTTAGCGGAAACCACCGCCCCAGTGCGTATTATGCGGCAGATTATTGTGCATATCCTGTGGCCAGCATGGAAAGCGCCGAACTGGTTTTGCCGGAAACACCCCAGGTGGGTATACGTCCATGAGCCGCGTTGAAGCGAATCTTGATGGATTGATTGGCCCAACCCATAATTATGCCGGTCTTTCTTTCGGCAATATTGCCTCTGAAACCTATGCTGGCCGCATATCAAATCCTCGTGCCGCCGCACTGCAGGGATTGGCAAAAATGCAGATAGTGATGGAGCTTGGTGTTCCTCAATTTGTTATGCCGCCACACCCACGGCCAAACAGCCATTTATTACATCAATTGGGTTTTCGCGGCTCCATCCGAAAACAAATAGAACAGGTAGTGCGGAATACTCCGGAATTGTCGCCCTATATCTATTCTTCTTCCGGCATGTGGGCTGCCAATGCCGCGACCGTATGTCCAAGCATTGATTCCGCTGATGGAAAAGTGCATTTTACACCGGCTAATTTAATCAGCACGCCGCACAGAGCATTAGAGAAAGATTTTTCAAGCCTGCTGCTGCGTACTATATTTTCTGATAAAACCCATTTCGTGCATCACGCTGCACTACCCAGTAGCTTATTGCTGAGTGACGAAGGCGCAGCTAACCACATGCAGCTCGACGTTGAAGGTGGGGGATTGCATATTTTTGTCTATGGGCGCGTTGGTATGGATAATACTCCTGCCCGTTATCCTGCACGCCAAACATTGCTTGCTTCACAAGCTATTGCACGCCTGCATGGTTTAAATGAAAAAAAGGCGATATTTTTGCGGCAGCATCCCCGGGCTATTGATGCCGGGGTATTTCACAATGACGTTATCTCCACCAGCCATGAAAATATATTGCTTTATCATGAAGCGGCTTTTGCAGAAGGTGATTCGGCAATAGATATTATCCAAAAATTAGCCGGACCTGAATTGTGCCTGGTGCGTTTTGAGGAATCACAATTATCGCTTCAAGAGGCGGTAAAAACGTATCTATTTAACAGTCAAATCCTACATACCTCTACGGGGTATGTGGTGATCGCGCCTGCGGAATGCCAATCTTCGAAGAGCGCGCATGCGTCATTACAAGCGCTGTGTGCTGATGTCACCAATCCTATTAGCCGCGTCATCTATGCTGATTTGCGTGAAAGCATGCAAAACGGCGGGGGGCCTGCCTGTTTACGGTTGCGTGTCCCATTGGAAAAAGATGAGCTCTCTGCAGTGCATGCACATGTTGTGCTTACTCCGACGCTTTATACGGAATTATGTAATTGGGTAGAGAAACATTATCGCGAATATTTGGCGCCCGATGACCTCCGCGACCCCTTACTGGCAGAAGAAGCGCACACCGCTTTAGACGCGTTGAGCAACATTTTACATTTAGGGAACATTTATGACTTTCAGCACGAATGATATCATTGCCCGTTTTACGCAATGGTTAAATGCAGCGAGCGCCCACCCGCAAATTGCGGAGCCTATTGCCATGTGCCTGGCCACGGCTACGCGAGATGCCGTCCCATCGGCGCGTATTGTGTTGCTCAAAGCGTATGATGAACGGGGATTTGTATTTTACACTAATCTTGAAAGCAGAAAAAGCGACGAACTAAAGGAAAATCCTTATGCAGCACTATGCTTCCATTGGATGCCATTGGAGCGTCAAGTGCGTATTGAAGGGAGTGTTGAACCGGTAAGTGCGGCTGAGGCCGATGCGTATTTTGCATCCAGGCCACGCGAGAGCCGAATTGGTGCATGGTCCTCCGATCAGTCACGTCCATTACAGGAGCGCACACTATTAGAACAGCGCATTGCGCAGATGCAGGAGCGTTTTGCAGATAATGAAGTGCCCCGCCCACCGCATTGGTCTGGCTGGCGCGTCGTTCCCCGTGTTATTGAGTTTTGGCAGCAGGGTGATTCACGCTTACATGAACGTGAATTGTTTACTCGCCAAAGTAATCACAGCTGGGGCATGCAATGGCTTTACCCGTAAACTTATCTTTCGTAGTAATCAGGCCTGATTCTATAGTTATTCACTTTACCATTATACATGGCTGCAAAGAGTGTTTTCTGCGCTTCCGGTGCTCACGTACACCTGTGCGCTGCCCTCCGGTTCTCGAAAACACTATGTTCGCCTATGTATAATGGTAAAGTGGAATAACTATATGTGGCATTAGGGGCACGCGGTTTATACGTGGCGGGTTACTATAGCCTTGAGGCACTATTGCTGATTAGAAGGATGCTTCTGCACGGCAATTAGGCGTTTCCTGAATACGGATTGAAATACAACGTACACCACTGCCAGCAAATAATTCCGGGCATATACGTTCCAGCAAATATGCTGCTAAATATTCCGCCGTTGGCGGTGTGGGCAGATAATATATTTCTTGCCCGGTCAGCGCCGCAACGGCATGACCTAATGCCTTATCTTCATCTGCTAAAATAGTAGTATGGTCCCAATGGGTGTCAATCCATGTGCCGAGCCGCTCACGAATAACGCCAAAATCGATAACGCGACCTACCCCGTCCAATGTGCCATCATCGGCAACAAAAGTCGCCTCAACGGCATAGCGATGTCCATGTAAATAGCGGCATTTATGCTCATGGCCCGGCACGCGATGCGCGGCATCAAATTCTAGGCGACGGGTGCAGGTGAGGGTGGTCATAGCTTACCGGCAGGATGCGGGCTTCGGCGCTTCAGGAGCAGCGCGGCGTTGACTGTCGCATTCCAGATCGCATGCTTCAGCCCGTTGTTTTGCAACGAATGAATGCTCAGCTTCCTGGCGGGCAAATGAGCATTCAGACATACGACGGGTGCGCTCCTCGGGTGCGGCGTCCGGCGGCGTGGCAATAGGTTCGGTGGTCTGTGAATTTGGTGTGCTTGTTGCTGCAGCGGCGGCGGCTTTTTTATCACCGTCGCTACCAATGCTCCAACCTTTGGCCGCCATGCATTCATTGAATGAAGCAATCAGTTTGGATTTTTGATCTTGATCTTCATTTCCGCCCAGCATGCCCACCTTCATTTCAGAAAGTCCGCGGCATTGATCGCGATCTGTTTCATAACCCATTTGCATATGCGTCTGGTTAGTACACAACATAATAAGGCAGCTATCTTCAGAACTGCAGGCCGCAAGTGCCATACACATCACTATTCCACTAATGACACAAAATCTCTGCATTAGCGTAGGTTAGCATAAATGAAGATGTACACCAAATGCTATCTATAAAGCGCATTTGACTGGTGATTGTATGGCGCAATGAAAAAGCAACCTGAAATTGCATTTTCTGAAGGAAGCGTGCAAAAACTGGTGGGTTTGACGGATTTCCTGCTTTTTATAGTTATTTCACTCTAACGTTATGAAGAGGGTATTATTTAAATCTGCTTTTTATAATTTGCGCGAAAACCATATAACGCGTCCTACGATGCTCGCATCGCGTATTGTACGCTCGTAGGCGCTATAATTCGTATTATCGGATAAAATCCGCAAATTCATAGGTTCAGTACCGGTTAGCTCTAAACGTTTAACTACCAGCCCCACCCCGTCATCCAATACAAAAATACCCGGTGGAGACGGTTTATTGCGCGTAAGATCAACAAGCAATACGTCGCCGTCCAACAATGTTGGCGCCATGCTATCGCCACGTACATGCAGCGAGCGTAATTGTTCAGGGGTGGCTTGCAGATGATTACGAATCCAGCTATGTCGAAAACGATAATAATCGCTTTCTTTATCCGCTGCATTAAGGCAGGGGATGCAAGCATAATCATCAGGATCGGGCGTAGTGCTGGATGTGATGGCGCTACCGCTCATACCGGAAAGATAGGCCAGTTCTACGTTCAGGGCGCGGGCTACTTGCCCGAGTTTTACTGTGGAAGGATTCGTCGATTTACCGTTTAAAATGTCGTAGAGAAACGATGTTTTGACGCCGGCATCACGCGCTAATTCCACAGCTGTGATGCTGCGATCAGCCAGTATGCTGCGTAAGCGGTCACGAATGAGTTGATGCGGGTTTACCATGGCAGGGATTTTATAGCATATTGCGGAAATAAGCACGCAATTACATGGCATTTACTAAAAATTCATCTTTGTCAGAAATAGTGATAGGAGTAATTTTGTTCATCTTCACCAAGGCTGGTTGTAATTTTCATGACCCAGGAACTTAAAATAGCAGAAATGCTCTGCACGCGTTTATGCCATGATTTAACCGGGCCAATTGGTGCGGTAAATAATGGTGCGGAATTTTTGAGCGAAGAGGGGTTTAATTTGCAGGGGCAGGCGGTGGAGTTAATCACCAGTAGTGCATTTTCTGCTGTAGCCCGTCTGCAATTTTATCGTGTGGCCTATGGCCGGGTAAAAGAAAACGGTGAAGCATCGCTCGCTGACCATCAGAAATTAGCGTCTGAATTTTTCACCGGTAGCCGTATCACGCTGGATTGGCCAGATGAATTTACCGATGCATCTGGTGTATCGGTCAGCCTGCGCATGATGCGTTTGCTTTTTAATTTGCTCATCATTGCTGGTGCGGCATTGATTAAAGGCGGCACGATCACGGTGCGCATTTCTCAAAATGGCACGGCCAAAACATTCGAGATCACCGGAAAAAGCGACATGGTAAAATGGGAGCCGGAATTAGACACCGTGCTGACTGGCGACGTAGCCAGTGTGCCACTGTCACCTAAAAACGTACAACTTTATGTCACCCGTGCATTAAGCGATGAACTGCACGCCGAATGCCTCTTTAAGCATACAGACCGCGATTTGCATATG
>CAZGVV010000052.1:0-13574 GCA_964529155.1 uncultured Rickettsiales bacterium
AACCTACGACCCCATCATTACGAATGATGTGCTCTACCAGCTGAGCTAAGGCGGCC
Organism: uncultured Rickettsiales bacterium; assembly: GCA_964529155.1. Lineage (GTDB taxonomy): Bacteria > Pseudomonadota > Alphaproteobacteria > Rickettsiales > SXRF01 > CAZGVV01. The sequence continues at coordinate 57 of CAZGVV010000052.1, forward strand.
CATGAGGGGATTTACAAACTATACCAAGCGTTTGCAAACCTTTTGCTGACATGGCGCTGATACGAGAGATGCATCAGCGATATGATTACTTCCTAACTCTTTGTCCTTCCAAACTTACTTCCAACACACGCCGCTGTCGCTCCCTGCATTACGAATGCGGTGCTCTACCAGCTGAGCTACATCAGCATATACCTAACCTACTGAATGGTAGCTTATTTCCCCATTCTGGCACTTTATGGTAATGACGGAATGCAGTGAATACTGCTTTTACCCCTTAAATTCAAGCGGAACGTGCCACCGGGTGCCATTTTCATGCGATAAAGCAAAACAACGGCTAAATATCTCGATATTTTCTTACCATTACCGAGAGGTACAGTTCACCTGATTCCCAATAGTTTGGCAGTTGGTGTTTATAGTTGAACGTCGCTGGGGCATTTCAAGCAGCGGTGCTTTGTATTGGTATTGCCTAAGTACCTCGGCATTTTGTGCATCACGTTGGATCGCTAATTGCTCTTGTGCAATATCTTCATTCTGCTGCTGCGCTCTTACCTGATTAAGCTTGCTTGTTAATTGCGTGCGGGCACCGTTTTCTGAAAGGGCTTTTCGCTTCACTTTCTCCTGTAGTGATTGCATATATGCCAAATATTCCTGAACATAGGAATTGGGTGCAAGCCCGGACGTAATAACCGCATTATTAATACAGTTCGTTTGTGCAATAAATTCTTTGAAAGTAGAGAAGCATTGCCCCTGAACTTGGCTCACGGACAACGGCTGGGGAGCATATTCCTGTTGGTATGCAGAATTAGCACAAGCTGTCAGTCCTAGTGATAACGTAATAAAAAACATTCGCCGCATAACCAACTCCCTTCTGGTTTAAGACACGGCCAGCCAGAAGGAAAGACCCTCTGGTGGCACGGGAGTTAGTAAATCGCGTTAAGACGATTGCGACGGCCTTTAGCCGTAAGGCTTGGACATACACCGCCGCCTCCCGGCCATATTGGACGGAGAGGCAGCGTCGTGACGTGACGCAGAGTACGCTTAACGAGAGGTTACTACACCCCACAGGCGGATTTTCCGCCTGCACCAGTAACATAGGCCGAAATATCTTAATGGCAAAGCATAAAGAATGGGGGGTGACGGAAAGCGGTGTTCGCTATCGCTCTTAGGCTAGAAGCTGGAATTACTTCTGACTTTTATCTGCTATGCTCAGGGTTCTAATCATATCTATAAATGTTTTATTTCGCGCTTTAGCGTCAGAAATAAGAGCCTGTGGCGATACAACCTGTATGTACGCATTAACATTGCTCAAGGTGCCGTGATAAATCTCGCCATCTTGAGAGAATACTTTGGTGAATTTATAGAGGTTAACGAGGTTGTTCTTGAACTGTTCGTCAACGGAGGCCACAAGGTATAAATAAAGCTCATCAATACCATTTTTACTTAGTGTATCGGCATATGTGCCAAGCTGATTAATGCCCTCGCCATTTTCTTTATAGTTTGCAGAAAACTTCTTGAACTCAATAAGTATCGCTCTTTTTCCATTTTCGGAATTAGAATAAATGCCTATATCGAATCTATCATTTGATTCAGCTTTAGGTAAACCAACAGCAGAGAGCAGCGTTTTAAGTGCCTTTTCGCTTGCAACATAGTTATAGGTCATAAATTTATCATCTAGCAGCCACAGATTATTTTCCCTAACAGGCACTGGTGAGAATGAATCCCCAGTTATGCCCCTTTTGAGAAAGTGATTGCGGATTACTTCTTCATCTTTTTCTTTGTTCAAATCTAGCAGTTCAAATTGAGTGATGATTTTGTCGCGGGTAATGACATACTCAATCAATTCCTTACCAGCTAAATCACTAGCTTTACTCAAAATCTCAGCGCTATCTGGTTTCTCTTGTTTTAAGATTGTTCTGAAGCTTTTCTTGTCTTGTAGGAACTGTTGCTCGGCTTTCTCAATGATGGATTCTGAATCAATTAATCCACCTAGAGAATCAATCTCTTCCATGTAATCTACTAGATGCAAATTCTCATCCCTTATTGACGAGACAAGCTCTGTATTCTGTTCTTTTAGATTTGGATAGGCACTGTAAATTACATCCCTAAGGGCATCTTTAAGTCGGCCATTAATTTGCTCCCAAGAAAGTGGGTTGAGCAAATTCATAATCTTTGGATAAATATTAAAATCATCGCGCTCGTCATTCACAGCACTATCAAGAAAGCTAGAGGTGACTAGGAAAATCGAGTTTTTTCCTTTGATAGGAGTAATTTTAAGCTCCTTATCCTTAAATCTGCAAACTGTGCGCTTATTGGCGCAGTAGAAATCTAGGAGCTTATCTTCACCCGCATCTGAAATTGCGTAGTGGAGAGTAAATTTAATTTCCTCTTTGTCGTTGGTAACGAACTCTCTAATTGAAAAGTCTAGCTGTTGGAAATTAGGTAAATCAGATGTCCTGATGTGATTTGCTGAATCATCTGCTTTGTCTTTGATTTCAATCTCAACATTGCGAGTCTTGTTTAGATAAAGAATTGGGAGAATATGGAAGAATAGCTTCTCTTTTATTTCACTTATTTCATACCCTTTTGCGTAATTATTTCTCGCTCTATGTAACTTAATGAGCGTTTTATTAGAGGCAATATTTTGCCCACTTTGAATTTTGAAATCAGAGTCTTCAAAATTTTCGGTGAAACTGCATTCAATTTTTTCTGCATCCGATTTTACAAAACTCTCAATCGAAACATCCTCAAAAACCTTGAGGTATGACAAGCGGCCAATCCCCTTGCACCCCTCACTGATCTTATTTTCAGTGCCATATTCAGCAAAAGATTCTCTGTTTTTCTTATTAAAGCCTTCGCCGTTATCAGAAATATGAACAGAATTTATGCTCGGTTTGGTATCCAACAGCTCTCCCTGAACATTTTCACGAAATAGCTCGATCTGAATCTGAGTTGCGCCAGCTTGTATTGAATTTACAATGGCTTCATTTAGAACAGTAAACAGGTTTACCCTGTTGCTAAGTTTCTTTATTTGGCTTCTAAGGTTGATTTTCATGCGGCCTTGTTCCTACCTTTAGGCTCAAATATACATACAGGGTTTTATCTTTACAGCTATTATTCGGATTAAATTATTATTTTTTAGTATCATGCCCAGCCTATTTAAAAGCCATAATGACAGGATGATTCAAGAGGCGGGCGCAAGGTTTACGCCCAATAATGACGCCGACGCCCCAAACTTAAAAATTGAATCTCTTTATTCAGCAGTTCAGGGGCTGTTGAGAACTGATGCTGCCTTTGCAAATATAGAAAATTTGGCATCCAGCCACGATGATAAATGGAGCAATGTTGAGTCATTATTACACTCTAAGATAACAGCGCGTGACCATCAACCAGGCCAGATAAGCGCAATTTTACGTTCCATTGATCGTAATGAGATAGGAGCCGCAACAAATGCGGCTAAAGCAATCAAAATGCCCTTAAAAGTCGCTTTGACTGCAAATAGGAACATGAATGGAATCATTCATAATAAGATTTCTAAGACCAAAAATAATGATGATAATCTTCAAAGAAAAAGACGCGATCTAAATCAATATTATGACATAAACCAAGAAGTAGGTGAACACCTTGAGTCACCTGAATATAGGTTGCTTGATTCAAATCTGTTGTTAGTCACTGGCGAATGGGGAACTGGTAAAACTCATACATTTTGTGATCTGACTCGCCACCTCACAGAGCAAGGCCATATAGTTAACTTCTCTTTGGCAAAAAATTTTACGGGAGAAAATCCATTAGAAGATATTGCCCAATCTTCGGGCATAGAATCCTTTGCCACCCTTTGCGAAACTGCTAATAGAGCCGCAGTATTAGGGCAACGTGCTGTAATTATCATTGATGGCATTAACGAGGGAAATAGAACTTTTTGGTCAAATGCTGTTCTAAATATTGTGACTATTGCCCAAAGATTCCCATTCGTTGGATTTATTCTTACCTATCGTACGCCTTTTCAAGAAATAATCATTAAAAAGCATGTTTTGAAAAAATTTGTTCTCGTGAATCATCATGGTTTTAGTGAGGAACAAACATACGATGCTCAAAAGACCTTCTTCAAATTTTATGAAGTTCCTTTGCCAGAAGTTCCGCTTTTGGCGGAAGAATTTGCAAGACCTTTAACCCTCAAATTGATTTGCCAAACAATTGCCAGTTTTTCTGCGCGCAAGCGAAAGAATTGGATGGCCGGTATTTCAAATGGTCAAATTGGAATGACGGCAATACTTGAGGATTTCATTGTTCATACCGGACGCGCTGCTGAACAGGAGCTAGGCCTTGTAGGGAAATTCTGCTGGGGATTAATTAAAGGCGATAAGAGAATAGCAGATCCTGATTTACAAGGCCTTGCGCCTTTAATGGCAAGAACCGAGCTAGAGTATGTCTCACTCGATGCATGTAAAAACATTATACGGGCTCATCTTGGTGCTGCACGGACTCACCTTGACGAGACTTTATACGGCCTTCTAACAGCAAATGGGGTTCTTGTAGAAGATGTCATTCGTTCTTATGAGGAAGGGAGGGAATCTTCTAGCGTAGTTGTTCGATTACCTTATCAGCGATTTTCAGATCATATCATTGCTAGGTATCTCTTAACTGAATACCCGCTTTGCCCATATCGGTCATGACGCCACATGTTGCGCCAAACAATACAAGCAGCGGCGTAGCAAGGATGGCGATGGAGGCCATCTTTATTTCAAATGATTGGATTTTTTTGCCCATATATTCCGGCGTACGCCCAACCATTAGCCCGGCGATGAATACGGCGATGATGACATACATCAGCATGCCGTAGAGGCCGGAGCCAACGCCGCCATAAATCACCTCGCCGAACTGGATCAACAGCAACGGCACGAAGCCACCGGCAGGCGTGAAGCTATCATGCATGGCATTGACCGAGCCGTTGGAAGCAGCGGTGGTGGCCGACGCCCAGAGCGCCGAATTAACAATGCCCAGACGCGTTTCTTTGCCTTCCATATTGCCGCCCGCCTGCATATCGCTTGCCTGCTGGTCAATATGAAATGCCGAGAAATGCGGATTGCCGGATTGCTCCGCTGCTACGCAATAGAATAGGAGCGGCACGAAAATAACCGTCATAGCGGCCAATAATGCCCAGCCTTGGCGACGATCATTCACCATCGTGCCAAAGGTGTAGCACAGTGCCGCAGGAATAAGCAGAATAGCCAGCATTTCAAGAAAGTTGGAAAACGGCGTAGGGTTTTCCAACGGATGCGCCGAATTGGCATTGAAGAATCCGCCGCCATTGGTGCCGAGCTGCTTAATCGCAATCTGTGACGCCACCGGGCCGACTGCAATGGCCTGCTCGGTGATGGTGTCGGCTTTCTGCGTTATATTGCCTTGATCGTCTTTTTTTTCATCGACATGCTGCACTTCAATGTAAGGCACTTTAACGTATTCGCTAAAAGTCTGTGGGATACCCTGAGAGCCAAGCAATACTGTCCCAGGCAGACACAGAGGCAGCAGCACGTAGAGTATGCCACGCACCATATCGCGCCAGAAATTACCAATCTTATCGGTGTTTTTTCGCGCAATACCGCGAATCAGTGCCACCATTACCGCCATGCCAAGTGCAGCGGAGGCGAAGTTCTGCACCGTAAGACCAATCATCTGGCTGAAATAAGATAGCGTGGATTCGCCACCGTAAGATTGCCAGTTCGTATTGGTGATAAAACTTACCGCCGTATTAAATGCCAGATCAGGGGTAATATCGGCCATATCCGCAGGATTCAGGCCAAACAGCGATTGCCAGCGTAGAATACAGTAGAGCAGCGCAAATCCGCCCAAGCTAAACATCAGCGTGGCAGCGGTATATTGCCTCCAGTTCATTTCGCGGGTTTTATCGATGCCGCAGAATTTATAAAAAAATCTCTCCAGCCAGCCTAACGGCTTTTCCAGCCATACTTGGCCTTCATACACGCGCGCAATGTAGCCGCCCAGTGGTTTGACGCAAGCGAACAGCACCGCGAAATAAAGGGCAATCTGCAGCAAGCCATTACCGGTTAAAAATGAACCGCTCATAGGAATACCTCCGGCTCAATCAGCGCGATGATGAGATAGATAAGCAGGCCACCTGAGGCGATGCCGGAAAGCAGGATAAGCGGGTCCATATTACCGCTCCATCAGCTTGCCACTATATGCAGCGAGCATCCAACAAAGCAGGAAAAAGCCTGCACCCAATAACAGATAAAAAATGTCCATAATCAAACCTTTCACCGATTTGATTTCAGGCTAGTAGGATTGCTGTAGCGAAGGTGTAAAAGTCAGGCACGAGGGCGTAAAAAAGAGGTAAAGACGATTTAGGCCGCTTGTCTAATGCGATAACGTAAAAACGGGGGCTAAATATCTCGATATATACTGGGGAGATAAGCTGGCAAAATCAATGCCCCCCTATTGCAGCAACCCACTCAGACCCACTCTCCCAAGGCCTATCTCGCCTTATATAGTTATTTCACTTTAAAATTATACGCAGGCGAAAACACTCTTTGCAGCCATGTGTAATGGTAAAGTGGAATAACTATAGAGCGAGAAGCAAAATCTCCAATCCACAATCCAATAAACCGACCTATTCCAATCATTATGCGCGCTGTGGATTCGAAGTACAATAGTCGGCACGGTTGCTGCAGGGAAAGCTGGCATGCGCATTACCGTTATTATTCATATCATTATTCCATCGAATTTGCATGGCATTGACAGTTCGATCTCCGCAAAGTTACAGGATACCCATGTTTCATGGCCCAAGCATCGCACCGATAATGCCACGATAAATAGTCTGAAAAAATTTGTTTTAAGGAAATTTCACTGATAATTATTATCAATAGCTATTGATCTATCGTTATTTCACTTTAAATTATACGCAGGCAAAAACACTCTTTGCAGCCATGTATAATGGTAAAGTGGAATAACTCTATAAAAGGCAATTTTATAAACAACTCATCTCGCCCCTACACCTCATTGTCTCAACTCAACGATGTGTTCGTATTCATTCTTGGGCCTGAGAAATCCTATTATAAATTAGCGATGGTCTATGGCATTGCCATCAGTCTTCTAACGCTTGCCGTACCGTTCTCCGTTCAGATGCTGGTTACCACGCTGGTAAATACCGCCATGGTCCGCCCAGTGATTATCTTAGCACTTACACTTTTTTGCATACTTTTAATGTATGGCATATTGGTGGCGCTTCAGCATTATGTCATGGAGCTATTTAAGCGCCGATTCTATGCTCGGATCACCAGCGAAATTGTGTTGCGAAACATTCATGCAGCCCCGGGCGATGCCTCAGACCGCGCTGCTCTGGCCGATCGTTATTTTGAAATCATGACTGTTCAGCATAAGCTTCCACTTTTAATTACCGGAGGTTTTGCCCTGTGCTTGCAAATGCTGGTTGGCCTGCTGCTGGTATCCAGCTATCACCCTGCATTGCTAGTATTTAACATCATCCTGGTGCTGCTGGTTTACGGATTATGGCGTTGGTTTTCTCCCTCTGCAATTCGCAAGGCTTTAGCTTTATCCAAAGAAAAATATGCTGTTGCAGGTTGGATTGAGCACTTATCCGCTAAAAAACCCAGCGTTAATTCAGAAAACATCATTGCGCACGATATTGAGAAATCCGATAAAGCGATTTACCGCTATTTGAATGCACGCCACGAGTATTTTGTGCCAGCGTTTCGCCAAATTATTGGCTTTCTTTTTTTATATGCCTTAGCAAGCGCAAGCCTGCTTGGTGTTGGCGGCACCCTTGTTGTTTCTGGGGAGTTGACATTAGGTCAGCTGGTCGCTGCTGAATTAGTGCTTTCGGGCATCTTTGTCGGCATTTCTAAGGCGGGGGATTACTTATCCTATTATTACGATGTGTGTGCCGCCGTTGAAAAGTTATCGCAGTTTTTCTATATACCCGTGAAAGATGTTCCCAGAGAAAATCTGCCCATCGCAAATTTTGACCGCACACACTTTTCTTCTCTATCTAACTTAAAATCACCTCGCATTACCAGAATCTTTGCCAAAATGCTGATGGTCGCGATAGGTTTCATTATCATTTTTATTACTGCCACTCCCTGGATTCAAACGGCCAATGGGTTAGGTGGCGTCACCACGCTTAACCCTTCAGACCGCGCTCAAGCCATACACTCCCTAGTAAAAGGCCGAATCAATACGTGGTATGTCAGTGATGGCATGAAGGTAAAGAAAAATGACCCCATTGTTGAGATTAAGGACAATGACCCACAACTCATAGAACGTCTGCAGAGCGAGCGGGATGCGATGGCTCATAAGGCGGAAACGCTGCAACTTGCTATGAAAACTGCAGAATTAAATCATAACCGGCAACTAAGCCTAAGCGAGCACGGGTTGAGTTCAAGAAAAGAATACGAGCAGGCCAATATCCGCTGGAAGGAAATCAAAGCCCAAGCTGCCCAGGCACAGGCAGACCTCAACAAAGTTGAAGTACAGCTATCCCGCCAACATACGCAATTAGTGCTTGCCCCGCGAGATGGTTATATTCTGCACATCACTGCTGGTGGTACTTCCACGTACGTCAAGGAAGGAGACACTCTTGCCACATTCGTTCCAGATGATGCAGAACCAGCAGTTGAGCTTTATGTCAGCGGATTAGATATACCGCTTATTTACCCTGGCCGTGATGTACGTTTAATCTTTGAAGGATGGCCTTCCGTACAATTTAGCGGCTGGCCATCGGTAGCCGTAGGTACGTTTGCAGGCAAAGTGGCAGCCGTTGATGCAGCTATTTCAGCTAACGGCCGTTTCCGCGTTTTGGTAAAAAAACCTGAGAATGAGAATTGGCCTGACGCGCAATTTTTAAGGATGGGCGCTCGCGTCAAGGGGTGGGTCTTGCTCAATGAAGTGCCCGTTATCTACGAAATTTGGAGGCAATTAAACAGTTTCCCGCCCGTATATGACAATCCTGCCCAGCTGAAAGATACTGCGCCGGCTACTAAAGAAACCAGCGAGAAAAAGAAAGGCAGTGCAAGCGGGTTATGAGCATATGCCGCCTATTGATGTATGCTGGAATGACAAGTTTTATTTGCTTTCCAGCGTTTGCGGCTGACGTGCTAAGCTTGCGGGAAGTGTTGACCTCTTCCATACAACATTTTCCAGAAATACAGAAAGCCAAGGCAAAACGCGAGGCCAGTGAAGCCTCTGTACAAGAAGCCTTGGGTGCATTTGATGCTTCCTTGAATAATGAGACACAAGGCCGTGTTGCAGGGTTTTATGATGGCAAGTATAGCTCAACCAAAATCACCAAACCTTTACAAGACTATAATGCCCGAATAAGCGCTGGATACCGCGTTTCTGATGGCAGTTTTCCTGTATATGACAATTACAGCTATACCAATAGCGGTGGCGAATTTAATCTGGAACTCTTTTTGTCGTTATTGCGTGACCGCGATATTGACGACGAGCGCTTGTCATTATGGAACAACAGACTAAGCCTTGCCAAGGCCGAGCAGGAGCAATTGCTGGCAAAAATCAGCACTCAATATGCGGCAATGCGCGCCTATTATGAATGGGTTGCTGCGGGCGAAATGCTTAGAATTCAGGAGAATCTTCTTACCATTGCCCAGGAACGTCAAAAAGGACTAAAAATTAGGGCCAATCATGGCGATATTGCCGCAATCACGGAAACAGAAAACATGCAATATGTTTACCGGCGGCAAGGGCTGTTGAATGATGCGAAAAGACTGTATGCCAATGCCGCAGCAAACCTATCTCTTTATCTGCGCGACACACAAGGCGAGATGATAATTCCTGACACGTCTCGGATTTCTCATTTTCCGCAACAGAATAATCTTTCGATTGAATTGCAAGACACGCCGGAAAAGACTTTTTCCGCTCGTCCTGAATTCAGCGTTATCGAAGCGGATATTGAGAGGGAGAAGAACAATTTGAAAGCGGGAGAAAACAAGCTGCTTCCGCGATTGGATGTAGTGGCCAGGAGCGCGCAGGATATGGGCACAGGCAGCATCACACGCCGCAATACGGAGCAGATCGTCGGAGTGAATATTTCCATCCCTTTGCAAAACAATACAGCAAAAGGCAGGATTTCCAAAGCAGAAGCTAATCTTAGAACGCTTGAGGCTGATCGTGTATTGCTAAGGAACAAAATAACCCAGCAGTTACAATATATCGAAAATAATTATCAGGCGGCGAAACAAGCAATTGAGTTCAGCACGAAGGAAGTTGAAGTGGCGAAAAAAATGCAACAAGCGGAACGCCAGCTTTTTGATAAGGGCGGAAGCGACTATTTCTTGCTGAACATACGAGAGGAGCAGTTGGCGAATGCGGAGAATAAAAATATCAGTGCAAAGTTGCAATTCTATCAGGTAATGACTGATTATTATGCGGCTACAGTCAAACTGGATAAGCTGCTAATCAACTAAACCTTATCCTTTTATTAATCGCTAAACTGTTTTGTCATACGCATTAGTGAGCGATCATACCCACCCGTAGCCTGACTATAAGCTTAGGTCATATGGTTTAAGACGATTTCGATAGATCAGGATTTCACCTTGCAGACCAGGGGGCTGGTTCTTAAGCCAACCGCTAGATTCTTCGCCAGCAAGAACTTCTCATTCCATAAGAGAAATAATGGCAATAATGAGAAAAATCAATACCTACCCGCCACCGCCCTTGCAAATCATTGATCTACATGGTAAACTCGCCCACCCATGACCGACTATATCCGCGCTATTCTTGATGCTAATGTCTACGATGTCGCCCTGCGCACACCGCTGGATGCCATGTCACGCCTAAGCGCTCGCCTGGACTGCCATGTATTGCTCAAACGTGAAGATTTGCAGCCGATCTTTTCTTTCAAAATTCGCGGCGCCTATAACCGCATTGCGTCTCTTTCCGCCAACGACCGCGCGAGTGGCGTCATCTGCGCTTCTGCCGGGAATCACGCGCAAGGCGTGGCGCTTTCTGCCAAGCGCCTGGGCATTGCCGCCACCATCGTCATGCCTGTTACCACCCCGCCGATCAAAATAGACGCCGTGCGCTACTGGGGCGGAAACGTCGTGCTCCACGGCGACACCTTCGACGAAGCCTACACCCACGCCCGCATGCTGGAGCGCGAACACAACCTCACCTTCGTCCACCCATATGACGACCCGGACGTCATCGCCGGGCAAGGCACGGTGGGCATGGAAATCCTGCAGCAATACGCTAAACCCATTGAAGCCATTTTCATCCCCATCGGCGGCGGCGGGCTGGCCGCAGGCATTGCGTCTTACGTCAAATTCCTGCGCCCGGAGGTCAAAATCATCGGCGTTGAACCGGCCGAAGCCGCCAGCATGAAAGCCGCCATCACCGCCGGCAAGCGCGTGATACTGGACCGCGTCGGCCTCTTTGCCGATGGCGTTGCCGTGCGTCAGGCCGGGGAAGAAACCTTCCGCATCTGCCAGCACTTGCTCGACGACGTACTCACCGCCACCACCGACGAAATGTGCGCCGCGATCAAGGATATTTTTGAAGACATGCGCGTCATTGCCGAGCCTGCAGGCGCGTTGTCGCTGGCCGGCCTTAAAGCCTACGCCGCGCAAAACCCCACCCGCACCGGTGCGTTAATCGCCATCAACAGCGGTGCCAACATGAATTTTGACCGCCTCCGCCACGTCGCCGAACGCGCTGAAATCGGCGAAGCGCGGGAAATTCTCTTAGGCGTCACCATCCCCGAAGAAACCGGCAGTTACCGGCGCTTTATCCACGTGCTTGGCAACCGCAACATCACGGAATTCAATTACCGCTACAACGGGGGGGATGCAGCCCATGTCTTTGTCGGCCTCAAACTCGCCGATGCCGCGCAGGAAAAAACCGCGATCATTCACGAGCTCACTTCGCACGGCTACAAAGTGCTCGACATCAGCGCCGACGAAACCGCCAAGCTGCACATACGCTACATGGTCGGCGGCCATGCCCACGCGTTGTCGGACGAAATCGTCCTGCGCTTCGAATTCCCGGAGCGCCCCGGCGCATTGATGCAATTTCTGGACGGTGTAGGCGCAGATTGGAGCATTACGCTGTTTCATTACCGCCACCACGGCGCCGATGACGGCCGTGTCCTGGTCGGCCTCCACGTCCCCTCCACCGACCGCCCCCGCCTGAACGCCCGCCTGGAAAAACTCGGCTACCCCTACGAAGACGAAACCAACAACCCGGCGTATCAGATGTTCCTGGCGAGGTGAGGGTTGAGGTTACAGGTGTTAGGTGTTAGGTGTTAGGAAGATATTATTTAAACCTCAACCCTCAACCCTCAACCCTCAACCCTCAACCCTCAACCCTCAAACCTGTAACCTCAAACCTCAAACCTCAAACCTGTAACCTCAACCCTACCTCCTCCTCCCCCGCGCCATCATATTCAAACTCTCAATCATGGCGGAGAACGCCATGGCCGCATAAATATACCCCTTCGGCACATGCACGCCACAGCCTTCGGCGATCAATGTCATGCCGATCATCAATAAAAATCCCAGCGCCAGCATCACAATGGTGGGATTCTTGCTGATAAAATTAGACAATGGCCCTGAAGCAAACAACATTACCGCAATAGCGACCACCACGGCCACCGCCATAATCGGCACATGCTCAGTCATGCCCACGGCGGTGATGATGCTATCGATTGAAAACACCAGGTCCAACACCAGAATCTGCCCCACCGCCGCATAAAAACCCATGCCCGCTTTGGCCTTTGTCGGCCCTTTATCTTTGGCCGGGTCCATCGTGTGGTGAATTTCCTTCGTCGCTTTCCACACCAGAAACAATCCACCGCCGATTAAAATCAAACTACGCCATGACACACCGTAATTCAGTACCGTAAATAGCGGTTCGGTTAATTGCACGATCCACGCCACCGAGGTCAGCAGCACCAGCCGCAAGAACAGCGCCAACCCAATTCCCACTTGGCGCGCCTGTGCGCGGTGGTGTTTCGGCAATTTATTGGTGAGAATGGAAATGAAAATCAAATTATCAATGCCAAGCACCACTTCCATCGCAATTAACATACCCAGCGCCAGCCATGCTGCCGGGTCAGAAAGCAACGTCAAAATATAGGCCATAGAAAATCCCCTGCCGATGAATGAAGCCACCTGAGAGCCTGTAACGATTTCGCTGCGGCGTGGCGAAAATGCCGGATTTTCAAGACCCGGAGCGCAGCGTACGTCTGTACGTGAGCACCGGAAGCTTGGAAATTCGGTAGTTGCAGCCCGCTGCAGTAGAAAGCGTAGATAGGTTCTTAGAGCCTGTAACGATTTCGCTGCGGCGTGGCGAAAATGCCGGATTTTCAAGACCCGGAGCGCAGCGTACGTCTGTACGTGAGCACCGGAAGCTTGGAAATTCGGTAGTTGCAGCCCGCTGCAGTAGAAAGCGTAGATAGGTTCTTAGAGCCTGTAACGATTTCGCTGCGGCGTGGCGAAAATGCCGGATTTTCAAGACCCGGAGCGCAGC
>CAZGVV010000053.1:0-9552 GCA_964529155.1 uncultured Rickettsiales bacterium
AATGCCCGTCCTACACAGCAGCCCACACTAATCCCAAAAATTAAACCGAAAATACACGTTTATAATTTTTTCTTAGATAATAAGTATCCAATAAACAGCAAGGTTGCGATTGCTATGGCAAACTGGATTAATTCGTAAACGGCGGATTGATAATAGCGACACAGCGTAAAACCTTCATTCCAGCCCGCTCTATAATTTTCCTTGGCAGTTGAGCCATTTTCTTTGTCTTCACGGGCAGGAACAATATCTATCTCTTTAATAAATGGCTTAGTAAGCAGCGGCGCATAAAGCAGGGAATACGAATTTGACCCACTTAAGCAACCCTCTTCCCAGCCTTTTGTGTAATACGCGTTTTTATCATTGGCTGGCTTGTGCATCAGCCATATTCCGGGACGGAAAGTCAACGCCAATAGCGTGAATAATAAAACCACCAAAATGTATATCGCTTTTCTCTTGTCTGTCATGGGATACCTTGTCCACCACGTTTGATAAGGTGTAGAATTACCTGCTACTATTGACTCTGCAATTGTAGAAATCAATTAAATATTGATTAAATAGACAACATGTTGTCTATTTAATCTCGTATATAGGATCTGGGGCAGGGGCTTATGGGGAAGTGGGTGTTTTTACTCGTTATTATGTTCCTGTCTATGAGCCATTCAGCATTTGCAACTGAGTGTGGCATTGAATGCAGTCCTGAGTGTCAGCAAAATTGCCAATAACCATCAATAAGGACTCATTTTCAAATGAATAGAAGTGGCTAAGGGTAAGCCATTTTCTCTGTTAAAACTCCATTCACACGGCATTAGAAATCAGTAAAATTATCCTGCAAGCATTCAACTCACCATTTATAGATAGTGCATTTTTATTTTAAGCTGCAATCCATTGGCAATGAAGCACGTTGTATTGGGCCAGATATTTGGCAAGCTTTGATACGCTTGTTTTCAGAGTTATTCAGAGTTATATTTAGTCATTGCGGTCGCTGCCCGCTCCCTTTAGCCGTGCTGTTTTAATGGCATCTGCATCGCAAGCTTTTGCGGCATCCAGCAGCATTTGATTCTTCTGTGTCTGTGTGAGATCTGTCATGACATGGCTCTTCCGCATTCGAGGAAATTGGCTGAGTAGATTGACGCATGCAAAAAGGGCTGTTTTTTATTATTCATTGGAGTGATCATTCCCTGAAAGTGAGATGGCACGCTTGGTTTTCCTCGCATGCATGTACCAATATTAAGCCTGCAGCCCAACAAATAAATAATAAAAATTACACTAGTTCTAGTCCTGAAATTAGCTATTTTAAACAAATCATTGGTGATTTATGATGGGTTCAAGACAGTACGAATTATTATGCGACAAAAACTTAACTGTCAGTGACTATTTATGCATCCATTATCCCTCTGGGATGTATAGGAAATACCCAGAAATACTCCAGATAAGGACGGTGGAAGCGGCAATGTGCGCAGCTTAATTAACCGAATGCCAGCACATGAGACGGCTTTATTATACCCTAACAACACAATTAATAATAAAGCCACCCTAGATTTTTTAGGTTGCTTCCTGCAAAGCACATCTTGTATACATTTATTAATTAATGGCTGTATATATAATAGGGTTTATGCCAAAATCTTACGCATCTTTACGATAGTGAACGACACACTATCTCACTAATATAGGATAATTTATGACAGGAAAGTCTCCCAAACCAAGGTATATTAAACCTGTAGAAGCTATAAAATTATGCATTGAGATGGTGGATAATGGGAATAGCCAGGATGGTATTGGTTGGCTACCAGAAAAGACAGTTCAGGACATTTTAGGTGAGGTTTGGAACGATAGATTGGGAGAAATACGAATTAAAGATGAAGAACGTAAGCACAGAAATGACAGGCCAAATTTAATTGCCTTGGACGAATTTATTTTAAATCAGATTGCTATATCACCTGTAGAGCCCGAAGAGATATCTCTCATTGTACGCAACAGATTCGGTGGTGCTAAAAAAGCTTTGGATTTCTTAAAAAAGAATTCTCATAATCGACGTGCTGAAGTATGGGTATATGAATCCACAGTCGCAAATAATTTGGGGCCTACGTGGGAGGAACGTGTTCAAGGAATACCAGAAGCTACGGGAAATGTATCAAGACTAGACTATCGCAAAATGGATGAGGAACCACCTCAGGTGGCTTTCTTAGCGCGCCAACTTTTGCCATTTATCCAAGCAAAATTAGAAGCGGTTGTAAAAACAGAGGTGTCACTAGGATAAAAGCCTTTTCTGCTGTATGTGGTAACCTGCCAAAAATTGAGATTGAAGGCAGAAGGAGAGCATTATGAAAAATATTGCACCTGAAATTTATGACCAGCTTTGAAAAACTCAGTAAGCATAACTCACTGAATAGATTTTGCAGGAACTCGGCTGCCGATAATGGCTTGCCATCCGCCAGCTTGATTATAATTTTCTTGGAGCGCTGTTTCGGCTCTTCGCCTGCGTCCACGCCTTTCCGGCTGGATCATGGCCTACGATAAGCAATGTAGCCTGTAAAACAGATAGTTCCTCACATAAGCATCTCTAAAAAGATTTAACTGCACAGGATTAGTATCAAATCGAAAGCCATAAGTCATTTTATTGTATCGAGTGCAGATCATTTGATTGTCACGGAAATCAGCGCACACTGCGGGCTGCATCCTAATCCTGGCCTAACCCCAAAGACTTACAATCTCTTGAAAGTGGTGCCGGAGCCGCTCCTGAATCAGAATTATAAGTATTTGATAGTTAAATAATAATCGCCCTATTTTTCAAGATACCCAGAAAAATACCCGGCTGTTGCCGCTGGATGAGCCGGTGCATCTGGTAGCATCGCGCCGCCAATACCAGCCACTTCCTTACGCCTGTTCAATGCTAATTATACAGGAAACCAATAGAGGCGAAAGTCGGTATAAGCTGCTATATTAAAAAGATTATTTTATCAGACCACAAAATAAGTGATCGGATATTAATTAATGTCAAATTAATTGGCTATAATATAATCAATTCTCATTTGTAACAATATGTGATCCTCATGCGCTACTTAGCTTTTCTTGACAAGCTTACAAAATCCCTAAAAGAGCGGCAAGGTGTTGACGCGTTATGGGAATCCCTCTCTAGGGACGATAAAAGCTATTTAACCCATAACGCAGCACGTCTGCCGTTGTTAGGTGGAGAGCAGCGATTCTATCATGTTCTCGCTGATAAACTTGGCATCGCCAGCAACGCAGAGGCTGCGGATACATTGACATTAAAGCAGCAATGCATTGAGGCAATACATACACTTGAAGGTGAACCGGAAGCCCTAAAAACGCATCCCGCTATTCTTTTGATTAACCAAGCAGTGGAAGCAGCGGTAAGGGATGACAATACCGAAATATATAAACACCTCGCTCCTTTGCAGCATCCAAAAGCGTCCTATATACAGCCGGGCATTAAATCACTCAAGCAGTTGCAATGGGATCCAGCAATTTTTGAATATCACCTAACTCAGTCTGCTGAAGCGGCCACTCTAAAAAATTCACTCATTGAAGATGTGACCAAATCGCTACGCGCAATGCAGAAAGCCAATACTAATAGCGAAGGACTGAGCGAGAGCGAACAGAGCGCACTAGAAGAAACGCTTACGGGACAAATTTTAAAATGGGTAAAGGAAAATTATGCATATGGTTCTTATGAGCATCATGAAAAGGTCATGGTAGGAGGAACGATATTGGGAATACTGCCTAGAGAGCTAAGAATTGAGTTACTTTCACAGCTGCCAGTTACTGAGTGCACAGGCCGGTATGGCGCGATAATTCAGCAAACTCTTAATGAGATAACAGAAAATGATGTTGCACAACCGGACGGGCTGACTAAGCGAACGTTGTGGGAGCGAGAAAAAGATGCGGGCAGAGATGCAAAATTGCTTGGATATGCAATTGCAACTGGAAATGAGGTCGCCGCGCATACCATACTACATGCCTATGGCGATGCAGAAAAAAGAGTCGAATTAATCAAACAAGTAAGATTTAGAGGATTAAGCGAAGCGGCTGGCGCAGGTGATTTTGATTGCATTAAAACTTGTATGGCATCTATTCCCGATCACTTGCTTGCAAACACGTTAATCGAAATGGGTTTTCCATGGTACCTTACTTCGGCGGCAGAGGAAAAAAATACTGCATTGTTTGAGGTATTGGCAGATCAGGTTCAAAGACTTCCACAACCTTCAACGCCACCATCTGCCAGAACAAATATGGTGCTATCTTTTAAGGAAAAAGAAACGGCTGGAACCGAAACCAGTATTCGCACTTTGTTAGCCACCCGCATTATAGCACAAGCTATACTTGACCCTGGCACCATAGAGCAACAGAAAGATGAATTAGCAAAGGCGCTTCGTTATAAACCCAATGCATTTTATATAATCGTGGATTCCGAAAAGCATAAAAACAGTTTGCAGCAAGTTAAACTGCTGGCATCTATAGCGCCGCAAGCATTTGAAGATTTCATACATGATAATTTAAATAGCCGTTATCCCGACAATATCACAGATAATGCCGATGAATATATTGAGGCTGCACCGGAAGCATTAAAAGAGCGCATAGCTTCTGCTATACACACCAAACAAAGGACTCAACCCCGCCGCTGGTCTTATGACGACGGTAGCCAAGATTATAAGGACTATAGGGAATGGAAAGATAAGTTTGGAGATGCCCCTTGGCTCAAGGACTTTTCCACCCTAAAGAAAAATCCGCATGGCTTTCGCTATGAAGTATATGCGCCACTACTGCCCTTAATGCGAACGGCATGTAGATTAGAGGGCAATAGAGATTACGGCGCGGCTGATACATGTGCTTATAAGCTGGCGTCTGCATTTGGCGATGCACAAAAGGCAGAACAATATCTAACAAAATTTGCACCAAGAGATTCCAACCAGCCCATTCATGATGCATTGCTATTTGAAGTGCCGGAAAAAGGAAAATGGAACCAAGAGATATGGCGGCAATTCGGATTGCGGGATGGTATGGGGCCGCGTGCAATGCGTCTGCTATCTTTAGCGCCAAAAATTGAGCAGAAGTTTGCGGGCAAACCTTGTAGCCAATGGGGTAGAAGAGAAACGCACCAATTTAAACAATTCAAGATTGAGGATTTGGTACGCATAGCAAGAAAGGTGGGTTATACCAATTCTGCCTTGGCTACCGAACTAGCCGATTTATGCATTCAGACAGGCGTAGAAGAAACGGTTTTTGAGAAAGCACGAAAGCTGCTTGAGCCAACCGCTATTACTGAGAAACGCACTCCTGATATAAATATCGACGGTGGCACTGTTGGTTTCAGTGGATTCCATTTCCGCCGCGTTGCCGCAACCCATCCGTGGAATGCTTTTATTGGCAAGCTTGTCAATTGCTGTAACTATATTGGCGGTGCAACGGAAGCGATGGCGCAAGCCCAAATTAATCACCCTGATTGTTCATTGTATGTGCTGACCAATCGGGACAACGAACCGATTGCAAAATGCACAGGCTGGATAAGCACAAAAAATAATTTTGTTTTCAATGCATGGGAACGGCTTTCGCCTTCCTATGATAAGTTTTGTGAGCCATTCCTTCTGGCTGCCGCTGTAGCAGTGCTTGAGAAAAATCCCACCATTAATCGTGTTACCTTGGGACGTAACAAAGGCAGTGCAGCTTTTCCGCTGATTTCTGACCCTGAATCACCAACAGAAGCAAGGATAGCCTCTGCTGATGCGGATGTTCAATACGAGGTTGCAACCCGTGCCGGACTGGAACAAGTAAAGCAAAGACTGCGAGAATTTTCCTCTCTAAGTGGCAGAACCCCGCCATTAAGACAACCTGACCCTTGGACAGAAAGAATAGCCGGTGACTTAAGTGGCAGAAGCGTTACTTAATGGCATTAATCCGAAGTCGCGCAAATAGATTCACCGCTCTGCCTGCTTACCTTTGGGGTATCTCGTTTCTGATACCCCAAAAAGTACCCTTATAACTTTCGGATGTCACCAAATCAATCTGGATGACATTGGCTGTAAAATCAGCTATTTTGGCTGATTTTAAAGGGAATTTTGGATTTGGCTGGATGCTATAAAACTAGCGAATGGTGCCCGGAGCCGGAATCGAACCAGCGACACAGGGATTTTCAGTCCCTTGCTCTACCAACTGAGCTATCCGGGCATTTTGCGGGATTGGCCGCGCGGAGAGTGGTTTATAGAAGATGAGTGGAGGGTTGTCTAGATGATTGATGAAACGGGTATTAACGTACGTGTTTTAAGGGGTTAAGGCACGGCTTTGGTTTTATCGACCATTTAAATAGGCTTATTTGGCAGCGGCCAGGTTGATTTCTGGGATGTCGTTGCTGGCATCTTGCTGGAGAATGCGCTCCAATTCATCACGGGCTTGGCGCGCGAAGTCGATGAGTTCGGGTTCGCGCTCGAAAAAGCCGAAGGAGGTGTGGAGGGTATTTTCATCGTGGCGGAGGAACTGCTGGGCTTTAAAGCGCATGGCTTCTGCCGATGCGCCGAGGACTACCATGGCTTCCTGGGCCATGGTCAGAGAGGAGTCAAACGTTTCGCGACGAAAATAATCCACACCCGATTTGTGCAGCTCATAGGCATGGCGGCGGTTGCGGGCGCGTGCGAAGATTTTTAAGGCGGGGAAGTTTTCGCGGGCGAGTTTTACGATCTCCAGGCATTTATCGGCATCGTCTACGGCCACTACCAGTAATTTTGCTTTGTCTGCACCAGCGCTGAGTAACAGCTCAAGACGTGAGGCGTCACCAAAATAACCGGAGCCACCGAATTTGCGGAGCAATTCGATCTGGTCGGGGTCTTTTTCCAATATGGTTACTTTTATGCCTTGTGCACGTAGGAAACGCCCGATGATTTGACCAAAACGACCATAACCTGCGATGATGACGGGGTTGTGCTCTTCAATGGCGTCATAGGCGCGCTCGGGGAGCACACTCATGAAGCGCGGCACAACGAAACGCTCATTGATGATGAGCACAAATGGCGTGGCCACCATGGAGAGAGCAACGGTTAAGGTGAGGAAAGCGGCTTGCGCGGTATCAAGAATATTGAGGCTGCCGCTATATTGCAACAGCACGAAAGCGAATTCACCGCCTTGAGCGAGTGCGCAAGCAAACAGCGCGTTTTGGCCGAAACGGAGGCCAAATACCCGCCCAAGAATGTAGAGTATCACTAATTTGACGGCTACAAGCCCGGCAACGGCACTAAGCACCTGGAAGGGATGTGCGGAGAAAAGACCAAAATCCATACCCATGCCCACTGAGATGAAAAACAGGCCGAGCAATAAACCTTTGAAGGGTTGAATGTCGGCGTTTAAGGTGTGGCGGTATTCGGAGTTGGCAAGGACCAGGCCAGCAACAAATGCGCCGAGCGCCGGGGATACGCCGACGGCACGCATCAACAAGGTGATGCCGACAATAAGGGCGAGTGATGTGGCGGTGAATACTTCGCGCAGATGCGTGCGGGCGACGAATTGAAACACACGGCGTGAAAGCGGGCGGCCTGCGGTGACCATGCTGGCGATTACGCCTGCAACTACTAATGTGTGTAGCCAGCCAGGCAAGCCGGAAAGGAAACCTACATGTAATGCCATGCCGTCATTTGGACCAGCAAGTAATGGCATGAGAATGAGGATAGGAATAACAGCGATATCCTGGAAAAGCAGCACGGCAAAGGAGGATTCTCCGGCAGTGGTTTGCAATAATCCCTTTTCTTCCAGCATTTGCAGTACTAATGCGGTGGATGAAAGTGATAGTGCCATGCCCGCGGCAAGGCTTGCCTGCCAACTATATCCCAGGAAAATGCCAAGGCAGGTAAAGGCGGCGGTAGTGACGGCTACTTGTAATCCACCTAGCCCAATGATGGCTTTGCGTAGGCGCCAGAGTGCGGAGGGTTCTAATTCCAGGCCGATGAGGAATAACATCATCACCACACCGAATTCAGCGAAATGCATGATTTGCTCAGGATTTTGGATAAAACCCAGGGCGTAAGGGCCGATCAGCACACCGGCGGTTAAGTAACCCAGCACGGAACCAAGACGGAATTTTCCGGCCAGCGGCACGACGATGCAGACGGCCGCCAAAAAAATAAAAATGTTGAGCAGTACATTATCCACGTGCTGCTTGCTCCGTCGGCAAATATTCAGGGTAGTCTGTATAGCCCTTGGCGGTGGAGGCGTAGAACGTGGCGTTATCTGGCGTATTGAGCGGAGCGTCAATGGCGAAGCGGTGGGGGAGGTCCGGGTTGGCTATAAACAATTGCCCAAATGCCACGGCGTCAGCTTGACCTGAAGCCAGGATGTGCGAAGCGGTATCCCGGGTGAATTTTTCATTGGCGATATAGGTACCGCCGAATTGTTTTTTAAGTTGTGGGCCCAGGGAATCATCAGCTCTGTATTCACGAGCGCATAAAAACGCTAAGCCACGCTTGCCTAATTGTTCAGCCACATACCCGAAGGTAGCAACGGGATTGGAATCACCCATAGAATGGCTATCACCGCGAGGGGCGAGGTGCATACCAACTTTATCAGCGCCCCAGACGCCGCATACGGCATCGGCCACTTCCAGCATTAAGCGGGCGCGCTTTTCGATAGAGCCGCCGTAACCATCGGTGCGGTGGTTGCTGGAGTCTTGGAGGAATTGGTCAAGCAAATAGCCGTTTGCACCGTGGATTTCCACACCGTCAAACCCGGCTTGTTTTGCGTGTTGCGCGCCTACGCGAAACGCTTCGATGATGCCGGGAATTTCATCCTCTGCCAGGACACGAGGAATGGGATAGGGTTGTTTAGGGCGCATCAGGCTTACATGCCCTTCCGGGGCGATGGCGCTGGGAGCAACGGGTAATTCGCCGTTGAGATAATGTGGATGGGAAATACGGCCGACGTGCCAGAGCTGTAAAAACATGCGTCCGCCGGCATTGTGGACGGCATCTGTGATGTGTTTCCAGCCTTTTACTTGCGCTGGCGACCAAATGCCGGGGGTATCGGGGTAGCCAACACCCATGGGGCACACGCTGGTAGCTTCGCTGATAATAAGCCCGGCGGAGGCGCGCTGGGTGTAATATTCGGCCATAAGTGAATTGGGAACGCGGTCACCACCTATCGCACGACAGCGGGTGAGTGGAGCCATAATGATCCGGTTGGGAAGAGTGAGGCTGCCTAGGGTGAGGGGGGAAAACAGTGAGGTCATGGGCGATCTTTCGCAAAAAAGCGGATTTTTGGCATAATAACAGAGGCCAGACGGACATTGCCATGCTTTTCTGCTTGTTTGCAGCGCGCCATTGTAATAGGCGAAGCATGCAGATTATTAGAAAGAACTCCCATCCATGCTTACTATTCAGGATTTAACCTACCGGATCGCCGGGCGCACCTTGTTAGATAAGGTATCGATCAGCATTCCCGCTGGTCGGCGAATCGGGCTGGTTGGGCCTAATGGCACGGGTAAATCCACGCTGTTTAAACTGATCTCCGGAGAATTAAGCTCAGATGGCGGCGAGATTTCGTTGATTAATGGCGCCA
>CAZGVV010000053.1:9562-13491 GCA_964529155.1 uncultured Rickettsiales bacterium
CATGGGCATGGTGCGGCAGGATTTGCCAGACGATGATACCACGCTGATTGACATCGTGCTTGCCGCCGATACGGAGCGCAGCGCCTTGATGCTGGAAGCGGAGACGGTGGAAGATGCCGACCGTATCAGCTATATTTATGAGCGTTTAAGCGATATCGGCGCATATGACGCACCGGCGCGAGCATCCACCATTCTGGCCGGACTTGGATTTGATGAAAAGGCACAAAATAGCCCGATCTCAGCGTTTTCTGGTGGGTGGAAAGCGCGTGTGGCGCTGGCGGCTGTGTTGTTTATTCAGCCGAATCTATTGCTACTTGATGAACCGACCAACCATTTGGATTTTGAAGCCATGGTGTGGTTGGAAAACTATTTGATGCGCTATCGTGAAACGCTCATCATCATCAGCCATGACCGGGATATTTTGAATAAGACGGTGGATCATATCCTGCATTTGGAAAACCAGAAATTGGTGAGTTACACCGGTACGTATGATGAATTTGAACGCAGGCGCGCTGAGCGAATGATGAATCAACAGGCATTGCACGAACGCCAAATGGCGCAAAAAGATAAGATGATGGCGTTTGTGGACCGTTTCCGCGCTAAGGCCAGTAAAGCGCGGCAGGCGCAGAGCCGGTTGAAAATGATTGAGAAAATGGACATTGTGGATGCTGTGATGGCAGACCGCGTAACGGCGTTTGAATTTCCGGAACCAGAAGAATTGCGCTCACCCTTGATTGTATTGGACCGGGTGAATGCGGGCTATTCGCCAGATAAGCCGGTGCTGAAAAATTTGGAATTACGCATCGATGCCGATGATCGCATTGCGCTATTAGGTGCAAACGGTAACGGTAAATCGACGTTGGTGAAATTGCTCTCCGGGCGATTAGCGCCGCTTTCGGGTGATATTCAGAAGCCGAGTAAACTCCGTATCGGCTATTTCGCGCAGTTTCAGACCGATGAATTGGACGTGACGCAAACGCCATATGAGATTTTGAAAGATGTGCTGAAAGACAAGCCGGAATCCAAAGTGCGTGGTGCACTGGGTCGGTTTGGGTTTGATAAGCATAAGGCTGATACACGCGTGGGGGAATTATCCGGCGGGGAAAAGGCGCGCTTGCTGTTTTGTTTGATGAGTATCGACGCACCGCACATTATGTTACTCGATGAGCCGACCAACCATTTGGACATGGATGCACGCGAGGCATTGATGCAAGCACTGAATAATTATAACGGCGCGGTGATTCTGGTAAGCCACGATCCGCATTTGGTGGAATGCGTGGCGGATCGCCTGTGGCTGGTGGCCGATGGCACGTGCAAGCCGTATGACGATGATTTGGAAGCCTACCGCCAGCTTATTGTCCGCCAGCGGCGCAAAGAGCGTGAGCATGCGAAACAGGAAGCACGCAGCCAAAAACAGAACCGCAAGCAAGGCAATGCCGAAACAGAAGCAAGCAAGCTGGAGCATAAAATCCAGGAACTCAAAACGCGGGCCGAGGGATTGGAAAATGACATCGCCGTGTGCTGTGCGGGCGATGACGCAAAGCAGCTTACGCGGTTAAACAAATCCTACGCCGATACGCAGCACGAACTGACGCAAGCAGAAGCAGCGCTGGAGGCGCTTATTGCGGGGTTGTAAAATCCGTCATGCTGAATTTATTTCAGCATGACATAATTTACGCGCCAAACACCCGTTTGAAAATCGTATCCACATGCTTGGTATGATAGGAAATATCAAAGAGTTGATCTAATTCTACTGCAGAGATGCGCTCGGTGACTGTGGGGTCGGCTTCCAGGAGGGTTTGAAGGTAGGTGCCTTTGTTCCAGGCTTCCATCGCGTGGCGCTGGACGAGGGCATAAGCGTCTTCGCGGGACATACCGGCCTGGGTGAGGGCGAGGAGTACGCGTTGAGAGAATACCAGGCCGCAGGACTGATCCAGATTTTCCTGCATGCGGTCCGGGTAGGCGACCAGTTGTTCAACCATGCCGGTTAAGCGGGCTAAGGCGAAATCCAGCAAAATGGTGGCATCAGGGGCGTTGACGCGCTCTACGGCGGAATGGGAAATGTCGCGCTCGTGCCAGAGCGCTACGTTTTCCAGCGCCGGACCGACATAGCTGCGCACCAGGCGGGCGATGCCGGTTAAATTTTCGGACAGCACGGGGTTGCGTTTGTGCGGCATCGCGGAGCTGCCTTTTTGACCGGGCGAAAAATATTCTTCGGCTTCGCGCACTTCACTGCGCTGCAGGTGGCGAATTTCTACTGCCAAGCGTTCGATAGAAGCGGCGCAAATGGCTGTGGCAGCGAAAAACGCGGCGTGACGGTCACGCGGGATGACCTGGGTGGATACGGTTTCCGCGGTAAGCCCCATTTTCTTTGCGACGTATTCTTCGATATAGGGATCAATATTGGCGAATGTTCCCACCGCGCCGGAGATCATACACACACTGATTTCTTCACGGGCGACTGCCATGCGTTTGCGCATGCGGGTGAACTCGGCATAAAAGCCGGCGAGTTTTACACCAAAGGTAGTAGGCTCGGCATGGATGCCGTGGCTGCGGCCAATGGTGGGGGTGTTTTTGAACTCATAGGCGCGGCGTTTGAGTGCGGCAAGCAGCGCGTCAATGTCGGCAAGGATCATATCAGCGGCGCGGGTGAGTTGCACGGAAAGGCAGGTGTCCAGCACGTCTGAACTGGTCATGCCCTGGTGTAGATAACGCGCTTCCGGTCCAACATGCTCGGCAACGCTGGTGAGGAAAGCTATCACATCGTGCTTGGTGGATTTTTCAATTTCGTGAATGCGTGCTGCGTCAAAACCGCCACGCGCCCAGATCGCTTCGGCGGCGGATTTGGGGATGACACCACGCTCTGCCAGTGCATCGCAGGCATGGGCTTCGATTTCGAACCAAATACGAAACCGGGTATCATCAGACCATAAGGCAGCCATTTCGGGGCGGGAGTAGCGGGGAATCATAATGCGTTATACCTTCTAGTAATAGCCAACCGCGCACAATTAAGCGGCCAAGCAAAGGGGAGTGATGCAGGTGCTTAGAGCAGCGTGTGTAGGTAGCAGAACGGCGCTTTATCTGCAAGCAGGTTTCTGTGATAGCAGCCTGTTTTTCATGGATTTGTTTATACCACGCCGCATTCTCATGGGCGTGTCGCAGGTAGATTACATCATTATAATCATGCGTAAGACCAACGGTTAAGCAGCAGATATCCGCGTGCCACGCAAAAATCTTAAGATACACAACTATAACGATTTAAAGGTATTGTAATAAATGTTTCATACTAGGCAGGCAATTCGTACAGTAGGTTGCATCTATAAATTAACTACCATTATTCAACAGACCATGCCCCGTTTTAAAGCGATAGAAATACAAGAAAAATTGTCATTTCAGATAGAACAAAAGGATAACCAATTTATATTGCATACCTGTTGGGAAAATAAGCCTATTAATAAGCGCCTGCTCGGTTCTGATAAAAAAGTTGCGGGTGTAATCAGTAAGATCTTACAAAATAATGCGCGCGATATTGCGGAACGCGCATATGATCGTATTAAAGGTGTTGAGAATCCAGTTCCCTACCTTACGCTCGAAGTGATGCAGGAATTAACACGGCTATTTATGCCACTTCCTATTAGCGATGCCGATGATCTTATCGCCGGGTATAATTTACAAAGATATTATCCACGCACGGATATTTTAATCCCATATGGCTCAGGCCGACATAATAAAGAATACATGTCATTTTATAGAGAAGTAGATGAATTAACAAAAATAAAATCAACAACTCATGATCAACATTATAGCCTTGATAAGGTCATCACAACGCTTAAAGAAATAAATGGAAAGTCTCAATTTTTAACGTATGCAATAGCTATAGTCATTTAACTTTATAATTTCTTATGCTATAGAGTTTGAATGACGTATTC
>CAZGVV010000054.1:0-13327 GCA_964529155.1 uncultured Rickettsiales bacterium
ATTCCCGCGTATGAACAACATCAGCTTCTGGCTCCTGATCCCATCATCTATCTTGCTGCTGACCTCTTCCTTCGTGGATGGCGGTGCAGGCACGGGCTGGACGATTTATCCGCCGCTTTCCAACGCAACGGGGCAGCCCGGCATGGCAGTTGATATGGCGATTTTCGCCCTGCATCTGGCCGGTATCTCCTCCATTTTAGGGGCGATTAACTTTATCACTACCATCTTTAATATGCGCGCTCCCGGCATGACGCTGATGCGTATGCCGCTGTTTGCCTGGTCGATTTTAATCACGGCATTCTTGCTGTTGCTTGCCGTGCCGGTGCTTGGCGGTGCGATCACCATGTTGCTCACCGACCGTAATTTCGGCACGCATTTCTTTGACCCCGCAGGCGGTGGCGACCCGGTATTGTTCCAGCACTTGTTCTGGTTCTTCGGCCATCCGGAAGTATATATTTTGATCGTGCCTGCCTTTGGCGTCATCAGTGAAATCGTGCAGACTTTTTCTCGCAAGCGTATTTTTGGTTATGCCGGCATGGTTTACGCCATGTCCGCCATTGGCGGCCTCGGCTTTATCGTATGGGCGCACCATATGTTCACCGTGGGCATGAGCGCCGACACCACGTCGTATTACATGCTCGCCACCATGGTCATCGCGGTGCCTACCGGTGTGAAAATTTTCTCCTGGCTCGGTACCATGTGGGGCGGGTCCATCACCTTTGAAACGCCGATGCTGTTTGCTACCGGCTTTATCCTGCTGTTTGTCATCGGCGGGGTAACAGGTGTGGTGCTCGCTAATGCCGCCGTCGATATCCCGATGCAGGACACCTATTACGTGGTAGCGCATTTCCATTACGTGATGAGCCTTGGCGCTGTATTCGCTATTTTTGCCGCATTTTATTACTGGGTTGGCAAAATGAGCGGCCGCCAATATCCGGAATGGATGGGGCAGGTGCATTTCTGGATGTTCTTTATCGGCGCTAATCTGACCTTTTTCCCGCAGCATTTCTTAGGCCTTGCCGGTATGCCGCGCCGTATTCCTGATTATCCGGATGTATATCAGGGCTGGAACTACGTATCCTCGATTGGCTCCTATATCTCCGGCGTGTCTGCCGTGTGGTTCGTGGTCATCGTATGGCGTACGCTTTCAGCGGGTAAACCTTGCCCGGCCAATCCCTGGGGTGAAGGCGCGCACACGCTGGAGTGGACCATTTCCTCCCCGCCGCCGTTCCATACTTTTGAAGAACCACCCGTAATTGAAGGCCATACCGGGCATTAACATGAAAAAGTCAGAAGGATCAGTGGTATTTGCCCCTGATCCTTCTGGCTTTAATAATACACTAACAATGCCGCGTACTTGCTGATAAAACGACCGTATGACCATTGCCCTAGCACCCGTTTCTACTGCTGAATCTACCCTACGGGATTATGTTACCCTTTTAAAACCCGGGGTGATGTCGCTGGTTGTCTTTACCGGCGCGGTAGGCCTGTTACTTGCGCCAAGCCATGTGCATCCTTTCCTGCAAATCATCGCCATTGCCTGCATAGCGCTTGGCTCCGGCGCCGGTGCGGTGCTTAACATGTGGTATGACCGCGACATTGACGTCATCATGAAACGCACGTCGAAACGTCCCTTACCATCGGGCCGAATCCTGCCGGAAGACGCATTGGCCTTTGGATTGTTTCTGGCGTTTTTATCGGTCGCCCTCATGGGCCTTGCCCTCAATTGGATGGCCGGTGGGTTGCTCGCCTTTGCTATTTTCTTTTATGCGGTGATTTACACGCAATGGCTTAAGCGCTCCACCTCGCAAAACATCGTCATCGGCGGTGCGGCAGGCGCGTTTCCTCCCATGATTGGCTGGGTGGCGATGACCGGGCATGTTTCCTGGCATGCCGTTATTCTATTCCTTATTATTTTCCTGTGGACACCCCCGCATTTCTGGGCGCTCGCGCTGTTCCGAAATGAAGATTACAAGCGCGCCAATATTCCCATGCTGCCTGTGACGGCTGGCATTAAAGCGACCACCCGCCAAATGCTGGCCTATACGCTTGTGCTTGCGGCTGTAAGCCTCGCCCCGGCGATGCTTGGCATGCAGGGGCTTTTATACGCGGCTATCGCTTCCATACTGAACGGATGCTTCATCATGCATGCGCTGCGGGTTTTACGCACCCCTGAAGATGCTCCGGCCCGCCGCATGTTTGGTTTTTCTATCCTCTATCTTTTTATCCTGTTTGGTACTATGCTCCTTGACCGAGCGATTGTATTTTTTGGCAACCTAGAGCACGTATATGGCCTCTCCTTCTGATCTTACCCACTGCATTCCTGAAACAGTTACGGCTGCGGAGAGAATGCAGCTGTCTACTTTATTCATGCAGAAAACCATTTATTTTATGGGCATCAGCTTTGTGCTGGGAAGCTTTTGCACCATTTTTATTTTATTGATTCTGGATATGGTGCGTAAATCGCGTGACGAAGCATTGCATGCAGAAACCGACTTAGAAGAGCCCATTGATTACAAAGACCAGTAATAATTATATGCCACCTAATCCACGGTTGCGGCAAAAAAATCTGGCCTTGCTTGCAGCGCTGGCGGTGCTTGCCCTCGTCTTTTATTGCCTTACCTACATAAAGCTTAGCCAGTGAAACCGCGCCGCCCGCCGCGCAATTATTCGGTTGCGCTGAGCCTGGTTGCGGCAGCTTTGGGCATGGTGATGCTGGCCTATGCCTCCGTGCCACTCTACCGCTTATTTTGTCAGGCCAGCGGCTTTGGTGGCACCACCCGCCGTGCGCAAACCGCTCCGCTTACCGCAGAAGAGCGCGTCATAACGGTTCGCTTTGACGCCCAGACTGCCCCCGGCCTGCCGTGGGAATTTAAGCCGGGTGAACAGGAAATCGCTGTACATGTGGGTGAGCAGCGATTGACCTATTACACGGCCAAAAATCTTACCCGCCATGCCGTCACCGGCCATGCCGTATATAACGTATTGCCGCACAGCGCCGGGCTTTATTTTGACAAAATCCAATGTTTTTGTTTTACCGACCAAACATTGGCGCCCGGCCAGGAAGTGCGGATGCCGGTATCTTTTTTTATAGACCCAGCCATCATGAATGATCCGGAATTGGATGAGGTGCGCACAATTACCTTGTCCTATACGTTTTTCCCGGCTACATCGAAATAATCTGATCACCAAGGAACTTACCCTATGGCAAACACCACGCAAAAACATCCGTATCACCTGTTAAATCCAAGCCCCTGGCCTGCATTGTCGGCAGTCGCATTGCTGCTGTTGACTGTGGGCATGGCCCGTTTCATGCACGCGCTTGTCGCAGGGCTTCCCATTGCGCTCCTGGGGTTCGCATTGGTGCTGTACTGCATGTATGGCTGGTGGCGTGACATTGTGCGCGAAGCAGAAGTGGATAAGGCCCACAGCGTGCCGGTAGCCCGTGGCTTACGCCTTGGTATGCTGTTGTTTATTACCTCAGAAGTCATGTTTTTTTCGGCGTTCTTCTGGGCATTCTTTCAAATGAGCACGTTGCCGCGCGCGCCGCTGGAAGACGTCTGGGCCATCGCGCCTGGCATCTGGCCGCCGAAGGGCATTGAGCCGTTTGATCCGTGGAGCATTCCTTTCCTGAATACGCTGGTATTATTGCTCTCCGGCACCACGGTCACCTGGGCGCATTACGCCGTATTGAAAAATGACCGTAAATCCCTCATCACCGCCTTGTGGATGACGGTGGGGCTTGGGGCGTTATTCACCTCTCTGCAGGCGTATGAATACCTGCATGCCGCCTTTGGCTTCACCCAGGGTGTCTATGCCAGCACATTTTACATGGCCACTGGTTTCCATGGCCTGCACGTATTAATTGGTACGCTGTTCCTTGGCGTATGCCTGGTGCGTGCTTACCGGGGGCATTTTACGCCAGACCGCCATCTGGGTCTGGAATTTGCGGCGTGGTATTGGCATTTCGTGGACGTGGTATGGCTGTTCCTGTTCGTCTGCGTCTATTGCGGATTCGCCAATAAAGTGCTGAGCGCGTTCCACCTGATCTAATCTCATTTCATGGAACGGCATGTCTATGCCGAGATGGCGCGCATCGAGGACCAGCATTGGTGGTTCCGTGGACGCCGCGCGATCGTAAAGCATGCGCTTGACCGCTTAGCATTACCGGGTGCTGTCCACATATTGGAAGCCGGCTGTGGAAGCGGCGGAAACCTGGCTTTATTAGCCCAGTACGGTTATGTATCGGCATGTGAGCCGGACGCTTCGGCGCGCGCGCAGGCGGTTTCACGCGGTATTGGTCGCGTGGAAGAGGGGGCTTTGCCCCATGCTATTCCTTTTGCCCAACAGCATTTTGACCTTATCGCCTTGTTCGATGTGCTGGAGCATGTGCAGGAGGATACCGCTAGCCTACGCAGTCTGTATGAGAGGGTAACGCCTGACGGCCACCTTATTCTAACCGTCCCCGCCATGCCGTGGCTGTGGAGCCGGCATGATGTGATGCACCATCATTTCCGGCGTTATACCCGCCGCTCGCTCCGGCGCGTAGTAGAAGCGGCTGGATTCCATATTACCTTTATCACCTATTTTAATGTCTGGCTTTTTCCGTTGATTGCCATGGTGCGGGTGGTGGAGCGCCTGCTACCCGCGACGGCCTCTTCCGTCGGCGGTCATGTTCCGCATCCGTTCATTAATGCATGGCTCTACCGGCTTTTTTCCAGTGAGCGGGTATTTCAGGGAATTATACGGCCACCATTCGGGGTTTCCCTGCTGGCGATTGCTAGCCGTAAAAGATAGCTATTGACTTTCCCGCGTAAGCCGCTACTTAAATGCCTTCCCCCCTAACATCGGATTAAAACCATGGGTATGATGAATCCCGCAAAATTTGTGCGTGAGGTGCGGCAGGAGATGCGAAAGGTCACATGGCCTACGCGTCAGGAAACGCTCATGTCCACATTCATGGTGTTATTGCTGGTAACCATCACCTCCTTGTTTTTCTTGGCGGTGGATGCGTTTTTCGGGTGGGGCGTTCGATTGATTCTTGGCATTGGAGGATAAGGTTATTATGTCTGCGCGTTGGTATATTGTTCACGCCTATTCAGGCTTCGAGAAAAAAGTAGCGACTGCCATTAAAGAGCAGGCCGCACAAAAAGGATTATCCGAAAAAATCGAGGACGTTGTGGTCCCGGTGGAAGCCGTGGTGGAAGTGCGCAAAGGCAAAAAAATCAATGCCGAACGTAAATTCTTCCCGGGCTATGTCATTGTAAAGATGCAGCTTTCTGACGAAACCTGGCACATGATCAAGAACTTGCCAAAAGTCACCGGGTTCCTGGGTGGCGGTGGTAAAGGCCGCCCTGTGCCGATTACCGACAAAGAAGCTGAGAGCATCTTTGCTCAGGTGCGTGAAGGCGTCGATAAGCCAGGCCGCCATATTTCCTTCGAAGTCGGCGAACAGGTCAAAATCAACGAAGGTCCGTTCGATGGCTTTGTCGGTACCGTGGAAGAGGTGGACGACGAAAAAACCCGCGTCAAAGTGTCGGTGTCCATTTTCGGTCGCTCAACCCCGGTGGATCTGGACTTCACGCAGGTAGAAAAGGTCTGATAACCGCAGGTTTTCTGCGGTTATACACAGGAAATTGCGCGAATCCTTGCGCCTCTTGACGATTTTTTAAATTTTCCCCTTGCAATCGCGGATTTGCACGACTATAAATGCGCTCCCTTTGTCATAACGGCATAGGGAAATGCTTTGGGAGCTGAGGGTTTGTGCGGGTTTTTCCGCAAAAATCAGTAGGCGTTACCACCAAACGGAAAGAACAGAACATGGCAAAAAAAGTCATCGGCTTTATTAAGCTGCAAATCCCGGCGGGCAAGGCCAATCCTTCGCCTCCAGTCGGTCCGGCGCTCGGTCAGCGCGGTTTGAACATCATGGAATTCTGCAAGGCGTTTAATGCCGCCACGCAAAAAATGGAGCCCGGTGCTCCGATTCCAGTAGTCATTACGGCTTATGGTGATCGCACGTTCACCTTTACCACGCGTCGCCCTCCTGTGTCGCACTTCCTCAAGAAGGCTGCGAAACTGGAAAAAGGCTCGCAAACGCCAGGTAAGGGCACGGTCGGCAAAATCACCATGACGCAGATTAAAGAAATCGCGAAAGAAAAAATGCCTGATCTGAATGCAAACACCATTGACGGCGCTGCTGCGATGATTCGTGGCTCTGCGCTTGCGATGGGCCTTGAAGTGGTGGAGGCGTAACCCATGGCAAAAATCGCAAAAAAACGTAAAACGCTTCTTGAATCTGTGGACTCCAACAAAATCTACAATCTGAAAGAGGCCGTTTCCTTGATTAAGGGTAATGCCCGCGCTAAATTCGATGAGACGATTGATATCGTGATGAATCTCGGTGTTGACCCGAAGCAGTCTGACCAGCAGGTGCGCGGCATGGTGTCCATGCCAAACGGTACCGGTAAGTCAGTCCGCGTGGCGGTATTCGCCCGTGGCGACAAAGCGGCTGAAGCACTAAAGGAAGGTGCTGAATTCGTCGGTGCCGAAGATCTGGCCGATAAAATCATCGCCGGTGAATCCGGTTTTGACCGCGTCATCGCAAGCCCGGACATGATGGGCGTAGTTGGTAAGCTCGGTAAGGTGCTCGGGCCTCGTGGCTTGATGCCTAATCCAAAGCTCGGCACGGTAACCCCGAACATCGGTGCAGCGGTGAAAGCCGCCAAAGCCGGTCAGGTGGAATTCCGCGTAGAAAAAGCGGGTATTGTGCATGCAGGTCTGGCCAAGGCCAGCTTCAGCGAAGATGCCATCATCCAGAACGTGGTTGCCTTTGTGGACGCTGTCAGCAAAGCGAAGCCGGCTGGCGCTAAGGGTACGTATATCAACCGGATAGGTCTTTCCTCCACCATGGGCGTGGGCGTGAAGATCGACCCCGCCAGCGTGACCGCAGCATAAGGAGAATTACCCATGCCAATGACACGTGCGCAGAAAAAAGACATGATCGATACCACGACCGAGACGTTGAAAAACTCGTCGGTGGTAATCATGGTGCATAATAAAGGTCTAACCGTGGCCGAAGTTTCTGAGCTTCGCAACCGCATTCGTGCCGCCGGCGCGAGCTACCGTGTGGTGAAGAACCGCCTGGCTAAGCTTGCCGTAAAGGACACTGCGTTTGAGGGCATTACCCCCATGCTCAGTGGCCCGACTGCCATGACCACTTCCAGCGATCCGGTATCCGCTGCTAAAGCCATCGTCGATTTCGCCAAAACCAATGACAAATTAGTGGTATTGGGCGGTATTTTCGGTGACCGCGCGTTGGATGTAAAAAGCGTTGAGCAATTGGCGAAAATGCCATCGCTTAATCAGCTTCGTGGCCAAATCGTCGGCTTGCTGCAAGCTCCGGCTCAACGTATCGCGACTATCCTGCAGGCTCCTGCAGGCCAGGTGGCGCGCGTTATCGGCGCACATGCACGTAAAGATTCGTAATTATAAGCACAATTAAACTTACTGAAAGGGACTAAATCATGGCTGCTAATCTTGCTAAAATCGTAGATGATCTCTCGGCGCTTTCCGTGATGGAAGCGGCAGATCTTTCCAAATTACTCGAAGAAAAATGGGGCGTATCCGCTGCTGCTCCAGCTGCTGCCGCTGCTCCAGCCGCTGCTGCCGCTGCGCCTGCAGAAGCACAAACCGAATTCAACGTCATTCTTGCTTCCGCTCCTGCCGACAAGAAAATCGGCGTGATCAAAGTGGTGCGTGAAATCACCGGCCTTGGCTTGAAAGAAGCCAAAGACCTGGTAGAAGCTGCTCCAAAGCCGGTTAAAGAAGCCGTGAACAAAGACGAAGCAGAAAAAATCAAGAAAGCGTTGACGGAAGCTGGTGCGACCGTTGAAATTAAGTAATTTAGTTTCTATATAAGTATGCCGGGGCGGCCGCACGCAAGTGCGGCGCCTCGGTTTTGACGTTTGTAAATTAGGTTTTGGGTTTTAGGTTTCAGGTTTCAGCACAGGCTGGGCCGAATCGTAAAATCTGAACCCTGTAACCAGAGGTTACCATGGCTCAGGCATCAATGAAAACCGCCGCTAAATCCCATTTAAGCTTTACCACCCGTAAACGTATTCGCCGGAGCTTCGGCCGCATTGAGTCGATTGCGCAGCTCCCGAATCTTATCGAGGTGCAGAAACAATCCTACGATTACTTTCTCCAGATCGACGCGCTTGCAGATAAGCGCGAAAACAGCGGCCTGCAAGCCGTGTTCAAGTCGGTGTTCCCGATCAAGGATTTCGCGGAAACCGCAACACTTGAATTCGTGCGCTATCATTTTGACGCGCCGAAATACGACGTGGACGAATGCCGTTCGCGTGGCATCAATTTTGCCGCACCGCTACGTGTCACGCTGCGCCTGATCGTCTGGATTGTGGACGAAGACACCGGCGCCCGTGAAATCAAGGACATCAAAGAGCAGGACGTCTACATGGGCGACATTCCGCTCATGACCGAAAACGGCACGTTCATCATCAATGGCACCGAGCGCGTGATCGTATCACAGATGCACCGTTCACCTGGCGTATTCTTTGACCATGATCAGGGCAAAACCCATTCCTCCGGCAAATTCCTGTTCTCGGCTCGCGTGATTCCATATCGCGGCTCATGGCTGGATTTTGAATTCGATGCCAAAGACATCCTGTTCGCCCGTATTGACCGCCGCCGCAAATTACCGGCAACGTCGGTGCTGCGTGCGCTGGGCATGGACACCGAAACCATCCTCAACACCTTCTACGCCAGCACGATCTATCGTCGCCATAAGGACGGTTGGGCCACTAAATTCTCGCCGGAATCTTTCCGCGGCATTAAGCTTGCCTTTGATTTGATCGATGCCAAAACCGGCAAAGTGCTCTGCGAAGCAGGCAAAAAAATCACGCCGCGCCAGGCCAAGAAATTTGCTGAAGACGGCTTGAAAGAGCATGTCATTCCGCAAGACCAGCTGGCCGGAAAATTCATTGCGCAGGACGTCGTGAATTCTGACACGGGTGAAATCTATGCCGAAGCCGGTGAAGAACTCACCACGGCAGCAATCGCCTTGCTGGAAGAGCACGGCTTCAAAGAAATTCCGGTGCTCGACATCGATTTCGTAAACGTCGGGCCGTATATCCGCAACACCTTGCTGGTGGATAAAAATCAATCGCCGGAAGAAGCGCTGATCGACATCTACCGCGTGATGCGCCCCGGCGAGCCTACCACGCCGGAAGCTGCCGCCGCGTTGTTCCAGACGCTGTTCTTTGATTCCGAGCGGTATGATCTGTCGGTTGTTGGCCGCGTGAAAATGAACGCGCGTCTTAACGTGCACGTGCCAGAAACCACCGGCACGCTGACCAAAGAAGACATCATTGAAATCGTTCGCATGTTGGTGCGTCTGAAAGACGGCTTCGGTGAAACCGATGACATCGATCATTTGGGCAATCGCCGCGTACGCTCGGTAGGTGAATTGATGGAAAATCAATTCCGCATCGGGTTGCTGCGCATGCAACGTTCCATCATTGAGCGTATGGGGTCGGTGGACATCGACACCATCATGCCGCATGATCTGGTGAACGCAAAGCCGGTTGCCGCCGCGATCCGCGAATTCTTCGGCTCCAGCCAGCTTTCGCAGTTCATGGATCAAACCAACCCGCTCTCCGAAATCACTCACAAACGCCGCCTCTCGGCCCTTGGGCCTGGGGGGCTCACCCGTGAGCGCGCCGGTTTCGAAGTGCGTGAGGTGCATCCTACCCATTATGGCCGCATCTGCCCGATCGAAACACCGGAAGGCCCGAATATCGGTCTTATCAACTCGATGGCTACCTACGCGCGTATCAATAAATACGGCTTCATCGAAAGCCCATACCGCAAGGTCGTCAACAACCGCGTGACCGACGAAGTGATCTACCTCTCGGCAATGGAAGAAGGTCGTTACACCATCGCGCAGGCGAACTCGGCGTTGGATGATAAGGGCAAATTCACCGAAGAACTGGTGTCCTCGCGCAAAGCCGGTGATTTCGTACTGGCTGCGCCGGATACAATCAACTTCATCGACGTTGCGCCGAAACAGCTGGTATCAGTCGCCGCCGCGCTGATTCCATTCCTGGAAAACGATGACGCCAACCGTGCGCTCATGGGGTCGAACCTGCAACGCCAGGCCGTGCCATTGCTGCGCGCCGAAGCGCCGCTGGTCGGCACCGGCATGGAAGAAATCGTCGCCAAGGATTCCGGTTCCACCATCACCGCACGTCGCAGCGGCATCATCGATCAGGTGGACGCCACCCGTATCGTGATCCGCTCACAGGACGCAGCGCAAGATGGCTCGCCAGGCGTAGACATTTACAACCTGCTGAAATTCACCCGCTCCAACCACAGCACCTGCATCAACCAGCGCCCGCTGGTGAAAGTGGGCGACAAGGTGGTAGCTGGCGACATCATCGCTGATGGTCCGTCTACTGATCTGGGTGAACTCGCCCTTGGCCGCAACGTGCTCGTCGCGTTCATGCCATGGAACGGGTATAATTTCGAAGATTCCATCCTGATTTCCGAACGCATTGTGTCAGAAGACGTATTCACCTCCATCCACATCGAAGAATTCGAAGTGATGGCGCGTGATACAAAGCTTGGACCTGAAGAAATCACCCGTGACATTCCAAACGTCGGCGAAGAATCCTTGCGCAATCTGGATGAAATCGGCGTGGTGCATGTTGGTGCGGAAGTAAAGCCTGGCGACATTCTGGTCGGCAAAGTAACGCCGAAATCCGAAAGCCCGATGACGCCGGAAGAAAAGCTTCTGCGTGCCATCTTCGGTGAAAAAGCATCGGACGTGCGTGACAGCTCGCTTCGCCTGCCTCCAGGCGTTGCCGGTACTATTGTGGGTGTGAAAATCTTCTCCCGCCGTGGTATCGAGAAAGATGAGCGCGCACTGGCTATCGAAAAGTCTGAAATCGAACGCTTGGCAAAAGACCGTGACGATGAGCGCACCATCATTGAGCGCTTCATCTATGGCCGTTTGAAAGAATTGCTGATGGACACCAAACCGACTGCCGGCCCGAAAAGCTGGAAAGCCGGTGGCCAGATCACAGAGAAAACCTTTGAAGAATTCAGCAAAGGCCAGCTCTGGCAGTTCGCGGTGAAAGACGACGCGGTGATGAACGAAATCGAAGCGCTGAAAAAGCAACACGATAACGCACTCGCCCGTATCACCCAATGGTTCGAAGAAAAAGTAGGCAAAGTGCAATCCGGTGACGATTTGCTGCCGGGTGTACTGAAAATGGTCAAAGTGTTCGTGGCGGTGAAGCGTAAGCTGCAGCCCGGGGACAAAATGGCCGGACGCCATGGTAACAAAGGGGTTATCTCGCGTATTATGCCTGCTGAAGACATGCCGTATCTGGAAGATGGCCGTCCGGTGGACGTGGTGCTGAATCCGCTCGGTGTGCCAAGCCGCATGAACGTCGGGCAGATTTTGGAAACCCATCTGGGTTGGGCAGCCGCAGGTATCGGTCAGCAGATCGGTGACATGCTGGCTACGCAACAGGCCGACACCAAAAACCAAAGTGCGATGAAAGCGCTGCGTGATTCGCTGGAAGACATTTACGACGACAAAGACGTAAAGCACGAAATCTCCCAGCTATCGCCAGAGCAGATCAAAGAACTTGCGGGCAATTTGTCTAAGGGTGTGCCATTCGCAACGCCGGTATTCGACGGCGCGAAGGAAGAAGACATTGTGGTCTGGCTTGAAAAAGCAGGGCTTGATGCTTCCGGCCAGGTGCAGCTGTATGACGGCCGCACCGGTGAGCCGTTTGATCGCAAGACCACGGTGGGCTACATTTACATGTTAAAGCTCCACCACTTGGTTGACGACAAGATCCACGCGCGTTCCATCGGGCCGTACAGCTTGGTCACGCAACAACCGCTCGGCGGCAAAAGCCAATTCGGTGGTCAGCGTTTCGGGGAAATGGAGTGCTGGGCGCTACAAGCGTACGGCGCGGCCTATACCCTGCAGGAAATGCTCACTGTCAAATCCGACGACGTGGCCGGCCGCTCGCGCATCTACGAATCGCTGGTGCGCGGCGACCACAGCTTCGAGTCCGGTATCCCAGAGAGCTTCCACGTGATGGTGAAAGAACTCCGGAGCTTGGGCTTGAACGTTGAGCTGACGGAAAAGGAGATTTAAGGAAGAGGTGCTGGTGCTGAGTGCTGGTGCTAGTGAGTTATCTTCACCAGCACTTAGCACCAGCCCAACACCCCCCTTGGGGGATCGTCTAGCGGTAGGACTACGGACTCTGACTCCGTCAACCTAGGTTCGAATCCTAGTCCCCCAGCCAGACAAACTTTGGGTTGCTGAATACGAGACAAGAATATGATTTCCGCCTTCGCGGAAATGACACATGAGACAAAGGAGAAGGTGCAATATGAACCACGATATCGCAAATGTTTTCGGTGCCATTACAGCGGCTAAGCCGTTTGATGAAATCAAAATCTCCATCGCCAGCCCGGATAAAATCCGCTCCTGGTCGTTCGGGGAAGTGAAGAAGCCCGAAACCATCAACTACCGTACCTTTAAGCCTGAGCGTGATGGCTTGTTCTGCGCGCGCATTTTCGGGCCGATCAAGGATTACGAATGCTTGTGCGGTAAATACAAACGCATGAAATATCGCGGCATCGTCTGCGAAAAATGCGGTGTGGAAGTTACCACCTCCAAAGTGCGCCGCGAGCGCATGGGCCACATTGAGCTGGCGTCGCCGGTTGCGCATATCTGGTTCCTGAAATCCCTGCCAAGCCGCATCGGCACGCTGCTCGACATGACGCTCAAAGATTTGGAAAAGGTGCTCTATTTCGAATCTTATGTGGTTACCGAATCCGGTCTTACGCCGTTCAAGGCCGGTGAGTTGCTGTCGGAAGAACAATATTACGACGCCGTTGAAAAATTCGGCGACGGCACATTCACTGCGCAAATCGGCGCTGAAGCCATTAAAACCATGCTCTCGGCAATCGATCTGGAGCAGGAAAAAATCAGTGCGCGCTCCGAGCTGTCTGAATCCACTTCCGAAGCCCGCCGCAAAAAACTGGTGAAGCGCCTGAAAATGGTGGAAGCGTTTTTGGAATCCGAAAACAAACCGGAATGGATGGTGCTTGATGTAGTGCCGGTTATCCCGCCTGAACTGCGCCCATTGGTGCCGTTGGATGGTGGCCGTTTCGCGACATCTGACCTCAACGATCTCTATCGCCGCGTCATCAACCGTAACAACCGTCTGAAGCGCCTGATCGAGCTGCGCGCGCCCGACATCATCGTGCGCAACGAAAAGCG
>CAZGVV010000055.1:0-13250 GCA_964529155.1 uncultured Rickettsiales bacterium
ACCGCCCTTAAGACATTAGGGGCAAATACTATCGGCTAACAACGAAGGACTAATCATTAAGGATTAATTATCTCACTCAATTAACTGCCATTGCATCTTCCACCGTCAACTTCACCTGTGGCCGGTTTTGCCATATCGAAAGACGCAATGTGCACGCTATATGTATCCGTTTGCCCCGATGTTGCATGAGCGCGTCGGCAAAGGGTGTTCCTGCTGCGCGAAAGGCCATGGCCGTTACGCGGCAGCGTTCATCCGTGAGGATCAGGCGCAAATGACCATTGGTAATTTCTTGAATATCGGCCAGCATCACATGTTGCAGCATTAAACGTGGTGCAGCATTGGATTGGCCAAATGGAGCCGCGCGCTCCAATGCTGCGGCTAGCTCTGGTGTAGCGCCGGAAAGTGCCAGGCACCCATCCAGCATTAATTTGCCGCTGGCAGATGCACCCTGCTGCGCAAAGCGTTGTTCCAGGAATGCCTGCAAGGCAGGCAAATATGATTCTTCCACTGTAAATCCCGCTGCCATCGCATGGCCGCCGCCGATTTTAAGAATACCCGCTTCCACGGCGGCAATTACGGCTGCGCCGAAATCAAATCCTGCAACCGAGCGCGCCGATGCTTTGCCGATGCCATGACTCAGTGCCACCACCGCTGCAGGCACGCCGAAACGTTCTTTTATGCGCCCGGCCACAATGCCGATCACTCCGGGATGCCAGTGATCCGCCGCCACTAACACTACGCTGTGATTAGCGATCTGCGCCTCGGCCATGGCCATCGCTTCATCCATCACCAGGGTTTCAATGGTTTTTCGCTCGGTGTTATATTGATCCAGCGCCTGCGCCAGCATAAGCGCTTCGCTTTCATCATCGGTCGAAAGCAGCCGCGCGCCATATTCCGCCGTGCCAACACGCCCCCCCGCATTAATACGCGGCCCTAAAATAAAACCACACGTGTACGCGCTTGGAGGTTCATCTACCCGTGCGACATCCATTAATGTACGAAGCCCAGTATTGGCGCGTGTCGCCATGATTTTCAAGCCTTGCGATACCAGAGTGCGGTTGATGCCTGTAAGTGGGACTACATCGCACACGGTGCCCAGTGCCACTAAATCCAATAAAGACAGTAAATCCGGTGTGGGACGCGTGGCAAACCAGCCCATGCGTTTTAGTTCACGTTGCACCGCAACCGTCAGCAAAAATGCCACGCCCACCGCCGCTAATTGTCGGTGTGGCGATGTTTCATCTAGCCGGTTCGGATTGATCAGCGCATAGCATTCCGGCAGTCGTGCTTCCGCCATATGGTGATCTGCGACAATTACATGCAGTCCTGCCTCATGTGCGCTGGCAAGCGGCGCAAAAGCCAGGGTGCCGCAATCTACCGTAATCACTACGCTCGCGCCTTTATTCTTTAATGCTAAAAACGCTGGTGCATTTGGGCCATAACCTTCTGTAATTCGGTCGGGAATATGTAGTAGCGGACGTTTGCCAAGAAGGCTGAAAAATCGTAGCAGTACTGCGCTTGCCGTGGCGCCGTCCACGTCGTAATCACCAAAAACGGCAATGGTTTCACCCGCCACCACCGCTGTGGCCAAGCGGCCAGCAGCCTTATCCATGTCTAGTAAATGCGAAGGGTCAGGTAGTTGCGTTTTAAGATTGGGATTTAGAAAATGGCCCATATCATCGGGCGCTATGCCGCGTGCAAGCAGCATGCGGGCGAGTATTTCCGGTATATCCCATTCGCGGGCAATGGCAGCGGCTATACGGTTATCCGCCTGGCGTATTTCCCAATGTCTTCCGGTGATCGAAACGGCGGAAAGCCTGTCTCCGACCAGCGTGTCATCCATCATAATTCCAACGCAGCAAACACGTGCTCAACGTCTTCCACTACCTGATAAAATCCTTCAGTTTCTACCCGGGCGAAACGTTGGTGGATGATATTTTCCATTAAGGAAATGAGCGGGTCCCAGTAATGATTATAATTCACAATAATCACCGGCTTCTGGTGCAATTGTAATTGCCGCCAGGTGAGAATTTCAAACATCTCATCCATAGTGCCAAACCCACCGGGCAATACGATGAATGCGTCGCTTAAATCGAACATCAATTTTTTGCGCTCATGCATGCTGCCTACCATCACGATTTCAGTAAGGCCGCGATGCTCGCGTTCTAAATTGCGTAAACTGATGGGGAACACGCCTGTTACGTGGCCATTTGCCTGCATAACTGCATTCGCCACAGCACCCATGATGCCGCAATCGCCACCACCATAGACCAATTTACGTTTACGCTCCGCCATTGCCTGACCCAGGCGTGTGCCAAGTTCCAGATAAATGGGATCCACCGCATTTTGTGCGCCACAAAATACGCAAAGGCTGTTGTATGTGCTCATAGGCAAATGATATATGTCATAGAATGACAGATGCAACCAACAAATTAAAGTTCCCCGCTATTATTGCAATTACCGGCGCCAGCAGCGGGCTTGGCTGGGCGCTTGCTCTCTATTATGCACGTCCAAACGTTACTTTATTGTTACAGGGGCGAAATGAGGCGCGTTTAGAAGCCATTGCCTCCGAATGCCGTGCCCTGGGTGCCAAGGTGGAAGCCGCCCGGATCGATGTGATGGATCAGGACGCGATGTCTGAATGGCTTATCAGCGCGGATAGCCGTATGCCGATAGATTTACTCATCGCCAACGCTGGTATATCGGCCGGAAGTGGCGGTGGATTGTTGCATGGCGAATCCGCGGAACAGGCCCGGAAAATTCTTGGGGTTAATATAGACGGCGTAGTCAATACCATAGGCCCGATTATTCCCCGTATGAGTAAGCGCGGCTCCGGCCAGATCGCGCTGATGGCCTCACTCGCCGGGTATCGTGGCCTGCCCAGCGCTCCAGCCTATAGTGCCAGCAAAGCAGCCGTGCGTGTATATGGTGAGGGGCTACGCGGATTGCTCAGCGCGCGCGGAGTAAAAGTATGCGTCATTTGCCCCGGCTATATCCGAACCCCCATGACCGACCGCAATCCCTTCCGCATGCCGTTTATCATGTCGGCCGAGCGCGCCGCTTCCATCATTGCGCGTGGGCTTAGGCGCAACAAAGCGCGCATTGCGTTTCCGTGGATGTTGTCTGTGCCGCTGTGGCTTATCACCTGTTTGCCGCCGCGCTGGACAGATCCGTTTTTTGCCCGCTTGCCTGCTAAGCCATCGGTGCATTAGCGCATGCGTTACCACGCGGATCTTCACGTTCATTCCCGCCACGCCTATGCTTGCGCACGAAATGCCGATTTAGAGCATCTGGCTTTCTGGGGTGCGCTCAAAGGCATTGAAGTCGTGGCAACGGGAGATTTTACGCATCCCGTGTGGCGAGCCGAACTCAAGGAAAAACTGGTGCCGGCAGAACCAGGATTATTTCGCCTGCGGCCTGATATCGAAGCCTATGTGCACGCAAGCCTGCCTGTGGCATGCCGGAAAATCGTGCGATTTATTTTGTCGGTGGAGATTTCCACGATCTATAAAAAAACTGAACGCACGCGCAAAGTCCATCACCTTATCTATGTGCCGAGTTTTGACGCCGCTGACCGTCTGGTCGCCAAGCTTGCGCGCATAGGCAATTTAGAGGCCGATGGCAGGCCTATTTTAGGTTTGGATTCCAGGCATTTGTT
This sequence comes from uncultured Rickettsiales bacterium, assembly GCA_964529155.1. Taxonomy (GTDB): domain Bacteria; phylum Pseudomonadota; class Alphaproteobacteria; order Rickettsiales; family SXRF01; genus CAZGVV01. The sequence goes on from CAZGVV010000055.1 coordinate 3,659, forward strand.
GGAAATAACATTAGGGGTAGACCCAGAAGCATTCTTGCAACCTGCCCATATCTGGACGCCGTGGTTTGCGGCGCTCGGTTCGCAATCCGGGTTTGATTGCATTGATGATTGCTATGGCGATTTGTCACACCATGTGTTCGCTGTGGAAACCGGGTTGTCCTCAGACCCTGCCATGAATCGGCGTGTGTCATCGCTCGACCGTTTCCGCCTGACTTCCAGTTCAGATGCACACTCACCACATAAATTGGGGCGTGAGGCGACGTTGTTTGACACGGAGCTGGATTATTTTTCCTTGAAGCATGCTCTGGAAACGGGTGTGGGATATGGTGGCACCGTGGAATTTTTTCCAGAAGAGGGAAAATACCATTTAGACGGTCACCGTAATTGTGGCGTGTGCCTGACACCCGAAGAAACGCTGGCGTATGGCGGCTTGTGCCCGGTGTGCGGTAAGCGGGTAACCGTGGGTGTGTTAAACCGTGTCGCGGCATTGGCGGACCGGGAGGAGGGAGCGCATGCCCATTGCGATGGCGATGTCTTAAGCCTGGTTCCGTTGCCGGAAATACTGGGTGAAATTCATGGCGTTGGCCAAGCCAGTAAAAAAGTTAAAACTGCCTATGCGCGTATTACCGGGGCGCTCGGGGCAGAGCTGAGTATTTTGGAGCAGGTGCCGCTGGAAGATATTGCACGCGCTGAGTCTTCACTGTTGGCGGAAGCGATAACACGCTTGCGGGCCGGAAATGTTATTCGTAAGGCCGGATTTGATGGCGAGTATGGGGTGATTCGGTTGTTTGAGGATTCGGAATTACAACGTAAAACCAAGGGTGGCGTATTGATTAAGCAACCAAAACCACGGCCTGCGGAGGAAAAAGAAATCACCTAAAATAGACGTGTACTCGCAAACGTAGCTTGCTCTTTTATTCTGAACTATATAGTACAGTAATATGCCAAAACTTACCGCTAAAAAGAAAACCATCATCCTTGCCGTTGCACTTGCGGCCCTAATTGCTGGGGGGGTGCATGTATTGATGAGTGCAGGCAAAGAATCCACCGATGATGCGCAGATTGACGCGCATATCGTGGCAATTAGCCCGAAAGTGCCGGGATATGTGGCGGCGGTGAATATTGTGGATAATCAAGTGGTAAAAGCAGGTGATGTGCTGATCAAAATTGATCCCACCGATTACCAGATCCGTCTTGACCAGGCGCATGCGAATTTAGAAGCGGCGCAAGCACGGGCATCTGTCGGGCAGCATAATTTCGCCAGCACCAGTGTAACCGCGCCTTCTGATGTTGATTCGGCGCGGGCGCAAGCGCGGGTGGCGCAGGCGGCACTCGACATTGCAACGGCGGATTTGAAGCGCTACCAGTCTATGAGTGATCTGGCGCGCAGTAAAAAACAATTGGATGATGCGGTGGCTAATGAAAAACAAGCCCGCGCGCAAGTGGCTTATGCCCAGTCCCGCCTGCGCTCCGCTCAAACCGCGCCCAAAGCGGTGGCCGCGGCGGAAGCTACGGTACGGGAATTGGAAGCGGCGGTAAAAAAAGCCGAAGCCGATGTATCGGATGCCGAAACGCAATTGCATGATACCGAGCTTACTGCGCCCTTTGACGGCCGTATCACCCGCAAAAATGTTGAGCAAGGTGCGTATGTGCAAGCCGGTGAATCACTGGCGGCAGTGGTGAGTAGTGAATATTGGATTGTCGCTAATTTCAAAGAAACACAACTCACTCACATGAAGCCCGGCCAGGAAGTCAGCATTAAAGTGGATGCATATCCGGGAAAAACATACCGTGGCAAAGTGGATAGTATCCAAAACGGTACAGGTGCGCGCTTCTCAGCATTTCCGCCGGAAAATGCCACCGGTAATTTCGTGAAAATCGTGCAGCGCGTGCCGGTAAAAATTGTGTTCGATGAACGGCCAGACCCCGCACTGGCCATTGGCCCTGGCATGTCGGTGGTGCCAACGGTGAGCACCCGCTAACACCATGAACGCGGCGAAAAGCACCTATGACGGCTCAGGCGTGAATCCCTGGCTGATTGCGGTGCTGGTAAGTGTTGTGACGTTTATGGAAGTGCTGGACACAACCATTGTAAACGTTTCCCTCTCGCACATCGCAGGGAATCTGGCGGCGACGGAAGATGAGAGTACATGGGTACTGACATCATACCTGGTATCAAATGGTATTATTCTTCCACTCTCAGGTTGGCTTTCCAATGTCATTGGCCGAAAGCGGTTTTTCATTGGCTGTATCATAGGGTTTACATTGGCATCCCTTGCGTGTGGGCTTTCCAATTCCCTCGGCATGCTGGTGGTGTGCCGATTACTGCAAGGTTTGGCCGGCGGAGGATTGCAGCCGACGCAACAGGCTATTGTGCTGGACGCCTTTCCACCGCATAAGCGTGGAAGCGTATTTGCTATTACTGGACTTACGCTGATTGTTGCCCCCATTCTGGGGCCGACGCTTGGCGGGTGGATTACCGATAATTACAGCTGGCGGTGGATTTTTTATATCAACGTGCCGGTGGGGATTATCACCGCCATACTTATTTCACGTATTATCAAAGACCCGCCAGACGCCAAAGCGCATGGATTTAAATCAGTTGACTACATTGGGTTATCGTTGGTTGCGCTGGGATTAGGGAGCATGCAAATCGTGCTGGATAAAGGGCAGCAGGAAGATTGGTTCGGCAGCAATTTTATCGTCACCTTTTTCATCATCGCTGCCGGTTGCTTGCTTTCGTCAGTAATGTGGTTGTTGCGGCAGAAAGAACCGGTAGTGGATTTGCGCTTATTGAAAGACAGGGGATTCGGGCTGTCGTGTTTATTGATTTTTCTGGTCGGGATGATTCTGTATTCCAGCAGCGCGCTTATGCCGCTTCTGGTGCAATCGGCGTTTGGGTATAATGCGACGTGGGCCGGGCTTATTCTCTCACCCGGCGGGCTTGCGGTGATGTTTTTGATGCCGATTTCCGGTAAATTGGTATCACGTGTGCAGGCGCGTTATCTGATGACACTGGGTTTTTCACTGATTGCGTTTGGCATGTGGGGTACAACTTATTTCTCGCCGCAGACGGATTATCAGCATTTTATGTGGATGCGCGTATTTCAGATGCTCGGCCTGCCATTTGTATTTATTCCCACCAGCACACTGGCATTCATGCATATTCCTAAGGGAAAAAATAATAATGCGTCGGCGCTGTTTTCATTGGCACGGAATTTAGGTGGCAGTGTGGGAATTGCGTTATTTTCAACCTATGTGGTTCGGCATACGCAAATGCACCAGGCGTATCTCTCTGAGCACCTGTCGCCGTATAATCCGGCCTATAATGCGGCGGTAAATTTACCCGGTGGTGCAGCGCGACTATACCGGGAGTTGCAATTACAGTCATCCATCATGGCCTATAGTGATGCGTTTGCGTTGCTGGCCGTTGTGATGGCGGTAGCGGCTGTCCTCACGTTTTTCTTTATGCCCCGCAATGATCCGCATGCAAAACCTGTCGCAGAAGGTGGAGTGCATTGACAGCGCCACGTGTTTTGCTTACTCCATAAGACTTATGCATCTTCTCTCCCTTTCCCCATTGCGGCTTACGCTTTTATTGAGTGTGGCGTTTTTGCTGTGTTTGGGTCTACACCCCTACATTACACCGAGCGAAGCGCGCTATATTGAAATCGCGCGGCAAATGGTGGTGAGTGGCGACTGGATTATACCGCATATCAACGGCGTGCCATATTTTGAGAAGCCGCCTTTATTTTACTGGATGGAAGCCGGGATGTTTTCATTATTCGGCTGGGGTGAGTTTTCCGGGCGGTTGCTTACTGCATTGCTTTCCGTGGCGTTATGTATGCTGACCTACGCGTTGGCCAGCGTGCTATATACGCGGCGTGAAGGCGTGGCGGCAGCGCTGGTATTGGCGACCACGTGGCTTGGATTTAGTTTAAGCCGGGTGGTGATGCTGGATGTGCCGCTCACGGTATGCGTGACTGCGACGATGCTTTGTTTCATTATGGCCGCGCGGGAAGAAAAGCCGCGCGCGTGGGTAGTGTACACTATGTATGTGGCGGCGGCGTTGGGAATGCTGGCCAAAGGCCTGGTTGCCATCGCATTACCGGGGATGATTGTGCTTGCATGGCTAGTGCTGACCAAGCGCTGGGCGTTGTTGTTAAAGCTGCGGTTGCCGACGGGAATAGTGTTGTTTCTGGTTATTGCACTGCCCTGGCACATTGCAGCAGGTGCGCGCTATCCGGAATTTTGGAAATTTTATTTTCTGCACGAGCATTTCAGCCGCTTTTTGACCGATGTGCATCGGCGCGTGCAGCCGTGGTGGTTTTTCATTGCGGTGCTTACGGTTGGGGCGATGCCCTGGCTGCCGCTGATGCTGCGGGCGCTCTGGCAGGAGCGGCGGAATCGGGAGCCCTACCGGGTGTTATTGTTATTGTGGGCGGTGTTGCCGTTTTTATTTTTTTCCTCGTCGCATTCTAAATTAATTCCCTATATTTATCCCTGCTTCCCTCCGCTTGCAGTGCTTATAACGCCGCATCTTTTGCAGGCATGGCAACGGCGAGACCTGTTTGCGCGGATATGTGTTTATGCGGCGGCACTGACCGCACCTCTGGGATATATGGTGCAAGTGGCTGCGCCGCATTATTCGCGTGGCTCAGTGAAAGCAGTGGCAACAGAGCTTGCACCGCAGCTTACCCCAGACGACGAGGTGGTGATTTACGGCAATTACCGTCAGGATTTGCCCCTTTACCTCAATCGTAACGTTACAGTAGTGGATTATAAGGGGGAGTTGGAATTTGGCACTACCATTAATTCAAATACTAAGCGCTGGATGATTGATTCCAATGAATTTATCACGCGTTGTAAACAGTCTGGGCATACGATGTATGTATTGGTTTCTGAAAATACGCTTCCGGAATTGCAGCATAGATCGTGCAGTTTGCATATGGTCCCGCTTACAGCAAATCCGCCTGAGGGTTTTGTTTTACTTACTAATAAGGATAAATAATGACTCAATTTCTTCCCTTTGCCCGGCCCGTTATTAGCGAAGAAGCTATTGCTGAAGTGGTGGAAACGCTTCGCTCGGGCTGGATTACTACAGGCCCCCGCGTAGCAAAATTTGAGCAGATGCTGACCGATTATCATGGTGGGCGGCGTGCATTATGCCTCACCTCGGCTACGGCCGGGTTGCATCTTGCTTTGCTGGCCTTGGATTTGGAAGCGGAGTCGGAAGTAATTACCACGCCGTTTACTTTCGCCGCCACACTTAATACCATCGTACTTGCGGGTGCCAGGCCAGTTCTTGTGGATATTGACCCCGCTACGCTTAATATGGATATAAGCCGTATTGAAGCGGCAATCACTCCCTATACGCGGGCTATTATGCCGGTGCATTTTGCCGGTTTGCCGGTGGATTTAGACCCTATTTATGCGCTGGCGAAAAAGCATAATTTGCGCGTGGTAGAAGATTGCGCACATGCCATTGGTGCCGAATATAAGGGTAAGCGTTTGGGGACGTTTGGCGATATTCAGGTAATGAGTTTCCACCCCAACAAAAATATGACAACGGGTGAGGGCGGTGCGGTCATTACCCAGGATGAGGCGGTGATTAAGCGCATTGAGCGCTTGCGCTTTCATGGCATAGACCGTGAGGCATTCAATCGCTTTTCTAAATCCGGCAGTCAGCAATATGACATTGAGATGCCGGGCTTTAAATACAATATGATGGATATTCAAGCGGCACTGGGCATACACCAGCTTCCGGCGCTGGATGGTTTTATTACGGCACGCACTCTGCTGGCGGATCGGTATCGCGCGGCATTCGCTGGCGTGCCTGAGATAGAAATCACTCAGCCACCTGCATACGCCCATCAGCATGCCTGGCACTTATTTACCGTGCGAGTAAATGCGCGTGATGAGGTGATTAATGAAATGAAAGAAGAAGATATTGGTCTTGGATTGCACTACCAGGCGGCACATTGTTTCTCCTGGTATCAGGAAGCATATGGCTGGCGTCCCCAGGATTTTCCACATGCCCTGAGGGCTGGCGAGCGTATTTGCAGCCTGCCATTATTCCCTACCTTAACCGAGGCCGATCAGGACCGCGTGATAAAATCGCTGGTAACTATTGTCAAAAAACGCTAAAGCTATGCATGCTGTTTATCTCGTAAGGAGTACATCTATGTCACGCATGCACGGTTTTTTTGTTGCACTTGTTGTTTTATTTGGTGCATTCAGTGCATTTGCTGGTGAAGGAAAGCCCATGTTGCCTTACGGTGAAATTTATTCCGGAAGTAAGAATGAAACCGTAGAAGTCGGTTATTTTAAAGACAGCCAGGATGCATTGATACGCGTGAAAGGCGTGAACCATGAGTGGGATAATAAAGTTATTAATGTCACCTACCACACTGCTGGTCAGGGAAAAGATTTTGTTACTAAAGTAGACGGCAAAGATTATACGTTGCTGGTGCTGCGCCCCAGTGTAACGGAACTGCATATGCCAGGTTACAGTGCAAACCCGACCCGTCTATATTTTGACAAAAACGCTTCACAAGAAGCACGTCCGTTGCATCTGCGCACCGCGTATGAGCAGCAGGCTGGAAAATAACAATTATTTAAGGACCTGCGATGTATTTAAGCGTCGTTATCCCTGTTTATAATGAACAGCAAACTTTGCCGCTTCTGGCGGCAAGGTTATTTCCTGTATTGGATGCGTTGTCCCGGCCTTACGAAGTTATTTTCGTAAATGACGGCAGTAAGGATGGTTCACAAGATGTGCTAAGGCAGCTGTTCCACGAGCGGCCTTCCCAAGTGCGCGTAGTGCAATTCATGCGTAATTACGGGCAACACCCGGCGATTATGGCGGGATTTGCCCGTGTACGGGGTGATGTGGTGGTGACTTTAGACTGTGATTTGCAAAATCCCCCGGAAGACATCCCCAAACTGCTGGCGCTTATTGAGCAGGGGCACGATGTGGTCGGCGGTTATCGTGGGGATCGACAAGATAAAGCCTGGCGCAAAGGCATTTCGCGCTTATCAAACATTGTGCGTGAGCGCATTACCAATATACGCATGCGTGACCATGGATGTATGTTGCGTGCTTACCGTCGTGAAATTGTTGAGCAAATTGTAGAAAGCGGCGAAGCAACTCCGTTTATTACCACGTTGAGTCAATATCTGGCGGGTAACCCCACGGAGATTGAGGTGGGGCATGCCGAGCGCGCAGCCGGGACGTCTAATTATAATTTATATAAGCTTATCCGCTATAATTTCGATCTGATGACCGGCTTCTCAGTGGTGCCGTTACAGCTTTTTACGCTGGTCGGCATGGCGCTTTCAGCGAGTAGCTTAATACTGGTGATCTATATGCTTGGGCGGCGCTTGGTGCTTGGGCCGGAAGTGGATGGGGTGTTTACCCTGTTTGCTATTTTATTCTTATTAATTAGTGTCACCATGACCGGTTTGGGCCTGATTGGCGAATATGTGGGGCGAATTTACATGGAAGTGCGCAAACGCCCTCATTTCGTGGTGAAAGAGGTGCTGGAAGAAAATAATGGCAATTCTCCTAGGGTTATATTGGAAAAATCAGCTTAATCAGTTGGTTATAATTTATCGGTATTGATTGCAACCGCGCCAGCTTCTTGGTAAAGTGCCTCATACGTTTCCCATTATTTTTATTTAATAGAGGCTCCATGAAAATTCTTATCCTCGGCGCAAACGGTTTTATCGGTAGTCATCTATCGGAAGCCATTCTCAAACAGCGCCCGGATTGGGAAGTATATGCCATGGATATCCGTGATGATAAGTTAGAGCCATGTTTGCATCACCCCCGGTTTCATTTCGTGGAAGGCGATATTACCATCAATAAGGAATGGGTCGAATATCACGTTAAGAAATGTGACGTTATTCTGCCGCTGGTGGCGATTGCCACGCCTGCGACCTATGTGAAAAATCCGCTTGCCGTGTTTGAATTGGATTTTGAGGCGAATTTGGAAATTATCCGCCATTGCGTGAAATATAACAAACGCGTGGTGTTTCCGTCCACTTCCGAAGTATATGGCATGAGCCTGGATGGGCCTTATGATGAAGAAGCCAGTACATTGGTAACCGGGCCGATCGAAAAAGAGCGCTGGATTTATTCAAGCTGCAAGCAACTCATGGACCGTGTGATTTATGCCTATGGGAACCATCGTGGTCTGCCGTTTACTCTATTCCGCCCGTTCAACTGGATTGGCCCAAAATTAGATAACCCATGGGAACCAAAAGAAGGCTCCAGCCGCGTGGTGACGCAGTTCCTGAGCGCGATTTTACATGACCGCCCGATTCATTTGGTGGACGGCGGCGCGCAAAAACGTTGCATGCTTTACGTGAGCGACGCGATTGAGGCGTTGATGCTGATTATTGAAAATAAAGACGGCTGTGCGAGTGGCCGCATCTTCAACATTGGTCACCCGGACAATGAAATCTCCATGCGCGATTTGGCAACGATGATGCTGGAAATCACCGCGGAGTTCCCCGGGTTTGAAAACATCGCGCAGCGTGTGCCGGTGGAAATCGTGCAGGGCCAGCAATATTATGGCAAGGGTTATCAGGACATTCAGTCACGCGTGCCTTTGGTGCGTAATGCCCGCGAACATTTGGGTTGGGTGCCGACCACGGGATTGCGTGACGGTTTGAAGCACACCATTGAATATTACCTGAAAGCACGCGAGCAAAAACAACGCGCCACACCGGCATTGGTTGAGGCGGCGTAAGGTTTCGTTTTTCAGAAAAGTGTTACATAATCCATCTTGCTCGTCGCATGCGCGTGCGCTACATACGGTAGTATGCGCTACCTAAAACCTCTTTTCTTAGTGCCGTTCATAGGGCTGCTTGGCGTAGTACATTCCGCCAGCGCGCAGCTATTACAGGTGGGACCGGCGCAGCAACTCATGCTTACGGCGGCACAAGCGGTGATGAAGCAGGATTATAATGAGGCACTGACGCTGTATAATCAGGCCATTGCAACGGATCCGGGAAATATTGAAGCGTACCTACAGCGCGGCGTCATTCGTCGCCAGATGAAGGACGAAACCGGTGCGCGCGCAGATGGTGATACGGCGCTGCAGTTGGCGGATAATGCGATTGCCGCTAACCCCGGCAATGCAATGCTCTATCACCAACGCAGCATGGCAAACCGTTTGCGCCTGCAATTCCGTCAAGCCCGTGAAGACGCGCAGCGTGCGCAGCAACTACCGGGGGCGAATGGGGCGTGGGAAAATGATGTAAATGCGATTATTCTGGAAGAAAAGATGCATCAATAAGCGTATGTATCCTTACGGTCTTTAACGGCATATAGTTATTCCACTTTACCATTATACATGGCTGCAAAGAGTGTTTTCTGTGCTTCCAGTGCTCACGTACACCTGTACGCTGCGCTCCGGTTCTCGAAAACACTATGTTCGCCTACGTATAATGTTAAATTGAAATAACTATAGCACTAGACATAAAAAAAGCCGGGAATGTTATTCCCGGCTTTTTTCGTAGTGAGAGCAGTAACTACTCCACAATTTTCGCGACGACGCCTGCGCCGATGGTACGGCCGCCTTCG
>CAZGVV010000056.1:0-11835 GCA_964529155.1 uncultured Rickettsiales bacterium
TCATCACCACGCATTTGACCGAGGTGATTAAGGATAATCTGGGTGAATTATTGTCCTATACCGAAACCCAGAAATTACTGGATGACCTTGGAAAAACACAACAAAAGCTTATTTCCGAGACGATTCCGTCTCTTATTTCTGTTTCCGGTGTACAGCGCGTGTTGCAAAACCTGTTACGCGAAATGGTTTCTATCCGCGATCTTTCGACCATTTTGGAAGCCGTGGCTGAAGCAACGCGGGTATCGCAAAACATGCTGCTAATTACCGAGCACGTACGCATGCGGCTGGCACGGCAGATCAGCCATGCCAATACGGCGGCGGGTGGTTATATTCCAATTTTAAGCTTATCGCCGCAATGGGAACAGATTTTTTCGGAAGCAATTTCAGGGGATAAGGATGAACGCTCCTTATCGCTGGCGCCGACGCGGATTCAGGAATTTATTACGGCGGTACGCACCAAATTCGACCAGATCGCCATGCAGGGCGAATCACCCGTGTTGCTCACCAGCCCGGTTTCACGGCCTTACGTGCGCTCCATTGTGGAGCGGTTCAGGCCAACGACAATTGTGATGTCACAGAATGAAATTCATCCACGTGCACGGATTAAGACGTTAGGGCAGATATGATTTCTTCACCAGCACCTCTTGCGTAAAAAGTTTAAGGAAGTAAGAGGTGTTGGTGTTAGAAAGAGGTGTTGGTGTTAGAAAGAGGTGGAAGGAAGTATGAATTTGTTTTTTACACTCATCGGCAATGCAGGAACTATTATGTTCCTGGCCGCCTATTTTTTGCTGCAAAAAAATAAGATTACGCATGATAGCTACTTGTATTTAGGTCTGAATTTTGGTGGGGCAGTGTTGTTGCTGGCATCCCTGTGGTGGGATTTTAATTTGGCGGCATTTTTACTGGAAGCGGCATGGGGCGTGATTAGTGCGTATGGGCTGGCAGTGCAATTTCGCAAAACAAAGCGTAAAAGGCATACAGCACCGCTATGAAACTACGCAGCTTTACTGCCGCCGATATGCCCGCCGTGATGGCCATGGTGCGTGCGGCGTTGGGCGATGAGGCGATTATTCTTTCTTCTACGGCGAACCGGAAAACACGGGAAATCACCGTCACTGCCGCTATTGAGGATGATGACGATCTGCCACTCCCTCCCCCCGTAGCACGCACAGCCCCTGCTCCTGCTGCACCGCGTAGCGGAGCTGAAATATTGGCGCCGAATGCGCAAAGTGAGGGCTGGCTCGATGAATTGGCGTTTTTACTACGCTACCATGGTATACCGGAAGCACTTGCAGGCCGGATGATTTATAAGGCGCGTTCGCTGGATTTGGACAAGCTATTTGCCTTGCAATCCTTGTCCGGCGGCGGGCGGGCGCCGCTCGAGGCCAAGGCGCTGACCAAGTTAATTGGCATTTTATTCCGTTTTTCACCCCTTTCGCTCCAACCGGGCAACCGGATTATGCTGGTCGGGCCGCCGGGTGTCGGGAAAACGCTGGCTATCGCCAAGCTTGCGGCCTATGCCGCGATTGAGCGGATGGCAGTACAGGTGATTACCACTGATGACAAACGCGCCGGGGGCATTGAACAACTTTCTGCCTTTACCGAAATTTTGCATGTACACTTAAAGGTCGCAAGTAACCCCAGCGAATTGCAGCAAGCCATAAAAACGGTTCCCCCGCACAATCTGCTACTGATTGATACGGCAGGCTGCAATCCATATAATTCCAAAGAAATCAATGAATTAAACGACCTTATAGCCAGCGCCAAAGCGGAACCAGTACTTACACTGCCTGCCGGGATGGATCCTTACGAGGCATGTGACACCGCACGGGCATTTACCCATACCTCCATTGCGCGGTTGCTGGTTACGCGGGCGGATGCGGCGCGGCGTTATGGCGGATTGCTGGCGGCAGTCGATGCGCGTGGACTTGCCTTTGCCGGGCTTAGCATGAGCGCACGGGTGGTCGGTGAAATTTCTACTTTAGATGCCGCCCAGTTGGCGCGGATGTTGCTAGATTCCCAGACACAAAAAGGATAAAACGGGCTTATGAACTTAAATACCGCGTTGAAGACCCATGCTTGCATCGGCACCATACTCACCATTGCTTCCCCGGATGTTGCGGAGCTGCTTTCGCTGACGGGAGTGGATTGGTTGATGGTGGATTTGGAACATTCCACCCTGACGCCGCTGGACCTGAAATCATTCTGCCAGGCTGCCGCCGGACGTTGCCCGGTGATTGCGCGCGTGCCATGGAATGATGTGATTTATATCAAGCAAGTGCTGGATGCGGGCTGCGACGGCGTGATCGTGCCGCAAATAGGCTCGGCGGAAGAAGCGCGGCAGGTGGTGCGTCATACGAAATACCGCCCGATCGGTGAGCGCGGCGTGGGGCTTGGGCGGGCACATGGGTTTGGGTTTCACTTTACCGATTACATTGCCGGTGCAAATGCGGCAACTTCTACGATCATTCAAATCGAGCATATCGACGCAGTGAAAGCGATAGAGGATATTTTATCGGTTCAGGGCATTGACGCCGTGTTTATCGGCCCGTTTGATTTGTCGGACAGCATGGGCTTACGCGGACAGATTGACCATGCGGAAGTAGCGGCAGCAATTCATACGGTAAAAAAAGCCTGTGAAGCGAAGCACATTCCTGTTGGTATTTTTGCCGGAAATCCGGAAGTAGCAAGGCAGCGGGCGAAGGATGGGTATCGTTTGATCGCACTGGGAACGGATGTAGCGTATTTGGGTGAGAGCGTAAAATCCGCGGTGAGTGCGGCGAAAATTACTACCATGGAGGCCGCATGAGCGCGCCTATCAGCAATTTAATTGCAGTGGCTTCCGGCAAAGGCGGCGTGGGCAAGACGTGGCTTTCGATCACCCTTTCCAGCGTCATCGCCCGCTCCGGGCGCCGGGTGTTGTTGGTGGACGGCGATATTGGCCTGGCCAACGTGGACGTGCAGCTGGGTTTAACGCCGCAGCGGGATATTGCGTCAGCACTGGCGGGGCGGCATACGCTGAAAGAAGCGGTGATTCGCTATGAGGAAGGCAAATTTGATATTCTGGCCGGACGTTCCGGTTCGGCGAGTCTGGCTTCACTTTCGGCTGAGCGTTTTCAGGAATTTGAAGCGGGACTCAAAGGGCTGCAGGCAGACTATGACATGATCATCCTGGATTTGGGCGCAGGCGTGGAGACGCAAGTCCGGCAATTGGCGGCGCTGGCTACCCGCTGCGTGGTGGTAGTGACGGATGAGCCGACCTCGCTTACCGATGGCTATGCGTTTATCAAGCTACTGCTCACTGATCGCCGTGCGCCAGAGATGGAAGTGGTGGTCAATCAGGTGAGCACGCAAAAAGAAGGCGACGCGACGTATCAGGCATTAAACCGGGCGTGCATGAATTTTTTGAATATGTCACCACGGTTACTGGGTGTCATTCGCCGGGATAATAAGGTGAAGGATGCGATCCGCCATCAGAAATCTCTGATTTCCCGCGCTCCGGGTTCCACTGCTGCCACGGACGCCGCCTCTATTGCCGTTAAGCTGATGCAGCGGTAAAGTGAAATTATGGCGGATATTATCATCACGCCGATTCCGTCTATTGCTTCTCCGAGCGGCCCGCTTGCCGTCACAGCCGATGGAGCGGCGCTTACAGCGACGGAATCCCAAGGAAAAACATTGCTGGCAGCACTTCCAACGGGAAGTATTCTCACCGGATTCGTGCTTAACCGTGACCCTGCCGGTAATCCTATCCTGCGTACCGATAGCGGGGACTTCTTATTGCAAAGCAAATTATTTTTAAAGATCGGCAGTGAGGTGGTGATCCGCCTTTCCGGCAGCGGTGTCAATGCACGAGCAAATCTGGTGTCGGTGGACGGCTTGCCACCGGAAGAAGCCGCCGCCCTGCCCGCACATGGCGAAGTGCACGATGTGGTAGCAACGCCGCGCCAGGCGCTTGGTACGCCTACAGCATTGCAATCAGGCACGACGCAGCTGCCGTTTACCGGCAATGCATCTGCCAATTCGCAAACAGGAAGTGCCAACACGGGCACGCAGGCCACGGTGCAAACTGGCGCAGCGCCTGCCACACAGCAAGCGACGATTACGCAAGCCACGTTGATTCGCGCCGCCACGCAAGCAGAAATGCCGGCCGGCATGACTGCCTTACCCACCAATACACAGCTTCGGGTGCAGGTATTGACTATCGCACCGCCTATACCACCGAATACTCCGGTAGCTTCTGAAACACCACAACCGTCAGGATCGGCAAATACGGCGCTGCCTTCGTATAATGCGTATACACGCAATATTCCGTTGCAAACTTCGCTGCCGTCTACCCTGCCCTCCCCCCTAAGCACATCCACTCCCGCTGGAAACCAAACGCCTTTACCAAGCAGCCCACTTGTAACTACGGTATTGCGGAGTTTTCCGAGTGGTGAAATGTTATTGTCATCTGCATTGGGCGATGTGCATGTGGCGTTACCCATTGCCTTGCCTGAAGGATCGCGGGTGACCATACAAGTGCTTCAGGCATTATCGCCGGAAGCGGCGTTAGTTGCCAATACGCCGACTAATCCAACCGCTGTGCTTCCGGCATTGGCACAAGGGTGGGATAGTGTGGAGCAGTTACTCACACAATTGGTGAGCGCGGATCCCAAGGCGGCGAAGCAATTCGTACAAAATGTATTGCCGCATGTGTTGCCCAATAATCCGAATAACCCAAACCCAATGCAAAGTGGTTTGCAGAATTTGAGTACGGGGCTGTTGTTTTTTCTGAATGCCCTTTCTAATGGCAATATGCGGGAATGGATCGGGCCGCGTAATACGCAGTTTTTAGAAAATACCGGCCACGGGGAATTGCTGCAAAAGGCGCAAAGCGAATTTGGGATGATGCGCCAGCTTTATGCCGATGCACCGCCGCATAGTTGGCAGGCGTTGTTTTTACCGGTGCTGGTGGAAGGTGAGATGCGGCCTATTCGCTTCTTCACCCGCCGTGAGCGTGAGCGCGGCGAAAAACGCGGACGTAATCAGCCACGCACGGGGGATACGCGTTTTGTGGTAGAAACGGAATTATCCCAACTGGGCCCGTTACAATTGGATGGCTTTGTCAAAAAACGCGATACAGCAACCGAGTTTGATCTGGTAGTACGCTCCCATGGGGCATTTTCTGAAGCAGAAAAAAACGAGTTACGCGAGCTGTATATTCGCACCGGTGAGGCAACCGGATATACCGGTACCATCATGTTCCAGGAAACGCTGGAATTTCCGGTGAATCCGATGGAAGAAGTGCTGGCGCAGGCACATGCCGAAGTAACCGTTTAAAACTACAAGTCCTTTATCACCTGTCGCCCCCGACCTAAGGCCAGTGCGCTTTCGGGGACGTTTTCGGTAATAACGCTACCCGCGCCAACCACAGCATGCGCACCGATAGTCACAGGGGCAACTAATGCGGCGTTGGAGCCGATGAAGGCACGCTCACCGATGGTGGTGGTGTGTTTGTTTACACCGTCATAATTACAGGTGATAACGCCTGCGCCGATATTGGTATGCGCGCCGACGGACGCATCGCCAACATAGGACAAGTGATTGATTTTTGCGCCCTCACCAATGGTGGATTTTTTGATTTCTACGAAATTGCCGATATGCGTACCTGCAGCCAGTACCGTACCGGGCCGCAAGCGAGCATAGGGCCCAACTACGCAGCATTTGCCGATATGCGCACCTTCAATATGGCTGAAAGAGCGAATTTCCGCGCCATTTTCGACACGCACACCGGGGCCGAATACCACGCAGGGATGCACAATGACATCCTGGCCAAGTTCGGTATCGACAGAAAAATAGATGGTGGAAGGATCAATTAAGGTAGCCCCCTGCTCCAGGGCGCGGCTACGCAACCGTTGTTGCAAAGCGCTTTCAGCGGCAGCCAACTGCGCGCGGGTATTGATGCCGAGCACTTCGCTGGCTTCGGCTTCGGTGACGGCACAGTTAAGGCCTTGGGCTCGGGCAGCAGCGATGAGATCGGTCAAATAATATTCTCCACTGGCATTTTGATTGCCGAGCGTTTCCAGCAACGTGAATAAATGCTCGGATGCAACAGCCATGACACCGGCATTGCAGAGGGTGATGGCTTTTTCTTCCGGCGCGGCATCACGCTGTTCGACAATCCGGGCAAGATTACCTCCTTCAATGACCAGACGCCCGTATCCCGTGGGGTCAGCCATACGCATACCCAGGACGGTCACGGCAGCGTTTTTAGTGGCGCATAAGGCAACCAGTGTTTCCGGACGCAGCAACGGTGTGTCGCCGCACATGATAAGAATAGTACCGGAAAATCCAGCGAGCGCTTCCTTGGCCATACGCACGGCATGGCCGGTGCCGAGTTGTTGATCTTGGACAGCAAATTGGCATGCAGGATAGGTTTCACTGGCGCAGGCGCGAACCATGTCCATTCCGGGGGCGACGACCAGGGTCACGCGTTCTGGCGAGAGTGCAGCAGCGGTGCGGAGCACATGGGCGATGAGCGGGGCGTTGCCGATTTTGTGCAACACTTTGGGCAAGCTAGAGCGCATGCGCGTGCCATTCCCGGCGGCGAGGATGATAACGGCACATTTTGAATTGGCGGTATTGGTCATGGGGGTATATATTCCTCAAAATTGGAGATTTGTCATGGATGTTTTCGCATATACCGCTTTTGTGGCGGCAATTATAGGATTTGTATTGGCTGCACGTTTTTATGTGGCCAAAGGTGGAGCCGAGCATAAGTTACAACTTGCAGAGGCGCGCCTGGAGGATATGCGCGCCCAACGCGAGGAATGGAGCCGTATCCGTGAAGAAATGACGCAAGCGGCGAAGGCTTCGGTGCTGAATGCAGGGGCGGAGATTTCCAGTAAATTGCTGGCCGATCACAAGCGCGAAGCAGACGCGGCGCGTAAAGACAGCGAAGGTGTGGTGCAAAAAACGACAATGCAATTGCATGAACAATTTCAAGTGATTGTGCAGCAAGTAGCAGCGCTTAAAACCAGCGACGCAAAACAAGACGCCAAGGTGGACACCATGTGGCGGGCACTCTCCACCCCTGCCGGTGCAGGGCAATTGGCGGAGATCGGGCTGGAAAATACGCTCAAAGGCCTGGGCCTGGAGCCAATACGGGATTTTATGTTGCAATATACCATGGCGGGCCACAGCGACGGCGCGCGCCTGAAGCCCGATTGCGTTATATTTTTACCGCAAAACCGGGTGATGGTGGTGGACTGCAAGGCATCTAAATTTATGATGGAATTAGCCGAAGCCGAAAGCCCAGAAGCTCGCACCACTGCGCTGACCAAATTAAAGCGAACGATGCAGGACCATTTGAAAGCGCTGGTATCACGCGATTACCGGGCGGCAATTCAGGCAGAATGTCAGGCAGCGGGGCGCGCTGATACGATTTCGCATGTATTCAGCGTGATGTATTTACCGACCGAATCAGCCCTTGCGAGTTTACGTGAGGCGGATAATGAATTTTTACGCAAGGCCGAGAAAGAAGGCATTATTTTAGCCGGACCGGCCAGTCTTTACGGATTATTATCGCTGGCCAGCCTGCAGTTATCGGAAGCGCAGAAAAATGAAAATCGCGAGCAATTAGTGCAATTGTCTGAGGAATTGCTGGACGCACTGGTGGGGGCGTTTTCACATATGGAAAAAGTGGGCAAAGGTATTTCCAATGCAGCGGAAAATTTCAGTAAATTTGCTGGTTCTACTAACCGCTTTGTATTACCCCGCATGCGTAAATTGGTGCAGCAAGGTGCACGGCCTGCCAAAGCACGCGACATTCCGGCACGATTGGCAGTGTTTGAGGTACGGGCTTTGGATGAAGCACCGACATTAGATGCCGAAGGGCCGGAAACCACTGCGCAATTGAAGCGCCTGGAGATTATGTAATGTAATCAGCGGGTAATTTATTATTAACCTATTGATTTTGTTAAATTGATATAGTTGCATATTGGAACAGAAGAGCCTATAATAGAGGTAGTGGAGTAGTGTTATGACTTCTGTTTCCAGCAATCCTTATAGTTACCTTGGTCTGCTCAGTCCTTCTGCCAGCGCGTCCTCAAATGTGTTGAACGCAGCGTTTCCGCCAACAAATAACGAAACAGTTAATGCGCTGGTGACCGCATATGCCCAGAAATCACCTAAATTACCGGATAACGTATTGCAGATATTGCAGTCGCTTTCACCGGATTCCCTGCAGGCGGATTCTATTACCAGCTTATTGAATCCTAAAGCGAATACTACCAGCGGCACCGTGGACAGCTTGCTTACAGGAAATGCTTCCGATACCGGCATTCAGGCCTTGCTCAATCAATCCGCCACAACATTACTTAGTAGCGCCTATGCCACCGCGCTGCAGAGCGCCTATACAGCACAGCCGCAACAAACGGCAGAGATTAGCCCTTATCAGGCTTCTTTGGGACAGTATCAAACGGCGAGCAAAGCGTATAACGCCGCCTTATTACAACAAGCCCAGGCGACACTGGCCGCCAATTCCTTTGGTGCGGATGGCACATTAATCGCCTAACCGATTAATCCTAATAAATTTTAATGTTGGCATGGTCTTTGCACTTTCCTTTGTATCAGGGGAAGGAGTTTTTATGACCACCATTTCATCTGTTACCTTATTTGACGGCCACTATTATAATCTGGCATCTGCTCTTCAACCGTTAGATGGCGAAAGCTTTTGGCTGAGCGTTGTGCAAAAGCAAAAGATCAGCTGCATTATTATGCAGTATATCCACGCACCGTTTACGCAGAATAATTTCAATAAAATCCAGGAAGATTTAAAGAACCAAGGCCTCTCTCCAGACCAATTGGCCGTAGAAGACCATGTGCAGGCATTTGACCCGATCGAAGCAGCAGAAATATTGCCAGGCTCGCCTATGGAGCCACTGACAATTGGCAACCATTTTGGCACCGCGCAAAGACGGGCAGATAATTATATGCGTTACATTGCCAATGAATGGAAATTTCGCTGCAGCAAACGCATGTATCACGCCATTACCACACAGGCATCCTTTCAAGCAGCCTAGGATATCCGCGCGCATGTAAGTGAGTGGTGACAAGCAGATAAAATGGCTTTATAGCAGAACTATGCGACTGACATTTTTTGTGCTCTTGCTGTCTACATTACTTGGCATCGCGCCGGTTATGGCGGATGATGCGCCACCGGTGCCGCAACCGGTTGTCCATGCAACCCTTACCAGTAATGCCACACAGATTTTGCCAGGGCAGCCTGTGGAGGTGAATCTGGAATTGACCATGCCACCAGAATGGCATGTGTATAGCGACCCACCCGGGGATGCAGGCCTCGCAACAAGTATTACCTGGACATTGCCGGAAGGCTTTACGGCTGGCCCAATTGAATGGCCGGCCCCCCAGACAATGCAGGAAGGAACGCTGACGGTAAATGGGTACACAGAGCGCGTGGCCCTTCCCGTTCATATTACGCCGCCACAAGATGTAAGCGCCGCGCCTTATACGCTGCAAGCGGTGGCGAATTGGTTGGTGTGCCATGATATTTGCATTCCGGAGTCCGCAACGCTTACTTTAGTATTACCAGTTAGCATTACCAGTGCACCAGCAGCACCGCCTGCTGAGTCCGTGACTTTTTTCTCGGCGCTGCTTCTGGCATTAGCAGGTGGTTTGATGTTGAATCTAATGCCATGCGTATTTCCGGTATTGTCGCTGAAATGCCTTGCTGTAGCACGCCACAAGCACATCAAGCGTGAACGCGCACGGGCGGAAGGCATTGCCTATACGCTTGGGGTGTTGACCTGTTTTGGCGCTATTGCCGGTGCGCTGCTGGTATTCAAAGCCGGTGGCGAGGCAATAGGCTGGGGATACCAGATGCAATCCCCGATGTTTGTTTCCGGCCTTGCATTATTGTTATTTGCGATTGGGCTTAATTTGTCTGGCCTATTTGATTTGCCCGTACTGTTTGGCAATATCGGCAATGTGCTGACGCGCGAGCCTACACTACCCGGCAGTTTTGCAACCGGCGCACTCGCTACGCTGGTTGCCACGCCCTGCACTGCGCCTTTCATGGCAGCGGCGGTAGGATATGCATTAATGCAATCGGCGATTCCGGCATTGCTTATTTTTGAAATGATAGGCTTGGGGCTGGCATTACCGTTTTTATTGGTGAGTCTGTTCCCTGGTCTTCTGCGCCTCCTTCCACGGCCTGGCCGATGGATGGAAAGTTTCCGCCAATTCCTGGCCTTCCCGATGTATTTATCAGCGCTGTGGTTGCTGTGGGTATTGGCGCAACAAGCGGGAGCCAATGCCGTGGCATTCGTTACCGCCGCTGCGCTGGGGATTGCTTTTATATTATGGATGAAACGATTTTTTGTGCAGGGAAGTTTGGGGTATCGTATACTCGCGGTATTGTGCGTGATCGCTATCGTCGTCGAGGCGCTGCAACGGATTCATCCAACAGCCGGCACAAGCACCTCATCCTTATTACATGGTGGGGAAGCGTATGATGCAGGCCGGTTGGCGCAACTTCGCATGGAAGGAACCCCGGTATTTTTGGACGCCACTGCCGCATGGTGCATCACGTGTCAGGTTAATTATCATACTACACTTGGCATTCCTGAAGTGCGCTCGGCTTTTACTCAAAAACACGTGGTGTTTATGGTGGCAGACTGGACACGGGCGGATCCGGCTATTACTGCACTACTGGAACAATTTGGCCATAAGGGCGTGCCAATGTATGTCTATTTCCCGCCCCAGGGTGAGCCGCGCGTATTACCTCAACTACTGACGCCATCCATTGTGCTGGGAACAATGGAATAAGCAGGCGAGGTTTTTTGCATGCCGGCTACACGCACTGGTTCACGCATGGCGGCATAGACTTGTTTTTCTGCTTCCACCAATAAAACGCCGCCGAGTAGAGGGCACAGCAATTGCCCAAACAATTCCATTATTCCTGCCAACCGTACATTCCAGCGCCATTGCGAGGGCAGCATGAATAATGATGACGCCGTGCGCATATGCGTAAAGCCAGCGGATTCAAATGCATCCTTCATTTGGCCCAGGCTAAAGGGACTGCCTTCACCAAAGGGGCTGGATGTGGAGTGCGACCAAAACCCCATACGGTTAGGCACAAGGGCAATTACGCGCCCACCGGGAATCATCACGCGCCATAATTCTTTCATGAAGTCACCGGCGTGATGGCTGTGTTCCAACGCATGAATTACCAGTATGCGGTTAAAGGTGGCATCAGAAAACGGCAGCATTGCTTCATGCGACATGGCAACTCGATTACCTCCACATTGCGCTGTATTGACCGGCCAATACAGCGCACCTTGCGCGGCGGGCATGCATATAATGGAAATGTTCTCACTAACTTCAGCCAGATAGGGAACGGCAAAACCAAACCCTAAAATTGTTTCACCGCGCGCGGTGGGCCACAGCGCACGCAGTCGCTTCCATAATAACGTATAGACCGCACTTCCGAGCGGGCTGGCATAAAACTGTTTGAGGCTAACCACATCTGGACGATACATAATCACTACTGTATATCAGAGGACCCGCTTGTCAGAAAGTCCTTATGCGCCATCGTTTACTTGCTTTTACATTTTTTCTCATGCTCTCCTCCGCAGCCCCCGCATTTGCTGATGCGGCGCAGGATGCCTTTATCTTCGTGGACCGCAAAAACTGGAGCGAGGCGATGGCGCATGCCAAGCGCGGTGACTCTGCGTTACGCAAAACAATTACCTGGCTTTATGTACAGGACGCTTCTTCACGTGCGGAATTTGGCGAAATCACACGCTTTATAAATGAAAACCCTGAATGGCC
>CAZGVV010000056.1:11845-13235 GCA_964529155.1 uncultured Rickettsiales bacterium
CGCAGAGCAAAGCTTACGTTTTTCAGATGTATCAGACGGTGAATTACAAACGTGGTTTGAAAAAAATCCCCCTGTTTCTGGTGTCGGAAAAATGAAATTTGCTGAACTGAAAGTACGAAACGGCGCTTCGCTTTCGGATAGCTCCGTGCGTGACTTGCTCAAGGATGCCTGGAGAGACGGCGATTTTGACGAGTCCGAAGCACAGCGGTTTCTGACGGTTTATGGGGATATCCTTACCAGCAAAGACCATATCGCCCGCACCGACCGATTATTATGGGAAGACAAGCCACGCCCGGCAGCGCGGATGATGGATTTATTACCGGGATCATACCAGGCATTAATGCGGGCGCGCATTGCGTTGATTGACGATGCACGTGACGCGCAGTCGCACGTTTCACGCGTGCCCTCAGAATTATCGCGCGATCCTGGCCTGCTCTATGCCCGTCTGCAATGGCGGCTGCGGCATAATGACCAGGGCGGTATGAAGGAAATATTGCTCGCAGCACCGTCTACGGTTCCCTACCCTGAAAAGTGGTGGAAATCGCGTGAGTGGGCAGTACGGGAAGCCCTGGCGGATAAAAATATTTCGCTGGCGCAAAAATTATTGGCTAATCATGGCCAGGTGGAAGGCAAAGGCAGGGCGGATGCGATGTGGCTTTCGGGCTGGATCGCCTTGGAGTTTAAGAACGACCCACAGACGGCATATCTTGAATTTTATCATATGTATGACGCGGTAAGTTACCCCGTGAGCAAAGCACGCGCAGCGTATTGGGCGGGCCGAGCTTCGGAAAAAGCGGGCGATGCCGAGGCAGCGCGTGGCTGGTATGCGAGTGCCGGAGCATACCCAACTACTTTTTATGGGCAAGCGGCGGCTGCGCGCGCTTCAGGCACGGCTCCATTACATTTACCAGCAGAACCACACGTAAGTAGCGCGGAACGTAGCGAGTTTGAACACAGTGATTTAGCACGTGCAGTGCTGGTGTGCGCCGAGGCTGGTGCCCTCGACACCGCCACGATGCTGATGTACCATTTGATCGACAGCGCCGATGCGCCAACGCAAGCAGCACTGGCGGCGGAGCTTAGTATTAAGCTGCATAATTATACGTTGGGCGTGCGCGGAGCAAAACGGGCGATGCAGCGCAATATCGCATTGTATGGTATTGGCTACCCCAAATTAAAGCTAGCAAGTGATATTGGCGTGGAACCGGCATTGGCACATGCAATAACCCGGCAGGAAAGCGAGTTTGATCAGCATGCGCGCAGTTCCGCCGGGGCAATGGGATTGATGCAGATCACGGCACCAACTGCACGTGATATTGCCCGCAAAACCGGCCTTTCCTACAGCCCTTCCCGACTTTATGAGCCGGGATACAATGTGCAGCTTGGCAGT
>CAZGVV010000057.1:0-13168 GCA_964529155.1 uncultured Rickettsiales bacterium
CTCGAAAACACTATTTTCGCCTACGTATAATTTTAAATTGAAATAACTATATATGTTATTGCCATGAGCGTTTTATTCCTGCGTATTCACAATTTGAGTCAGCATCGTAGCGAGAATTCGCATATTGACTGGCGGCTTTTTACTATGCAGGGGCAGGTATTGAGGCAGGGTACGGCTGATACAGATTCGCTGCAGTCCGTATTGGCGGGAATTTCTTCAGAGACAAAAAGTAATGCTATCGTGGTGCTGGAAGGCCAGGCTGTGTTGACTGGTGAGGTGCAGGTAGCGCTTCGGCATATAAAGCACCTACGCGGAGCGGTAGCACACAGTATCGAAGAGCAGCTTGCCGAGCCTCTAGAGGAAATGCATATTGCGATAAGTGCGAATGAACAAGATGAGCCAGCTTTGGGCAGGCGCGTACAATTCGCGGCGATTAGTGATTTCTTGATATCCAGCCTATTGCAACGATTGATGGAAGCAGGTGTGGTTCCGTCTGTTATGCTATCAGAGAGTATGCTGCTGCCCTATGAGCGGGGTTCCGGCACATTGATGCTGGGAGAAAAAACAGTTCTCTTTCGTTTCGGTGCACTGACATCGAGTTTAGAGCCAGTAATATTCGTTGCATTTTTACAAAAATATTTTTCGCAGCCGGACGCTCAATCTGAGGCGCTTTCGCGTATCGTTTTGTGGGTGCGTCCTAATGCAGGACCGGACCAGCGTAGCTTTATCGAGCAATTGCATGGAATTTGCCAGGATCACAAAGTAGAGCTTTTGGTTCGCCATTACCAATCTGCGGAGATCGACCAATTGTATCAATGGTGGATCAGCAGGGAATCAGAACATCCCAGGATAATTAATTTGCTGCAGCCGCCCTATCAACTCAAGCGATGGGTGCGTGCATTTACAGTAAACCGCCGGACGCTGGTGAAAATTTTGCAGGTATGGCTGGTGGCACAAATCTTGTTGTATGCCGGTGAATATATTTATTTGCGATACGATGCCATGCAGTATCACCAAAAAACTGTGGGCATTTATCAGTTATTTTTTCCCCACGATAAAGTGGCGCATAACATGAAAGCAGCATTACAACAGTATCTGCGGGGAGAAATCGGCAATGCAGGGATGCTGAGTTTATTAAAAATCGTGGCGACCGCGCCTGATGTGGAAAAAATGGAAATCGAGCGTATTGCGTATGACGCAAACGGCCTGACGGTAGAAGGAACAGCAAGCAATTCAGAGGTATTTGCAGCATTGTTAAATCATCTGAAAGCTGCAGGTCTGGTTGCTGAATCGGGCACCCAAGAGCAGGCACAAGGCGGAGTGCGCAATCATATTAGTGTGCGGAGGCCTTAATGCAGCGTGGTACGAATTTTTTTTATCGTCGGCAGATGAAGGCGTGGTATGCGGGGCATAATCAACGCGAGCGCCTGATCATTGCGTCTCTCATGGCGTTGTTATTTTTGGGTGTGACGGTAGCGGTATGGCGGCCAGCGTTTAGCATGCTGGAAAATGCGAAAGAAGACTACCGTGCAGAGCGCCAGCTATTTGCGTGGGCAAAAGCAATGTCCGAACAAGTTAAACCTGTAAATGATGCGGCCTCTTCGCATGAAATCAAACCATTGGGTGATGTGATTCGCAAAAGTGCAAAGATAAACGCTATTTCTCTTTCTTCATGTGTAGAAAATGCGGAAGGAACAATAACCGCCAATGCACAAAACATATCATTTAAAGCACTTATACGCTGGCTGGATGAAATGGAACGCGAACAAAAAATTTCCGCTATCACCGCCAATATTACCAGGGCCACAACGGTTGGGCAGGTAAATGCGGTGCTGAAGCTTTCGTACTAATAATCGCCGCATACTGCGGCGTGGATAAGCCTATTGGTCGCCCCAACGGCGTGATAAAATTGCTACTGCTGAGCTGTTTGGCCGATGGTAAAGAAGGCTGGTGAAGCGATAATGTTGCCCACCTATTTTGAGAAGAGTTGTGACAGTGAAATAGTCATTTTGCGTGGTCATATTCATATCCTGAATATGCAATTTAAGCAGATCTTCTAGCAAAATAGGGCCATTATTCAGGGCCGAAGTGACGTTGCTTTCAATCATGCTGTTCCCGATATAGATCGTACGCAAAATAGAAGGTGCAGCGTTGATATTGATGCTGAAAGACGTGGTTGGCAAAGCCGTAATATACGGAGCAAGCGCCTGGTAGGCATGTAACGGCAGGCCATAGTCCAGTAATTCAGAAGTATCAACCAGCCAATACCCGGCGAGTGATACATTGCCAGCATCCTCGTCTTGGATTACTGGCAAATTAGCGCGCAATGCTTTGAGCAGTGCAGCGCTGGTAATCTCGGGAATCTCAAGGTGACTACATAAGGAATTAAAACGATTACTGGCTTCAGCATTGCCGCTGAGCAGGCTATTGATATTAAAATAACCCCGTGGGGCTTCCAGTGTTGTTTCAATCTGCCCTTCCGGTATGTGAAATGGCATGACCACACCGCCAGGCAATAATGGGTCTTGATCAGCGTTGCTGCCGCTACTGGCGGCCATGCGGGTGCTGATATAAAGTTCTGCGCCGAGAGCATATTGCATGGCTTGCTCGGCGCCAACGAAATGGGCGGTGCGGGTAATTTCTAAATGTTCGCGGCTGATAAGCCCTGCCACCACAATGCTTGCAGTAGCAAAAATGAGCGCCGTATAGAGAAATGCGATGCCGCGTTGTGGATGGAAAGCGTTCATGGTGTTTGCACCAACGGTACGAGTTGGCGGATTTCACCAAAGGGGGGTAAAACAAAATGGGCTTCCAGTGCGGCAGGCAAAACACGTGGTTGTGTGGAAATATTAGTGCGAAGGTGAGTTCCATCGGCGGTGACAGCGTAAAGCGTGAAGCGCTCTATGTGATCGGATAATGTTTCTTCTATGGTGGCATCTTCATGGGGATCATTGATAAAAGGACGTATATTGCGTTGCAATGTACTCCCTTTCCATTCGTAATGTACTTCTGCCACTGTGCTTCGAGGCAGATCGAGCGGGTTTTTCCAGCCTAGCCGAGGGAAAATGGTAGTATAAGTGTTCGGTGTGTAGATGTAAGGCATGGCGTTGGCTCTCAGACTCGGTGCAGGTAAATGCGCCACGGCCTGGCTTGCGTCATATTGGAACATCAGCGCCGCATGCTGGAGCGTGGCGAGCTGGTCATCATGAGCTTCCAATATTTGCTGGTTGCGTAGCAGGTGGCTGAAAATACTGGCCGCTCCAGAGCTGATAAGGGAAAAGATCACCAGTGCGATCATCAGTTCAAAGAGTGTGAAGCCTTGTTGAGCAGGTGAGGAATGCTGAATCATGGCTGACTCACAAAGCCGACAAGCGATGCTACAGGCGCCACATCCGGGCCGTCGGTGGTCGGAGCAACACCGACTTCAAGGCTACGAAGACGGGCGGCAGTGGTGGGCGTTATGGTAATGGATATATGCCAATTCCGTTCCGCCATATTCACCTCGCGTGCGAGGTGGCCGGGTAAGGGGAATTGGTGCTGAAGCTGCATTTCGGTGAGTGTATTGGCGGCAATAATAGTGCCGAGGGTTTTGGTGGTAAGGTATTCTAAACTACGCGATTGTTGGGCGGTGTAGCGGGTGAAGGCAACGGCCATGATACTGAAAAACACTAAGGCTATCAGTGTTTCTACCAATGAAAATCCTGCTTGCGCTGAAGAACGGTGGGCTACATTAGCGTGCATAGGATTTGCTTTCTTCCTCCATACGTAGCCCCGTGTGGCCATCGGAAGTTATGATGCGAAATGGCGTTTTATCATTACCTGCAAAGAGTGCGATACGAAAGATACTGGTTTCGCCGCTGGAGAGCAGAAGAATAGTGGGGCGAGAGTGGTTGGTTGCCTCTTCATGGGGTAGCACGATGGGCGTAGAGGAGAGCTCCAGGTGGAGCGGTGCGGGGAGTTGGTATGCGGTAAAAGGAGCCTCTTCCAGAGGGAGCCATTGGGTGGATTTTTCGTCAAAATAAGTAAAATTGTAGCCATCAGGCAAAATGTGGACTTCAATCTGACGTCCCGTAAGGGTAGCGTTTTCCGAGCTCAGGCGAAGAATGTGAAAAAGCTTATCACTTTCTTGGCGAGCCCAAAAACGCTCGCGGCCATTGCCTATGGTATGAATAGCAATGCCAAGCATAATGCTCATGATCGCAATTACAATAACCATCTCGATAAGCGTGAAGCCAGCTTCCGCCGGAAGGCAATACGCAGGAAGCTTATTCCCAGTTGCCGATGTCTTTGTCATACCGTTCGCCGCCCTGCTTGCCATCTGCCCCGAAGCTCCAGAGATCATAGGCGCCGTGGCTGCCTGGGCGTTGGTATTGGTAAAAACGGCCCCAAGGATCCAAAGGCATCGTCTTCAAATAACCGCCTTCTTTCCAATGCGGTGTTTCCGGCTGACCGGTGGGTTGTTTAACCAATGCACCTAATCCCTGTTCAGTGCTGGGATAGCTGTAATTATCAAGCTTATATAATTCCAGTGCATTGGAAATGGATTGAATGTCCGCCTTTGCTATGATGGTGCGTGCGTCATCGGGACGTGAAAGAATGTTCGGAACGACGAGCATAGCGATAATGCCGATGATGACCAGCACCACCATGATTTCAATCAGGGTGAAACCATCTTGTTGTGTGCGTTTTTTTTGCATTTTATTTTACCAATTGGTTCATGCTTAAAATCGGCATCATGATCGCAAGCACCACAAGAAGTACCACTATACCTAGCGTAAGTATAATTGCCGGCTCCAGAATAGCAACGCCAAACAAGACCCGGCTTTCCAATTCGCGTAATTGGTTGCGCGCGGCCAGCGTCAATACGCGGTCCAGTTCGCCGCTGGCTTCGCCGCCGGCGACCATATTGATATAAGCAGGTGAAAAACATTTGGTATTCTGCAAAGCGCCGCTAAGTGTTGCACCTTCTACAACGTGATGCATAACTTGCTCAATGGCTTGCTTGAGAAATAAATTGCTTAGCACACCGCTGGAAACTTGCAGTGCATCCGCCAACGGAACGCCACTGTTACGCAACATGCTGAGCGTGCCGGTAAAACGTGCGAGGTTAAAAGAAGTAATGACGCGCCCTGCCACGGGTACAGTTAGTAAGAAGCGATGGAGTTTTAAGCGTGGTTCACTATAAGAAAAATACCGTTTCAAAGCCAATACGCCGCCAAGCAATGCCACCAGTAACAGCGCTCCGAATTGGCGTATGCTGTTGCTAAGCGCGATGAGAACACGGGTGAGGAAAGGCAACTGCTGGCCGGTTGCACTGAAGGCGCGGGCAATATCAGGAAAGACGAATACCATCATGCCGATGACGACGACTATGGAAAAGAGGGTTAGGATCAGTGGGTACAGTAAGGCGAGCTTTACCTTCCCCAAGGTGCGCTGGTTGGTTTCGCCATAATCGGCCAGCTGATTAAGCACACTGACCAAGTCACCTGCATGCTCCCCTGCCAAGACGGTAGCGCGGTAAATAACGGGAAAATCTTTTGGATGCTGGCTCAGGGCAACGGCAAATGGCAGGCCCTTTACTACCTGGCTATGCACGGAGCCTAAGCAGTTACGCTGAGCAGCATTGTCGGTTTGCATGGCAAGCAGTTTGAGCGCTTTTTCCAACTGCAGCCCACCCTCCAGCAACATGGCGAGTTCACGGGTAAAGGTTGCTATGGTTTTTCCAGAGAAGGCGGCGCGCGGGCCTTTCGCGCGCCAGGGAATATTTAGACGCCCGACACTTTCCGTAATTTCCAGCGGCATTAATCCACGTTGGCGGAGCTGTTGGCGGACATGGCGTGCGTTGTCGGCTTCCATGACGCCTTTCTGCTTGGTGCCGCGTTCATCTACTGCTTTGAAGGCATACACGGGCATATTAGCTACTTAAAATGCGTAAAACTTCATCGACACTGGTAAGCCCCGCAGCTACTTTCTGTGCGGCATCGTTGAGAATGCTGGGATTGTGGAGGCGTACGCAGGCCTCGTATGCTGCTTCTCCCCTGGAGTCATGAATGAGGGCACGCAAGTGGTCATCGACGCGGATCACTTCATATACACCCAAGCGGCCACTATAGCCGGACTGCTTGCATTCCTCGCAACCATTTGCACGGTATAATATGCACTCGCCTTGGTACTCCATACCTAGGGCCTCCAGCTCGCGTCCGGTGGGTACGTAGGCTTGTTTGCACTGTGGGCATAATTTGCGTACCAGGCGTTGCGCTACAAGGCCGCACAGGCTGGAAGCTAATAAAAACGGTTCAATACCCATATCCTGCAACCGCGTAATGGCGCCGATTGCGCTATTGGTATGCAGTGTGGAGAGTACCAAATGGCCGGTGAGACTAGCCTGAACGGCGATTTGAGCTGTTTCTAAATCACGGATTTCGCCAACCATGATGATGTCCGGGTCTTGGCGTAAAATGGCGCGTAGTCCCCGGGCAAATGTCATATCTACTTTTGGGTTGACTTGCGTTTGGCCAATGCCTTCCAAAGCGATTTCCACCGGGTCTTCAATGGTAAGAATGCTATGATCGCTATCTGATAGCGCCCGTAACCCCGCATACAGCGTGGTGGTTTTCCCAGAACCAGTGGGACCGGTGACAAGCATGATGCCATTGGGCTGGTTTAATATACCCTGCAGCGTCTTGAAATCGCGATCACTGAGGTGGAGTGATTCCAGTGTGGAACCGGCTGATTGTTTGTTTAGTAAACGCAGTACCACGCGTTCGCCGGTGCCGGATGGAATGGTGGAGACGCGAATATCAAAGTCATGCCCACCCATAGTAAGAGGAATATGGCCGTCCTGGGGAATGCGCTTTTCAGCGATATCCAGTTTTGCCATTACCTTCACGCGCGAAATAAGCATGGGGGCCAGCGTGCGTTTCAACTGCACTACCTGGCGCAGCACACCGTCCACCCGGTAACGCACGGTGAGCTGTTTCTCATACGGCTCAATATGAATATCCGATGCATTCTGCCGAATAGCTTCAATCAGCAGCGCGTTGATGAGGCGAATGATTGGTGCATCATTATTTGATTCCAGTAGATCAGTGTGTTCCGGCATGGTTTCAGCCAAGTGCGTCAGGTCAATATCCTGCTCCATGGACTCGATCAATTCCAGGTTCTGTCCTGCACTGTTCTCATAAACACCTGCCAATACCGTGGCGAAATTTTCTGCATTGAGAAATTGAACCGAAATCGGTGCTTTGCCCAGCGCGCGGCGTGCTTCCAGCAGCGCCAGCGGCGAGCAATCTTCGCGAATACAGAGGCACATTTTATTGGCGTCTGTGCTGTCTTCAAGCAATACCAATCCATACCGTCTGGCGAACGGATAAGGCAAAAAATAATGTGTGGTTGTGGCTGGCATGATTTCGTAATAAATGATAAACAAATGTAGTTAAGAAACTTTTCCGTATTTTCAAGGCAGAGGCATGGCTGGTTCTTCTATCCCTTTTTCCTCCACCCGGCGAAATTGGCTCGTACTCCTGGTGGCGGGATTGGGTTTAGTTAGTTTTCTTATTAATGCTTATCAATTGGTTAGTATTTTTACTGAAAAGCCTGCGGCTGCTCTGGTGGTTACGCTGAATGACGGTGAACAAGATAAAGACAGTATATCTCAATATATTGATAAATACAGTTTATTTCATGACACGACGCCTCATTCTGAGCCCGTGCCGGAAGACGGGGTGGATACTCCTGTTTTGCGGGGGACTTTTTCAGGGAAAAATCCTGATAATTCATATGCTATTATCGCAGAGCCGGGCTTTCCTGAAAAAAGCTATCGTGCGGGTGATCATTTGGCGGGCGGCGCTAAACTCACAGGCGTCTTTGCGGACCACGCGGTGATTGAGCAATCTGACGGGGAGCATACACTTTTTCTCAAAAAGAAATAACATAGGCTTTAAAGTAACTAATACCGTAGGAACGCCCCACGCGAGGATGGCGATATAAATTGCAACAAACTTGCGTAACGCAGCAGCGGCACAATTATTTAACATAGGCAAAACCCACGCCAATAGCAGAGAGAATTGTGGAACGTAGCTAAGCGGCATATGCGCAAGTTTAAGGGTATAAAGCCGTACAATGTGGACGGGTTCTACAGCAAGTGTGAATGGTGCGGTAGTGCAGGCAATCATCAAGACTTGCTTAATCAACTGAAATTATGGTACAAAAACACTAACCACTAACCTTGGCTACTTCGGTCTGAAAAGGGCTGATAATTAAGGTTAATATGCGACAGTTATACAGCTGTTCATTTAACTATGGGTTGTTTTCTATCATGCATTTACGCTTATCCACGCTTATGTTATGCACTGTACTCAGCATGAGTGCATCGTTTGCTTTAGCGCAAGAGCCAGTGTCCTCATCCGTGCAAGCGCAGAATCCTCTTCCTTCGCTCACACCACCTGCTACAGCAGCAATATCTGCGCCCTTAACGGAGCGTAGTGCTCAAGAATCTTTGCCTGCACCGATTGATCAACGCAGTGCGAATGCATGGGTAGTAAATTTTCAGGATACCGACCTGCACGCTGCGGTTCTGCAAGTGGCGGAAATTATTGGAGGCAATTACATCATCCCTCCGGGGCTTGCTGGTAAAGTGACTATTGTCTCGCAAACACCGCTGAACAAACATGAATTAAAAGAACTGATGCTCACGATGCTGGCGGTGAATGGATTTACCGTCGTTTCTTCGGGTGGCGGCACGTTTATCATCCAACCCAATGCCGATGCACGCAAAGGGAAAGTAATCGTAGATAAGCGCGGGAACATACAAGGAGAAACTTTTGTCACTCGCGTATTGCCGGTGCGTTATGCTGATCTAAATGATTTGATCCAGGCGATACAGCCGCTGATGTCTGATTATGCAGTGGTGAAACCATTAGTTGAAGCCAGTGCGCTGCTGATTGCTGACAAAGCAGACAATGTACAAAAAGTTGCCACCATCATTTCTGAGCTGGACTATAAACAAACCGATGAAGTGGAAACCGTCAAGCTGACACAAAGCTGGGTCGGCAATGTGATGCCGATGCTTGAAAAGCTTGCCCCACGTGAACTGGGTGCTGGCGGAAAAGGTACGGCGACACCGATGCGCGTAGTAGGAGATGAGCGTACTAATACGATTATGCTTAAAGGCGATGCTGCTTCGCGTAAACGCATACGCGATCTTATCAATCAACTGGATCAGCCAGATACGAGTGGTGTAAGCATTCAGGTAATACCTTTGCGTAATGCCGATGCAGTGAAAATGGCGGATATGCTTAAAGATATATTCACCAATACTGCGGCAGCGCAGGCGCCCACGCAGGGTGGCACCGCACCTGCACCGTATATAGTGTCGATTAAAGCAAATCAGTCTACCAACGCGCTTGTCGTGCATGCACCGCCGACAGTGGTAGATGAGATCCGCAAGATTTTAGTGCAGCTGGATGTGCCGCGTCCGCAAATTTTGATTGAGGCGGCAATCGTGGAAGTGAATGATGAATTGCTCGATCAGCTCGGTGTGCAATTTGGTATAGGAGATGCCGCCTTCAAAGGTGGCCTGATCGCCACTTCGCTTACCCCTTCGCCGAGCGCAGCGGGTGCTGCGTCGGTAACGGGTGGATTGGGACAATTTTTGCAAGATAAAGGTGTCGCCAATAGCGGCCTGATCGGTGGTGGTATTACCGGGATTACCAATATTGGCGATAAGTTTAGCTTACTGGTGCAGGCACTTTCTGCCGATGCGCGGGCAAATCTGTTGTCCACACCAAGCATCACCACGGTGAATAACGAAGAAGCCAAGATTGTGGTAGGTCAAAACGTGCCTTTTCGTACCGGCTCATTTGAGAATTCCGCTACGGGTCCGAATCCCTTTACTACCATTCAGCGTCAGGATATCGGGGTAACGTTGAAAGTCACGCCGCAGATCAATGAAAACAATGCGGTGCTCTTGAAAGTGGAGCAGGAAGTATCTTCGCTGCAACCTACATCGGTGGCAGGTGCGGCAGATATCATCACCAATAAGCGCACTATCAATACTACCGTGCTTGCCGACAATCGCCAGACTATTGCGCTCGGTGGGTTAATTAGTGACGATAAAACCACCGCCCGCAGCCAAGTCCCCTTCCTTGGCGATATCCCGGTGCTCGGTTTGTTATTCCAAAACAATCAGGCTAATAGCACCAAACGTGATTTAGTAGTGTTCCTGCGCCCAACTATTTTGAATAATTCGGACGATATAGACAGCATGAATATGCGAAAAATGAATGGGCTATGGGAACTCAATCTTGGTGCCAAATCCAAGAAGAAACCGCTTGGTCCAGACAATGTGAAGCAGGAAATGGAAACATTCTACGAGCCGGATTTCACCAAGCAGCATGAATTCACTCCACTGCCGTGGCTTGACCAAGAAAATAATTAGATAAAATGCGTACACACACCGGAATGTTTCGGCATGCATTATGAAAAGTACCTAATCCTTTACTTTGACATATTCCCCAGGTGCGTCCCCGAGGGTTTTTAATGCGCCGGATCCGGGGGTGCGTGCGTCCACCTCTTTTCCTGCATGAGTCCTGAGCCATTTATCCCAATGTGGCCACCAGGAGCCAGCCGTTTCTTTTGCACCGCTGAGCCACGCGTCGGGTGATGCTGGAAGTGAAGCGTTGGTCCAATAGGAATATTTGTTGCGCGCGGGGGGGTTAATCATGCCGGCAATATGCCCTGATGCAGCCAGCACGAAATCAATAGGGCCAGAAAAGATTTGCGTGGCTGCATAAGTGGATTTCCATGGTGCGATGTGGTCTTCCCGCGCACTCAAGAACATGGCGGGGATTTTAATGGTACGTAAGTCAATCGGTACGCCACCAACACGGATAGCGCCGGGATCTTTCAGCAAATTATTTTGGTAAAAATTGCGGAGGTAAAAGCTGTGCATGGCGGCGGGCATGCGGGTGGAGTCGGCGTTCCAGTAGAGCAAATCAAAGGGAAAAGGGTCTTTTCCGAGCAAATAATTATTTACCACAAAAGACCAGATCAAATCATTGGCGCGCAGCATGTTAAACGTCATGGCCATGTCGCGGCCTTCTAAATAGCCTTTTTCCGCCATGCGTGATTCCATGGTGCGGAGTTGCTCTTCGTCGATAAAGACGGAAAGCTCGCCCGCTTCGGCAAAATCAATCATGGTGGTGAAATAGGTGGCTGAAGCGACGCGATCTGCTTGTTTTTTGGCAGTAAGCCACGCCAATGTAATGGCCAGTAATGTGCCGCCCAGGCAATAGCCGACCGCATTCAGCTGTTTAACGCCGGTTGCTTTTTCCACCGCATCAAAAGCGGCGAGCATGCCGTCTTGCATGTAGTCATCAAAGCTTTTCTTTGCGAGCTGCTCATCCGGGTTGACCCAGGACACTACAAAAACTGTATGCCCCTGGCCAACCAGCCATTTTACCATGGAATTTTCAGCCTGCAGGTCAAGGATATAGTATTTATTGATCCAGGCAGGAATAAATAATGTAGGTATTTCGTGCACTTTTTCAGTGGTGGGATTGTATTGGATGAGTTCGATCAATTCATTGCGGAATACAACCTTGCCCTTGGTGAGTGCCAGGTTACGACCAATTTCAAAGGCACTCTGATCGGTCATGCTGATGCGTAGGTTGCCTTTGCCACGCTCCAGATCTTCCAGCATATGATTAAGCCCGCGCACCAAATTTTCGCCGCCGGATTCCAGTGTGGTGCGTAGTACTTCCGGATTGGTAAGCAGGAAGTTGGAAGGCGCCATGGCGTCCACAAACTGACGGGTATAGAAATCAATTTTGCGTGCGGCGCGCGAATCCAGGCCGTCTACTTCATGTACGGTTTGTTGCAGCCAGCGTGAAGTGACCAAATAACTTTGGCGGATAAAGTCAAAAACCGCGTTTTCTTGCCAGGCCGGATCTTTGAACCGCTTATCGCGCGTATCTCCCGCTAACGGAGATGCAGATTCTTCGCCAAGCAGCTTGCAGGTAGAATGCTGCCAGAGCTGCAAATATTGTTGCCAGAGTTCGACCTGCTTTTCCAGCAGTTTGCCCGGAGATTTAAGCATTTGCGTGTACATGTCCATAAATGCACCGGCGACATTTAAGGGATCGAACTGAAATGCATCGGCCGGGGTGGCCATGGCATCGCTGGCTTGGTGGGCAAGAAATTCTTTTAAGATACGCTGGGTGCGATCTGCCACCTCCATCATGTTTTGAGCAAAGCGCAGTGCGTCGTGACGGGGTGCGGTATCTTCCTGACTCGCGTCAGAAGCCGAGGATTCCTGAGTAGACATAATTCAAATACGCCGTTGCATGTGGAAAAAGGGTTGGATATAATGCACCTAACCATAGCCTTTTGCTAGGTGCAACCACAACCTGTCGTTTTTCACAACCTATCCTTGTTTCATGTCCTCATTTTTTTCGCGCTATTCACTTTTTCAATTATGCTGCACGGCGCTATTGCTCAGCGGTTGCGAATCCACGCATCGGTTGATTGGCCAATTTACCGGTGACATGCATCCCAAGCAGGAAGTGGCGGGAGCACGTCGCCCGCCGATTAATAATCCATCGTCCGCGTCGCCGCTGATGGCAAATGCTCCAACACCGCAGGTGGCTCCGCTTCCCTACGGCATGCCAACAGGAAATGTGATGATGGCTGCACCCAGTGCGCAACCTGCGCCAGTATACGGCGCTCCGCCTGCTTATGCACCTCCTGCGCCACCGGCTGCCCCGCATGTGGAAGCAAAGCCAGTGCAGGCTTCTGCGTTGCCTCCGGCACGTTTTGGTGTGACTGCCGCTCCGCCGCCGGTTGCGTCTTTGTCGCCGTCAGCCCGGTTCGGTAATTGGTGGGGTGCATCCAGTACGCCAAGCCCAGAAGTACGTGAACAAGCATATGTAGCCCGTAAGCCATTGCAGGGTAATCCGCCTATTTCTCCGTTCACCAGTTCTACATTAGAAGCGCCTGCTGCTTTGGAAGCGCGGCCACTACTGGCGGTAGATAACCCTTCTGCTCCCGCGCCAGCCGTTGCTGCACAACAACCTTTGCCAAATGCTGCCTCATTGCCGTTTGCGGTGAGCACAGAGCCAGTGCCGGTCGCGCAGCCTGCGCCGGCGCAGGTCGGTCTCGAGCATCAGCG
>CAZGVV010000058.1:0-307 GCA_964529155.1 uncultured Rickettsiales bacterium
TACGCGCTGCGCCGAAAAAGCGTTTTGGCCGTTGCAGGGCGTTGGCGTCCACACCGCCGGTCAATACCTTGCCGGATGACGGAACCACGGTATTGTAAGCACGTGCCAGACGGGTGATTGAATCGAGTAAGATGACTACATCTTTTTTATGCTCTACCAGTTTCTTCGCTTTTTCAATCACCATTTCAGCAAGCTGTACGTGGCGGGTGGCTGGCTCATCGAACGTAGACGACACCACTTCGCCTTTCACCGTGCGCTGCATGTCCGTCACTTCTTCCGGGCGTTCGTCGATCAAGAGAACGATGAG
>CAZGVV010000058.1:317-13161 GCA_964529155.1 uncultured Rickettsiales bacterium
TCAAAAATGCGTCAGGATGGTTCGCTGTAATGGAATGAGCAATATTCTGCAAAAGCACGGTTTTACCGGTACGTGGCGGCGCGACGATCAATCCGCGCTGGCCAAAGCCAAGCGGCGACACAATGTCGGCAACGCGCATGGAGGGATCAAATTTTTCCTTGGTTGATTTTGGCTCTACTTCCAGGTGGATACGCTTTTCGGGATAAAGCGGGGTCAAATTGTCAAAATTAATACGATGCTTCATCGCTTCGGGATCGTCATAATTAATTTTGGTTACTTTGGTCAGGGCAAAATAGCGCTCTCCGTCTTTCGGAGCGCGGATTTCGCCTTCCACCGTGTCACCTGTGCGGAAACCGTAACGGCGAACCATCGTGGGAGCGACGTAAATATCATCAGAACCGGCCAAATAATTGGCTAGAGGTGAGCGCAAGAAGCCGAAGCCGTCTTGCAAAATTTCGATAACGCCTTCACCGCTAATGATCTCGCCGTTTTCGGCGTGGCGCTTTAAGATACTGAAAATCATCTCTTGTTTTAGTAAAGTGCTGGCGCTTTCAATGCCGAGTGATTCGGCGAGTTGCAGCAATTCGTCCGCGTTTTTGCGCTTCAAGTCCTGGAGTTTCATGGGGATTTTTATATAAATGTAATTGGTTGGAAAAGGCGGGTACCGGAGAACCCGGCCACGCTGCGCAAGAAGTTACGCGAATATGTGTTAAGTATAGAGCACATCCATGGGTTGTCAAGCCCCGAAATCGTCACGGTAATTAGGAATGGCTGGGATCTAACACTCGGCCCATAAACAGAATACTTCCGCTACGAGTATCGCGTATCAGAAATACAAAAGGATGGTCGGCCTTAAATACCGGCAAAGGTCCTGTTTGCGGGGCACCGGTTAAAGGCGCCAGCGCAGCGGAGGAAGCGGCCGCCTCCGTGCCTTGTTCGTCAACGGTAATATAGGCCTTATGAATGACGTCAGAAATAGAGAGATTATTGTTTGTTTTTAGCCCCTGTGCCAGGCCAGAAAAATCAGCTCGTGTGGAATCAAACGCCGCATGAATACCCATGGCGCCCAAGGTGCGGCTTAGCGAAAAACCAGAGGTTACCTGAAATTTTGGCAAGTAAATCTGGATCGTCTTGCTGCCATTATCCAGCTTTTCGCCCCATTCTGCGAGTGCGCCCGGTGTCATGGCGCGCTCCAAAGAGGCAAGCCCGTCCATCGCATTAGGTAAAATCACCACCATGGCTAAATCATTGCCTTGATATGGAACCTGAACGGCCTTGAAATCAATTCCTTCGTAATACCCAAACGTACCGGTTTGTTTCATCAGCGACGCATTTATGTTGCGATTTAAGCGAATATGAAACGCTTCATCACGCGTGTCGGCTTTATTAAAGGGTGTAAGCCAGTCGCCTTTAAAATACACGGCATTGGTAAGCACCATACGGGTAGAGGCACTCACGGCTCCCGGGGCGATCAAGTCACGGATTTTATGGTCCGTCTGTTTTACGACCCAATCATTAATAAGGCTGCGGGCATAGGGGGCGGAATTGATATAATCAACATATTTTAACGCTGCGCCATAATATTGCTCCACCAGCGACGCATATTCCTCACGGAAACCATATTCTTGCTGCAGCCACAATGCATTTACCGTGCGTAACTGATACCCATGTGCTGGGCCGCCTGCGTTAATGTCACGCAGTAACATGGCCATAGCGGAGTGCAAGCGCGTTCGATCCAGCGTAAAATGCAAGGTATTGGCAATTTCCTCCGCTGTTTTGCCCCGTGCTCCGGCATAGGTCAGGGCCATGGCAATAGAAATACTTTCCGGTGATAAAAATACGTTATCACTGGTATTGCGCAGTTGCCCATAAAGCGTTGTGGCAAAAACGTTATTGCCACGCGCCACTTCATCACGGTCAACCGTGGCGGAATCAGGCGTCATCGAGGTTTGAGCCATTGCTGCCAGAGGCAACAATAAGCATAAGGTGTAAGTAAAAAATCGGAACATCAGAATGGCTTTACAACAACAATAATGACTACCGCCATCATTAGCACCGTTTGCACTTCATTCAAAATTTTATAAAAGCGAGGCGAGCGCGTATTTTTGCCGCGTGCAAAGCGTCGCCACGTTGCAGCCATGAATCCATGATTAGCGGAAAGTAATAGTACCAGCGTAAATTTTACATGCATCCAAATGCCATTTTGCGGGTCAAACGCATTGCTATACACTGCAAGCGTTGCGCCAAACGCATATACTGCAATCATCGCTGGTGTCATGATATAGCGCAGTAAACGGCGCTCCATGGTCTGCAGCAGCACATCCGATTCTGACCCCACGGTCACGCCGGCATGATAGACAAACAAGCGCGGCAAATAAAGCTGCGCCGCCATCCATGCGATAACTGAAATGATATGCAGTGCTTTTACCCAAACGTAGAAATTTTCAAACATAAAAAATCCAATAAATATTGTTCGTATAGTAGACCATGTTTACTGTGCCAGCTGCCCCGTGCAACTGTATTTATTTTTTACGAATGCGCATAATGACGCACTAGCCTGGCGAGCCCGTCAATAAACGCTGGATTTACGCTTGGTGTTGGTGTG
Organism: uncultured Rickettsiales bacterium; assembly: GCA_964529155.1. Classification (GTDB taxonomy): domain Bacteria; phylum Pseudomonadota; class Alphaproteobacteria; order Rickettsiales; family SXRF01; genus CAZGVV01. The sequence goes on from CAZGVV010000058.1 coordinate 2,923, forward strand.
CGGATATATGCACTGGCGCCGTTTTGATCGGCGAGTTTTTTGTATTCAATATCCAATTCAACCAACGTTTCCGAATGTTCGGAAACAAAGGCGATCGGCACCACTACCAGCGGAAGTTTTTGTTTGGCAGCCCGGATAATTTCCGTATCTGTCGCGGGCCCAATCCACGGCAAGCGGCCTACCCGGCTTTGGTAGCAGATGATGTAATGTAATTCCGGTATGGCCAATTTACGGACAATCGCCTCGACGCTACGTTTGATGTGTGAAGGGTAGGGGTCGCCACCGCGTACAATGCTCTCTGGCAACCCGTGTGCGGAAAATAAAATACGGGGTATTCCGTAAGCAGATGCCGCCGCATAGGCCGTGCGAATCGCATCCGCATGTGCGCTTACTAATCCGTCCATTTCCGGGTAATCAAACACACTGGCAGTCGGCACTTTTAAGCCCGCTCTTCGTGCCGCTTTATGCCAGTCAGCAAGAGACGACACCGTCGTTGTCGTTGAAAATTGTGGATAAAGCGGCAGCAGCACAATCTGGTCAGGCGCATATGCTTTTACGGCGCGCGCCGCTTCGCTACTTCTGGGATGCCAATACCGCATGCAGGTAAACACCTTGTATTCAGATCCCAGCGCTGCTTCCAATGCTTTGGCTTGCGCTTGCGTTTCCGGAAGGATCGGTGAATAGCCGCCCATATAATGATAAATTTCCTGCGCAAATGGCGCGCGGCGACTTGAGATCAACCAGGCCAGCAGCAGTCGTAACGGTGCTATTAAACGAATAATCGCACGGTCACGGAATAGATTAAATAAAAACGGCTTCACCGCCTCCGGACTGTCCGGACCACCAAGATTAAACAGCACTACTGCCGTTTTCATGATGTTTTTCGCTCGGCAGATTGAGTGCCGGTCATTTCTTCGCCACGCAGCATTGCACTCAAGCGCTCAACATGCGCAACAGGCGTATGTGGCAACATGCCGTGTCCTAGATTGAAAATAAAAGGCCGCGTTTCCCATGCCTGTAGAATACGTGCTGCCTGCGCTAACGCGCCGTTAATGTCATCGCCAAGCAATATGTTGTCCAAATTTCCTTGGAGTGTCACGTGTGACGCAATCTGGTTGCGCGCAAATTCCAGTGGCATGCCCGCATCCACGCTAATGCCCTGCACACCGGTTAGGGCTGCATAATCGACGGTCAATGCACCGGCGCTTTTGGGAAAGCCAATGATCGGCACATGCGGAAAGCGCGTTCGCAAAGCCTGCACGATACGCATGGTAGGCGCAATAATATGCGCCCTGAATTCCGCCTCCGGCGCAATGCCCGCCCACGAATCAAACAGCTGAAGCGCCTGTGCTCCCGCTTCCACCTGTGCGCTTAAATATGCGATAGTTGCATCGCTAATGCTGCTAATTAAGTGGGAAAATGCCTGAGGATGGCCTATTGCAAACCGCCGTGCGGTAGCAAAATCCCGGCTTCCGCCTCCCTCCAGCATGTAACACGCTACTGTCCACGGGCTTCCAGCAAAACCGATCAGCGCGGTTTCAGGGGGGAGTTGTGTCCGCACGCGCCGTAGGGTTTCATATACCGGCAAAAGTGTTTCCGGTTGATATGTTAATGCGGCCACTTCTTGTGGGGTGGTAATCGGGGGCAGGCGTGGCCCTTCGCCTGCTACAAATTTCACTTCCCGGCCGAGCGCATGGGGAATCAGCAAAATATCCGCAAACAGAATGGCGGCATCCATGCCGAACCGGCGTATTGGCTGAAGCGTTGCTTCAGTCGCCATATCGGGACTTAAGCAAAAATGCATGAAATCCCGTGCTTCGGCCCTTAATGCCCGGTATTCCGGCAAGTAACGTCCCGCCTGACGCATAAACCAAAAGGGTGCGCGGGGTGTTTTTTCGCCAGCTAAAGCAGCTAAAAATAATGATGTTTCCATTACCTGCCTGGCCCGCCTTGTCCTGGAATTCTGCCGCTATTACCTGCCGAGCCTGGCGTAGTGCCAGGGGCATTAAACCGTCCTATATTCCCAAACATCTGTTCCATAAATCCCATTTCATGGCCTTCAGTAGGCGTGGTTTTATCGGCAATGGTAATATCCCGTGCATTATTTAGGGTGTATTGGTCCAGGGCTGTGACCACGCCATTATCATCAAATACAATCCGTGTTACATCCTGATCACGCGTATCAGGCCGGAAAAAACCGAATGTTTCTTGTTTGCTGGTGATATAATACCACGTATCCTGACCAAAACTGGACTGTGAGGAAGGTGATCCCAACTGCGCCCGGACTTCTTCGGTGGTGGTCTGGCCAGGCGTTATGTGTTCTTTCCAATCTGGTTCGCGCAGATAGCCATGCGTCTGCATGGTCGTGGGGCAGGCGGAAAGGAAGAGGGGCAGTAATAAATACCAATGGCGCATAGTGCGGCAGGATAGCGGTAATATTGCGCATGTAAACGAGCTTTTTAAGCGCTTGTATTCGTATCATTTATAATATATGTATAATTTTTAACCTTATGTCGGATTGACGTTGAGATGCAGTATACGTTTTCACATTGTATTCCAGCTAATTTTCGCTAACGTATCGCTTACATTTTTAGGGAGTTTTTTATGGGCGTTATGCCAGACCATTGGATACGCGGAGCAGCAGGCCGCGGTATGATCGAGCCATTCGTAGAAAATCTAACGCGGGAAGGTGTTATTTCCTACGGCTTGTCGTCGTATGGCTATGACGCACGTGTGGCGGATGAATTTAAAATTTTTACCAACGTGGATTCTGCGGTCGTAGACCCCAAAGAATTTTCGCCCAAAGGATTTGTGGATCGCAAAACGGATGTGTGCATCATTCCACCAAACAGCTTTGTGTTGGCCCGCACGGTAGAATATTTCCGTATCCCGCGTGACGTATTGGTGGTGTGCGTCGGTAAATCCACCTATGCCCGCTGCGGCATTATTGTCAACGTCACCCCGCTGGAACCAGAATGGGAAGGGCACGTAACATTGGAATTTTCCAATACCACCCCCTTGCCTGCCAAAATTTATGCCGGTGAAGGCGCTTGCCAATTTCTGTTCCTCAAAGCCGACTCTGTATGTGAAGTCAGTTACGGTGACCGCAAAGGAAAATACCAGGGGCAAAAAGGAGTAACCTTGCCCAGAGTGGAAGCGAAAGTTGCATAGCCATGGATAAAATTATTGTTAACGGTGGCTTGCCTTTGCGCGGTGCTATTCCGATCTCTGGAGCAAAAAACGCTGCATTGCCGCTCATGTGTGCCAGCCTGCTTACTGATCATATACTCACCCTGTCAAACGTGCCCCCGCTTGCGGATATTCGCACCATGGCTGCACTGCTGGAACAGCATGGAGTGAGCGTGGAAAATCACGACGAACAATACCGCCTGCAAGCCGATAATGTTGGCAATTTAACGGCGCCGTATGACATGGTGCGTACCATGCGCGCATCGGTGCTGGTGCTTGGTCCTTTGCTGGCAAAACATGGTGCGGCGAAAGTGTCGCTTCCCGGTGGCTGTGCTATCGGCACTCGCCCGATTGATTTGCATTTACGTGCGCTTGAAGCCATGGGTGCCATCATCGAATTGCGTGATGGGTATGTGCATGCATCGGTCAGTGGCCGCTTAAAAGCAACTGATATTACCTTTGATAAGGTCACCGTTACCGGCACGGAAAACATCGCCATGGCCGCAACACTCGCCACCGGAACCACCACATTGCGTAACGCTGCCCGTGAGCCGGAAGTACAGGATTTATGCATTTGCTTAAACGCCATGGGTGCGCGTATCTCCGGCATCGGTACGGACACGCTGGTAATTGAAGGCGTGGAAAGCTTAAGTGGCACAGAGCACCGCGTTGTAGCAGACCGCATAGAAGCCGGTACCTACATGGCCGCCGCTGCTGCCACCGGCGGGGAAGTAGAATTGATCGGCGCCCGCGCTGAACACATGGCCGCCATCATCGAAAAATTCACGGAAGCAGGTGTAGAAATCACCGAAACCGAACGCGGATTAAACGTGCGCAATACATCGCCGCGTCTCAAAGGCATCGACATCATGACGCAGCCCTATCCCGGCTTCCCTACCGATATGCAGGCGCAAATGATGGCCATGTTGGCATGCGCTGAAGGTGCGTCGCTCATCACCGAAACTATTTTTGAAAACCGTTTCATGCACGTGCCTGAGCTTGCTCGTATGGGGGCCAATGTCACCGTGCACGGCTCTTCCGCATTGATTCGCGGCGTAGAAAGCCTAACCGGTGCGGAAGTGATGGCCACTGATCTGCGTGCATCCAGTTGCTTGGTGATTGCAGGGCTTGCTGCCGAAGGCCAAAGCGTGCTCCACCGTGTCTATCACCTGGACCGTGGCTATGCCAGGCTCGAAGCCAAACTCGCTGCGTGCGGCGCAAGTGTAGAGCGCGTTACCAGCAAAAATACGCTGACCTTAGTGGAAGATGAGGCGGCATAGTGAAAACGTATTCACCCGATCCTATCGTTATCGCCCTTCCCAAAGGGCGCATTCTTGCTGAACTCACACCGCTGTTTTCGCGGCTGGGCTTTACACCCGACGCCGATTTCTTCGACGAGGACAGCCGCGCGCTCGAATTCTCTACCAACGACCCCATGATCCGTTTAATTCGTGTGCGCAGTTTTGACGTGCCGACTTTTGTCTCCTTCGGTGCAGCGGCGATTGGCGTGGCAGGTGGTGATGTGCTCATGGAATTTGACTATTCCGATCTCTACGCGCCGCTGGATCTTGGCATTGGCCGCTGCCGCTTGTCTGTTGCTGAAAGCGTTGACGTGCCGCCCGAATCACTTGCCCATGCCAGCCATGTGCGTATTGCCACCAAATACCCCAATGTCGCCGCCCGCCATTTCGCTGGACTTGGCATTCAAGCAGAATGCGTAAAACTCAGCGGCGCGATGGAACTGGCCCCGCGTCTGGGCCTTGCCCGCCGCATCGTCGATTTGGTTGCCACCGGTGCAACGCTGCGCGCTAACGGCTTAAAAGAAACCACCATCATCGCCGAAGTCTCCTCCCGCCTCATCGTCCACCGCGCTGCCCTTAAAACCCGTCCGGAAGTAGCGGCGCTGCTGCAACGTTTCCGTGAGGCGGTGCATGGCGCTTAATCTATCAACGCAAGCAATCAATTTTACCGATCAACTCCACGCATTGTTGCAGCTCCGTGCCCGTGCGGAGGCCGACGTTTCAGGCGTAGTCAAAGACATCATCACCACCATCCGTACGAATGGCGACGCTGCGCTCAAAGAATACACCCAACGGTTCGACCGCTGGAATGCGGACACACTCACCGTCACCCCCGAAGAAACGGCCAACGCCATCGCCCTGTGCTCGCCCGAGCTCATGAAATCGCTCAAAACGGCCAGCGCCCGCATCCGCGCCTACAGCGAACGCCAGCTTCCGCAAGACCTGGACTACACCGACGAGCAAGGCGTGCGCCTTGGCTGGCGCTGGAGCGCGATCGACGCCGTGGGCCTCTATGTCCCGGGCGGCACGGCGGCCTATCCCAGCTCTGTCTTAATGAACGCCATTCCCGCCCAGGTTGCCGGTGTAAAACGCTTGGCCCTCGTTGTGCCAACACCTGATGGTGTTATCAACCCGGCCGTGCTCGCTGCTGCCCACGTTGCAGGTGTAAGCGAAATCTACAAAATCGGCGGCGCGCAAGCCGTGGCAGCGTTGGCTTATGGCACGCCGCAAATCCCTGCCGTTGATAAAATCGTCGGGCCCGGCAATGCCTATGTGGCGGAAGCCAAGCGCCAGGTGTTCGGCCAGGTCGGCATCGACATGATCGCCGGCCCCTCGGAAATTCTCATTATCGCCGATGCGCACAATAACCCCGCCTGGATCGCCGCCGATCTGCTCTCGCAAGCTGAGCACGACGCCATGGCCCAATCCATCCTCATCACTGACGATGTGGCGTTTGCAGCCGCCGTGGAAGCCGAAGTGACGAAGCAATTAGCGCAATTACCGCGCGCCGATATCGCCCGTTCCGCCTGGGAGCGTTATAGCGCAATCATTGTGGTGCAGCATCTGCAGGAAGCCGCGGATATCGCTAATATCATTGCCGCGGAACACCTGGAATTGGCCATAGCCAACCCTGATACGCTTTTGCCGCATATCCGCCATGCCGGCGCTATTTTCCTAGGCAAGTATACGCCCGAAGCCATCGGTGACTATATCGCAGGCCCAAGCCACGTCCTTCCTACTTCCCGAACCGCCCGTTTTTCCAGTGGATTATCGGTGCTCGACTTCCTCAAGCGCACCTCACTCATCGGGTGTACGCCGCACAGCTTTCGTGCCATTAGCCTGTACGGTGAAGTATTGGCAACCCAAGAAGGGCTGCATGCCCATGCCTATTCATTGAAAGTGCGGTCAGAGGGCGCGGGGCAATAGGTGAGGGAAAGAAAGGTTTTTATTGGATTTTCATATTTTTATGCTACAACACCCCTCCATAACCCATAACCTAACCCTCATAAACCAATACTCATGGCAAAAGAAGAACTACTCGAATTTAACGGCATCGTGATGGAATTGCTGCCCAACGCCACCTTCCGTGTGAAGCTGGACAACGGCCACATCATCATTGCCCACACCTCCGGAAAAATGCGCAAGAACCGCATCCGTGTGCTCGCCGGAGACAAAGTAATCGTGGAAATGACGCCCTATGATCTCACCAAAGGCCGCGTAAAATTCCGTGAAAAATAATTGTGCTCTCCCCGCGCAAACGGGAAATCATATGCCGCCGGGATAGTTTTTACGATATGCAATTCATCCTCGCCTCCGCTTCGCCCCGCCGCCTCACATTACTTACTCAGGTAGGGCTAACACCGGAGTCGGTTTTCGCTCCAGAGGTGAATGAAACTCCACTCAAAAGCGAATTGCCACATGCCCATGCACTACGCTGTGCCTTAGAAAAATTACGCGCAGCCGCCACCCACCATCCCCATAAAATCATTCTTGCCGCTGATACTGTAGTTGCCTGTGGTCGCCGCATTCTGGCTAAAACAGAAGATGAGCTCACCGCGCGCGCGCATCTTGCTTTACTGTCTGGCCGTCGCCACCGGGTTTATACCGCTATTGCTGTAACTGACGCCATGGGGGAGCGCCACCGCACCATTTGCACGCATGTCTCCTTCGCCCGTCTTTCCCAAGCCGAAATTGACGCCTACATTATAAGCAACGAATGGCGCGGTAAAGCGGGGGCGTATGCAATTCAGGGACGCGCCGCTGCATTCATTCCCTCCATTAACGGCGCCTATGACAACGTCGTCGGATTGCCCTTATACGACACCCTCCACCTCGTCAAAAGCGCCCGCCCATGGTAGCCACCGTCCGCACCGTTGCTTTTTCCGGTGTGGAGGTGACCCCCATCGAAGTGCAAGTGCAGCTGGCCCCAGGCCTTCCCACCTTCACCGTCGTAGGCCTTCCTGACAAAGCGGTTGCCGAATCGCGTGAGCGGGTGAGGGCGGCGCTGTATGCGTTGGCGCTGGCGCTTCCGGCGCGTAAAATCACGGTGAATCTGGCCCCCGCCGATATCATGAAAGAAGGCAGCCATTATGATTTGCCCATCGCCATTGCCGTACTCATCAGCATGGGCGTATTGCCGCAGGAAGAATTGAGCAATTTCGTCGCGCTCGGTGAATTATCGCTCGATGGCCGTATCTTCGGCGTCTCCGGCGTACTCCCCGCCGCGCTCCACGCCAACGGCGCGGGCCACGGCCTCATTTGCCCCGCCGTTAATGGCCGTGAAGCGGCGTGGGCTGGAATGGAACCGATTTTAGCGCCTGCATCGCTACTTGCGCTTATCAATCATTTCAAAGGCGTGCAGGTGCTCAGCACCCCTGAAGCCATCGCCGAAGCAGGGGACATCCGTGTGCCGGATCTGCGCGAAGTGCGTGGACAGGACATGGCGCGCCGTGCCTTGGAAATTGCCGCCGCCGGTGCACATCATTTGCTGATGATCGGCCCACCCGGTGCGGGTAAATCGTTACTCGCCGCATGTCTTCCGGGAATTCTACCGCCGCTTGACGCGCAGGAAATTCTGGAAGTCAGCATGATCTCAAGTGTGGCGGGCCTGCTCAATGATGGCCGCCTAAGCAGCCGCCGCCCCTACCGCGACCCGCATCATTCCTCCTCTATCCCCGCCATGGTCGGCGGCGGAAAGCGTGCTGTGCCCGGTGAAATTTCGCTCGCCCATCAGGGCGTTTTATTCCTCGATGAATTACCTGAATTTCCGCGTCCCGTATTAGAATCCCTACGTCAGCCGCTAGAAAACGGCACCATCACCATCGCCCGTGCCGCCGCCCACGTTACCTATCCCGCCCGTTTCCAATTAATCGCCGCCATGAACCCCTGCCGCTGCGGCTATTTGGCCGACCCCGAGCGCGCCTGCAGCAAAGCCCCGCGTTGTGGTGACGACTACCAAAGCCGCATCTCCGGCCCCCTCATGGACCGCATGGACGTAGTGCTCGACATGCCCGCCGTCTCGCCGTCTGAACTTATGCAGGCTGAACAAGGTGAAGAAAGCGCCATTGTCGCTGCCCGTGTGGCCGCCGCCCGCACCCGCCAGCGCGCACGCTACACCGCCATGAACATCCCCGCCCGCAACAACGCCGAAGTCAGCGGCAGCGCGCTGCAACAAGCCGTCGCGTTGGATGCCAAAGGCCAGGCGATGCTGGAACAGGCCATGGAGCGCTTCCGCCTCTCCATGCGCGGCATCACCCGCGTGTTACGCGTAGCGCGCACGGTTGCTGATCTGGCCGGTACAGAGACGGTATCCTCGCACCATCTGGCCGAAGCGCTGGCATATCGGGAGCGGGCGTATGGGAAGGTGGTGGAGCGGGTTTAGAGGGATTTATCTCTGCTCTTTGGAGCAGCAGGCAATTGGGGGTGTGCCCTATATTCTTGCGCAGGGTTTATTGCCGCTTCTAATGCTTGTTTAAATTCATTTTCACTCAAAGCAGGGTTATCTTTGATAAAATGATTCATTTCATCTGAGGATAATTTGCCATCGTTAGATGTATCGTATTGATTCAAAGATTCCGCTTCTTTGTGCAATGTACTTACGGCTCTAACCGCAATTTCCTTGAACTGCGCAGGGCTGGGTTTTTTAGGATCTTGTCCTGCAGCCGCCGCAGGTGTCGAAGGCGCTGGCGTGGTGTTTTGGTTCAAATGCTCCGCCGCATAGCCCGCACCGAACGTGCCTGCAACACCCGCAACCACAGCAATCAGCAGCGCCGGCAACCATCCCATCCCCGAAGCCAATCCCCCAAGCAACCCCACCACCGCCGCACCAATACCCCCGAACATCTGCCATTGCTGGCTTTTGTTCGGATCATGGGGAGGCGGTGCCGCCTCATCGCGCGGCGTTGCCTGTGTTTTCTCTGCTTCTTCAAACAGCGCGAGCGTCTCAGGTGTAGCGCCTGATTGTACCGCTACTTCCCGCGGCGTTTTGCCATTTTTGTCTTTTACATCCGTCTTTGCTCCTGCCTTGAGGAGGATTTCCATGCTTTTTTTATTATTATTTACAGCAGCTATATGCAGTGCCGTTTGCTGCCCACCTTCAGTCAATATTGCATTAATATTAGCCTTGCCGTCAATTAAAGCCTGAAGAGCAGCGTTATTACGTGCGCAAACATAAAATAAAGGCCGACATTTATGTTCGTCCTCAGCATCGGGATTTGCACGCTCACGCAAGGCTGTTTGTATTCCGGCAACATTGCTGGCATGAATCGCTTTAAAAAGCTCGGCATCACGCGAAGCTTGGTCTTTAGCAGTGGGTAGTTTTGTTTCAGGTAGTAGACTCCGGTGTTTTTCTCCTACTGCATGTATCACTTGTTGTGTAAGCAATTTGTCATCCATTAATTCCCGGAATTGCTTGTTATTCTCTATATAAAGCTTGTCGCTTCCATAAGTTGTGAATATAGGCGGATTAGAATTTTTTAATTTTGAGTATTCAGCATTCAGCGTTTTAGCAATAAAACCTGAATCTAGTCCTTCACGTAATAAAAAATATGTCCCTGATTGATCGGATCTTATAGCGGTTGATGAGATGCTTTGGGCGAACGATTTGGCATCCTCATTTTTTTGCAACTCAGCAGCAAATATTTTTCCTGTATTAGCCACTTCTAATTTTTTGCTTAGCGTATCTGCGTATACTTGTATTTTTGAAATACTCTCGATGTATTTCTGCCCAGTATTCGTTTGATTTTATATA
>CAZGVV010000059.1:0-5322 GCA_964529155.1 uncultured Rickettsiales bacterium
ATGAAAGAATTACGTAAAGCGTTTGATTCCAGCTTGGAATTGACTACGCTTAAACTCATCGGCCTCAAAACATCGGACGCACAACTTTCCAGATTGCTGAAGCATCTAACTGAAAAGGGGCAACTTACGCCGTTCTCAGCGCTGTGCATGGGCAATTTAGCCTTATTCCAGGCGAGTCTTGCGCGCATGGTGCGTATTCCACTCAAAAATATTCAAATGTTGCTGCAGGACAACCACGGTTTAAAAGCCGTTTATGCACGCGCCGGATTGCCGGAAAGCATGTATGGCGCAGTAGAATTATGCGTACACGCTATTATGGATTTGGAACGCGAAGCACGCGAAAAAGAAAATGTTCCGGTGAGTCTTAGTTCATTCCAGGTAATGGACCGTATGCGTGCTATGGCGCGTGAACATAAAGTAGAGCATCTGGATTATATGGTGGCGATGATGCAGCATCACACACGTGATAATATTCGCTATCAAACGGGCGGATAAGCGCGCTAGCGAGTTGTAATTTCCTTATACATCTGCTATTGCAATGGCATCATTACAAGGAGGTGCCATGCGCGGTTTATTATATTTACTGGCAGTTATGTGTGGGGCAGGGGTAGCACATGCCGAAGAAGCGGTGTCTGTTGCGCCGGTAACCGCGCCTGTTACTGCTCCTGCTGTTGCAGCGCCTGTAGTTGCACCGACTGCCGTGACAACTCCTGACCCCGCGGCAAAGCCTGCACTTACCGTTACCCTCGGCGAGCTTACGGCGGCTGGTGTGCTTCCTTATAAATTTGCGTATTGTGTCCCGGATAGTGCACAACACACCAAAGACGGCGGCAACCGTAACCCGCCACTGCGCTGGAGCCGTGGCCCGCAGGGGACATTGTCGTACGCGGTGATCATGGTGGATCCTGATGTGCCGACCTCGTTTGAGGATGCTAACCAGGCCGGGAAAACTATACCTGCAACCCTTGCACGTCAGGATTTTTACCATTGGGTGCTGGCTGATATTCCGGCGGCTATTAATTCGCTGCCGGAAGGATTGGATTCCAGTGGCGTCACCAAGCAAGGCAAGCCGGTAGGTCGCTTTGCCTATGGTGCACGTGGAGTGAACAGTTATGGCGCGTTTATGGGCGGCACACACGGCGGATATGACGGCCCATGCCCACCGTGGAATGACGAATTGGTGCACCATTACCACTTCAAAGTCTATGCGCTGGACGTCCCGGTATTGGGCGTATCCGGCCCGTTTGACGCTGCCGCAGCAAAGCAGGCGATGGAAGGCCATATTCTCGCCGAGGGCGAGGCTGTGGGAACTTATACACAGAACGTGAATTTGCATTAGGAGCAGGCATATGCGTCAATGGAAAAATATAGTATGTATCGCGCTTGTGAGCGTGGCGGCGTTGTGGAGCCCTGAAGCAAAGGCACAGGAATCGCTATTTCCGGCCCCTGTACAGGCGCCGCACAGCCCGCTGGTGATATTACGGTTTAATCAGCCGCGCCTGGCATTTAAACAAGCCCTCTATGAAGCCGCTTCCAGCGCGTTGGCCGCTAAGCAGGACGTGGTCTTTGACATTGTGCTGCGCCCTGCTGGAGGAGCCGCACAGGAGAACAACATGAACCTGCAGAGCGTCACCAGCGCTTTTAGCGAAATGGGGCTTCCTGCTAATCGTATGACCACCCAACTGGGCGATTCGAGTGGGAAGGGCTATGATGAGGTGTGGGTTTACGTGCGGTAATTGGCGCTAGCTGGAAGTTGACAAGATTTACGTCGTAATACTTCCATCATTAGCACTTAATGAGTAATAGACGCAGGCTGATGGTATATCTCTTCTGAATCCGTCGTCAAAGTCCAGACTGATGACCATCTAAATTATCTCTATATCTGACTAACATCATGCAAGTATGCTTGCACTCATAGAGTTGTTGCGCAACAAAAGTCAATAATCCCAAGTCGGGCGAATGTTCGCTCACCCCAATCGGACGCATCCTCAGAATGGCTTCACGTCGGCGGACGAGGTGGGGTAGATCTTTGGGCCCTTCATATCTCACCCAGTATGAGCTGGATGCTGCTGAGGAGTGACTCTACCTGGACCAAAGACACCCCCATTCGGGTCTCGAACTAATATGTGTCGATGCCGTTACACACTTCGTTCAAAGCATTATTGATGATCAGAAGCTCCTGCAGCGCTACACGCACATTAGCCTCCCCTCGTTCCAAATAAATCAGTTCCATTTATCACCTTATTTAAGCCCATCAAATAGGCCTTACCATTCCTTGGCTTAAAAGCGGAATTATTAGTTAAACTACTGATCTATAAACTTATTCCTTCACATCCGCTGCCACGCGCAGGTGGATGATCTTATCGGGGTCTGTTACCGAACCATTCGCGGCGGAGTCGCCTTTTTTGATTTTATCGACGAATTCCATACCGGAGGTTACCTTGCCCCAGACCGTATATTGGCCGTCCAGGAAGCTTGATTCGGCTAAAACGATGAAGAACTGGCTGTCTGCTCCGTTTACGTCTCCAGGACGCGCCATAGAGACAATACCGCGCATGTGGGGTTCTCGGCTGAACTCGGCCTTGATCTTTTGGCCGGAACCGCCGCTGCCGGTTCCAGTTGGGTCACCGGTTTGAGCCATGAAGCCTGCAATCACGCGGTGGAAGGGCACGCCGTCATAAAAACCTTTACGAACCAATTCCTTAATACGTTTTACGTGCTTGGGCGCCAGGTCAGGGCGCATTTCGATGACTACACGGCCGTCTTTCAGGTCCATATAGAGCGTGTTTTCCAAATCAGCGGCGCGGACAGAGGACGAAGCAATCATAAAAAACCCCAGAATAGCGGTAATAAACAAACGAAACATAGAATTATACCTGTGTTTGAAGGTAGGAGGAAAGGCCCATGCTGGCAATAAGCTTAAGCTGGGTTTGTAGAAAAAGGATGTGTTCTTCTTCGCTGGTTTGAATAGCATGGAGCAAATCCGCACTCACATAGTCACGGTGCTCTTCACATACGGCGATGGCGTCACGCAGGTCAATGTGGGCGCGCTCTTCCAGAGCCAGATCATTTTTAATGATTTCTTCTACCGTTTTGCCGATAAGAGGCTTTCCAGCATCCTGCAGATTAGGCACGGCATCCAGAAACAAGACCCGCTCAATCAACCGGTCAGCATGACGCATTTCATCGATGGATTCTTTGTACTCATGGTCAGCCAGCTTCATAAACCCTTGATGTTTAAGAATACGAGCGTGCAAGAAATACTGATTGATAGCAGCCAGCTCATTGCGAAGCACAATGTTGAGGCGCTGAATAATTTCAGGGGAGGGAGTGAACATGGATGTTAGCAATATAACCTAGGATGCATCGCTGCAAGCAAAAAAGCAGTCGGTTTTATATCAACATATATAGAATTTACGAGATGTGAGTATCAGAGGGAACGGAAGAGGAAGGAGGGGTGTGTTTAAAGGGATAGAGCATCTGGCCCATAAAGTTAGAAGGAAAATCAGGATCAGAAATACCGTAGCGTTCCGGCAATTTACCTTTGGGCATATAAAAGGTGCCGAAAACCACATCTAATAGAGGAAAAGTAGCAGCAAAATTTTTCATACCGCCTTCTTTTACCGATGTGTGATGCCAGCGATGAAACACTGGACTTGAGAATACATATTTAAAGGGACCAAATGTCCAATTGAGATTGGCGTGCACCATGCCGGAGTAAATAATATTGAATGGTCCAAGCCATACTAATGCTAAGGGTGAAAATCCGCAGAGCAACATGATGATGTCAGCAAGGGTAGAATAAAAAAGCATGTTGATGGGATGGAAGCGTGCGCTGGTCATCCAATCCAATGTGGTGGGGGAATGATGGACAGCATGAAATTTCCAAATCGCATTCATATGGAATGCGCGATGCAGCCAATACATCATGATATCTTCGACAATTAAAATGATAATCCCTTGCTGCCAAATAGGCAGTGCGGAGATGGGGCCATAACCATATTCAAAAAACGCATTCAGCAATTCCTGATCACGAATGCCGAGTAAATAGGATGCGCCAGCAAATAAAATGAGCAGGCGAATAATGCGCATGAATACGGGAACTACAAACCAATAAAATAAATCAGTGACGGCGGCGCGTTTGTCTTTCCACCAACGCATACCGGGATTGCAGGGCATGAGCATGGCAAGTATTTCAAACCCGACGGCAAGGCCGAGCATCCATACTATAGTAGAACCCCAGGCGGCGAATATCTGCACAATGAACATAAAAAGCATTATATCACTTTTTTATAACGGATGATAGGCCCACCATCCTTCTTCATTAATGCCGTAAATAGGACGATAGTGATAAATCTTCCGGGCCAGGATTACTTGTTTTATCTGATTATCCAATACCCACATGTCTTTTCCATCGTATATGCCTAAAATTGCATGTATCACGCCGCCGAGATTTAAATCCTGCACAATGATGATGCGAAGGCGTGATGCAGGGATGCCTAAATTGCGTAATGTATAGTATTTACTGATCGCATAATCCTCGCAATCACCGCTAACGGTGAGGAATTCATAAGGCGTTTCCCAATAATCTTCGACTCCCCAATTCACGTAATCTTCTATGTAGGGCTAAGCATTTGCAAAATTATTCACCAGCCGCAACTGCTCAGTGAGCGGGCGTTCCCGCAGATTTTTTACTGTGTCTTGCCACTCGGAAAGTGCCGCGCAGGGATGGAAAGGAACGTGATCACATTGATCAAATGCAATGCGTCCTTGATCCTCATAACGCGACATCATGGTCGTCCATTTAGTAAAATCGGATTCGTCAGCAGAAAAAGTTTCTGCCATGTCAAAATACGAATGTGCACGAGAATTTTGTGCGAATGCGGAGTGTGAAGAGCATATCACTATCATTAAAAAACACAGGAAAACTGCGTATTTTATGCGATCTGCGCGTGTGTAAAAAGCCTGTGTTTTCATATTGTGTTTTTTATAGCACACCATAATCCAAAATAGCCAACCAATGATCATCATGCACTTTTTTCCGTTTTGTTAATTGAAAATTTATTCTTTTAGCGTCTCATTAGACTCATATCTGTTGGCATGGTGCGAATGGATATTCAACTTGCAAGTGAAGGAGCATTATCATGCTTATGACATCATCGAAGCCTGCTGCTAAAAAGCCAGCGGCAAAAAAAGCTAAAAAACCAGCTGCAAAGAAAAAGACCGCAGCGAAAAAAGCAGCCCCAAAAAAAGTTGCTAAAAAAAGAACTGTGAAAAAGACCGCTGTGAAAAAGAAAAAGACCGCAGCGAAAAAATCCACTG
>CAZGVV010000059.1:5373-13102 GCA_964529155.1 uncultured Rickettsiales bacterium
AAAAGAAGAGCAGCGCCAAAAAGGCCGCGCCGAAAAAAGCTGCGAAGAAATCCGCTGCTAAAAAGTCGGCGCCAAAAAGGGCTGCTGCCAAAAAAAAGTCCGCAAAGAAGCCCCTCTCCAAGTCCAGCGTGGGCTTGATGGGCAAAATGGGAGCGGACAAGAAAATCACTACAATCCGTTTCTAAGCTTTTTCCAAACGCGTTAATTGTGCGCGTCTATGAAGAAGGGCCTCTGTTTAGAGGCCCTTTTTTATTGTGCCAAATGCACTTATCCTAAGCTATTAACGCATCAATTAAACAAAGAATACAGTAGCTTGCTTAAGCCAGTCGCGCTGCAATTAGCTGTTTAGCTTTCTCAAATACTTCATTGGCATCCAGACGCGACGTATCAATCACTACTGCATCCATCGCCGGCTTAAGCGGAGCGATGGTACGGGCCTCATCACGAGCATCCCGCTCTTTAAGGTCAGAGAGTACGGAATCATAGACCACCTCTATTCCCTGACCTTGTAATTCACGGTGGCGACGCCGTGCACGGTCTTCGAGGGAGGCGGTGAGGTAGAATTTGAATGGCGCATCTGGCAAGACTACGGTGCCGATGTCACGCCCGTCTAATACAGCCCCTTTTCCAGTATAGCCTACGCTACGTTGGAATTCTAATAACACCTGGCGTATTTCAGGCATAGCGGACACAATGGATGCTGCTTGGCCCACATGCTCCTGTCGTAAGCGGGGATTAGCCAAATCATCTAGATCGATACTGCGTGCTGCAGCAAGCGCCGCTTCGTGGTCGCCTGGATCTTTGCCAGAGTAATCCAGCTTTAATCCCACGGCACGATACAAGCTTCCGGTATCCAAATATGCCAATCCGAAATGGGCGGCGAGGCGGCGGGCGAGAGTACCTTTTCCCGATGCAGCTGGACCATCAATGGCAATGAGAAGGGGGGTGGAAACAAGAGGGCGTGAATCAGGAACGTTTTCAATACGCGCGCCAAGCTGATTGCACAAAATGACAAAGCCGGGAAAGCTGGTGGCCATCGCCGCGCCATCATCAATTTCGACAGCATTGGCGCTTGCCATGCCCATTACCAAAAAACTCATGGCAATGCGGTGGTCTAATTTAGTGGCAATTTTTGCACCACCTTGGGGACGGACAGAACCGGTCACAAATAACGTATCATCTTCGGCACGGGCGGTAACGCCACATGCGTGCAATCCATCCAAGATAGCGGTGAGGCGGTCACTTTCTTTGACACGCAATTCGCCCAAATTTTCCATGATAGTTTGGCCTTCCGCAAACGCTGCGGCTACTGCCAGCACGGGGTATTCGTCAATCATGGACGGGGCGCGGGCGGCAGGAACGCGGACTCCATGAAGTTTGCTGTGGGCCACTTCAATATCTGCTACAGGTTCGCCCCCGATATTGCGGCGATTGGCAAAGGTGATGCGTGCACCCATTTCGATCAACGTATCGAATAATCCTGTGCGCAGTGGATTGATGCAGACATTGCGGATACGAATTTGTGCATCGGGGATGATGAGTGCGGCAACAATCAAAAATGCAGCGGAAGAGGGATCGCCAGGCACTTCCAGGACATAATCTGCAGCAGGTGGCTGGTGTTGACCGGTAACAGTGATGGCATGCGCACCGTCTTCCAATGTCGTTTGCTTTACCGGAAAACCAAAATAGGTGAGCATGTTTTCCGTATGATCGCGCGTGCGCTCGCGTTCAATGACCGTGGTGTCGCCACGCGTATTGAGGCCAGCCAGCATAACGGCGGATTTTACTTGCGCAGAGGCAACCGGAAGACGGTAGGTGATAGGAATAGGGCGCGTAGTGCCGGTAAGCGCTAAGGGCAAGAACCCACCCTGGCGGCCGGTAGCTGTTGCACCCATTTGGGTGAGCGGGCCAATGACCCGCTGCATAGGGCGGCTACGCAGGCTGGCGTCACCAGTGAAAAAGGTGGTGAAGGGGTACGATGAAAGCAGGCCCATAAGCAGGCGAACACCGGTTCCGGCATTACCCATATCGATCACTTCGGCGCTTTCTTGCAGACCGCCGATACCAACGCCACGCACATCCCAAATGCCGTCCGAAATACGTTTTACCGGCACATTAAGTGCGCGTAATGCTTCGGCGGTACGCAATACATCTTCGCCTTCAAGCAAACCGGAAATGCGTGTTGCGCCGATGATTTGACTGGAGAGCATCAGCGCACGATGCGAGATGGATTTGTCACCAGGAACACGCGTATCGCCGTGGAACGTGGTGCAAGGATGGGATGTGAGCGGTGTGGTCATAAGACCCACACTCTACAACAGACCGCACTCAGCGCAAGCTGGCTTCGTATGGTGATACATTTTTTCGAAATCGGCATTCTCTTGATCGTATAATATATATTATGGAAAAAATAGATGTTAGGTGGACTCGATGATGAGGCCGTCGTAGCCGGGTTCTACGCCTGGGGGCAATTCGGCGGCTAAGGTGGCGTAGTCAAACTGGTGGGCCATGTGGGTGAAGATGGCGCGTTTGGGCTTAAGACGGGCGATCCATTCCAGGGTCAGCTCCAGACGTGAATGTGTGTATGAGGATGCGTATTGGAGGCAGTCCACAATCCAGACATCCAGACCCTCTAATTTAGCAAATGACTCCTCAGAGAAGCCGTTCACGTCCGTGCTATAGGCAAAATTACCGATTCTGAAGCCCAGGGACGTCATACGCGCATGGTTCTGCAAAATGGGCGTGACGCGCACCCCCAGCACATCAAAGTCCTTCAGTGACTCTGGAATAATATGCGGGATAACGGCGGCGCGGTACCACACTCCTTCAGGCCTTGGCTGCATGGCATAGGAAAAGCGCTCTTTAAGCGATGCCATAGTTTCCTCATTCGCATAAATCGGTATGGGGGCGTCTTGGAGGCGGTTAAATGACTTGATATCGTCTATACCATGGGTGTGATCGGCGTGGTCGTGGGTATATAAAATGGCATCTACCCGCTTAATGCCATTGCTTATGGCTTGGAGTCGCAAATCGGGCGATGTGTCGATGAGGATATGTGCCCCCCCTACTTCAATGTGAATGGAAACACGGCTGCGCTGGTTTTTGGGGTCTTTCGAAGCGCAAACAGCGCACTCACAGCCAATTTCAGGCACTCCAGTTGACGATCCGCATCCCAACATAATGATTTTCATAGATTTACATCCTGCGGAGCGCACGCTTTTGTGAAAAGACGGAAGAAATTATCAGTAGTTGCCTGCGCACAGGCCTCTAGCGAGATGCCTTTTATATCTGCCAGTGTTTGCGCTGTGTGGACCACATACGAGGGTTCGTTGCGTTTCCCCCGGTATGGGATGGGGGCAAGGTATGGGGCATCCGTCTCTACCAACAACCGCTCAAGCGGGATGGTTTTGGCGATGTCGTGAAGGTGGGCGGCGCTTTTAAAGGTGAATATGCCAGAGAGCGAAATATACATGCCCATCTCCAAAACTGCCTCCGCCAAGTATGGCGTTGCCGTAAAGCAATGAATTAAGCCGGTGAAGGGCTTTTTATTCATATAATCCGTTAGGATATTTACAGTATCTCCATCTGCTTCTCGTGTATGCACAATTAGCGGCAATCCTGTTTCTTGTGATGCTACAATATGTTCAATAAAGTTCTTCACCTGTACATCACGATTATGTTCACGGAAATAATCTAACCCTGTTTCTCCGATTCCGATTACTTTTGAATGCGAAGTATGAACGATAAGATCTTGTGCTTTAATAATAGTTTCCTCTTCATTAGGATGAACTCCGATTGAGCAGTACATTCCCTCATGACCTTCGGCAATGGCCAGAATATCGGGGAATTCAGCGAGATCAGTACAAATGGTTTGCATGACTCCCACCCCTGCCTGTTTTGCTCGAATAATTACTGCTTCCAAGTCGTCTTTGAAGTCCGGAAAATTGAGGTGGCAATGGCTGTCTACGAGCATGGATTTCAGCATAGGTTTTTTTACACGGTTCCAGGTTCTGAAATTCGCGGGAAAATGGCTGTGGGCGTAGTGAGGGGGGTCTCGGCTTTTAGCCCCCCCTCACGCATTAAAAAGGCAAAATCGCGCTCGGCAGGGGGGACGGCTAGCAAATCCAGCATTTTACGTGAAGCATCCGGCATAATTGGGCTGATTAATATAGCTATTTTGCGAATAGATTCCGCCAAAACATAGAGCACCGTAAGCATACGCGCGGGATCGGTCTTTTTGAGGGTCCATGGCGCCTGCGTATCAATATAGGCATTTGCCAGATTTCCAAGTTCCACAACACGGTCCAAGTATTTGTTAAATTCGTTATTATCCATGAGCTTATCAAGCATTGTTATATCACAAATCCGCGCTGATTCTTGCAATAATGCGATATCATCTGGCGTATATGAGCCAGGTTGAGGGATTTTGGCATCACAATTCTTCTGAATCAGCGTCAACGTTCGCTGCGCCAGATTACCGATATTATTCGATAGCTCGCTATTGGTGCGGTTAATGACCGCTTCCCGGGCGAAATTACCATCATTACCGAATGGCACTTCACGCATAAGAAACCAACGCACCGCATCCAGACCAAAATTACGGACCAGCTCATCAGCTGGAATGGCGTTACCTAACGACTTTGAAATCTTTTCACCTTCTACCGTCCACCACCCATGGGCAAAAATCTTTCTCGGCAAAGGCAGATTTGCCGCCATTAAAAAGGCTGGCCAAAAGACCGCATGAAACCGAAGAATATCTTTTCCCACCATGTGTTGGGACGCGGGCCAAAAATGTTGATAATCAGGGGTATTATCAGGAAATCCTAAAGCAGAGAGATAATTGGTGAGCGCATCCAGCCATACATACATGATATGTTTTGGATTACCAGGAACAGGAATGCCCCAGGAAAACGTGGTGCGCGAGATGGATAAATCTTTCAGTCCACCACGTACAAAACTTTTTACTTCGTTATAACGTGATGGTGGCCCTACACATTCAGGATGTGCCTCAAAATAATCCAATAAGGGCTTTTCAAAAGCTGATAATTTAAAAAAATAGCTGGGTTCTTCGACCCATTCAACATCGGCACCCGTGGGTGCTTTGCCGCCAACCAGTTCTGATTCGGCATAATATGTCTCATCACGCACGGAATACCACCCAGCATAGCTGCCAAGATAGATATGCCCCGCCTCTTCCATGCGTTGCCATAGTGCTTGAGCAGCGGCAATATGGCGAGGTTCAGTAGTGCGGATAAAATCATCGTTACTGAGGCCCATCAAATCAGCAAGGTCTTGGAATACTTTAGAATTTTTATCTGCTAGGGCTTGCGGTGAAACCCCTTCCCGTTGTGCTGATTTTTCTACTTTTTGGCCGTGCTCGTCTGTTCCCGTTAAAAACTTTACATTCCAACCCGTTAACCGCTTGAAGCGCGCCAATACATCGCATGCGACCGAGGTATAGGCATGACCGATATGGGGCTTATCGTTCACGTAATAGATAGGGGTGGTTATATAGAAGTAGCGCGGGTCCATAAGGGTGCTGGCTGTGTTAAGGTGTGAAAAAAAGAAACTAGCGTGGTTTTGTAATCAAGATGCAGGCGGGCGGCCAGCGAAAACTGGTCGGAAGCATAGGCATAACGCAGCGCCCAACCTTTTGGCGTGTCATGCCGGGCCATGGCAGTAAGCGCCGCTTCTTCCCCGGCATGGGGAGCGGCATCTTCTGCTGCCAGTGCTAATACATACAGCACCAGACGCGTCATCGCCTGCCAGCGGGCATGGGGTTTATCGGGGCCGATGCGCTCGGACAGGCTTAAAATATCGGTTGGCGGGATAGCTGGAAGCTGAGCCATAAGTTTAAGCAAAGCGGAATAGAGCCCTACCCCGTCTAATCCAAGCATTTCAAGTGCCAGGCCAGGAGAGTGGTGACTGAGCCGGGTGAGTATAGGAATATGCGGTTGGGCCGTGGGATCAATATTTAGCAATGCTTGCCGGAAGTCTTCTTCACTGGGTGGGGGCATTTTAAGAGAACGACACCGTGAACGAAGTGTAGGAAGTAGACTTCCAGGATTATGCGACACCAGGAATAATAACGCCCCGGCAGGTGGTTCTTCAACGATTTTGAGGATGGCATTGGCGGCATTGGCGTTCAGTTCATCCGCGCTATCTACAATAGCAATACGCACTCCGCCTTCTCCGGCCGTAAGGGAGAGGAAAGTGAGGATTTCACGCGCCTGGTCGGCAGTGATTTCACGTTTGGCTTCGTCTTTTTTGGTATCAAAGGCAGGTTCGACGACCAATAGATCGGCGTGGGAACCAATGGCGATGCGGCGGGCTGCCCCCTCACCTAATAAGGTTCTGGCAAAACGGTAGCACAGCGTGGCCTTACCTATACCGCGCTCACCCGAAAGAATCCAGGCATGCGGCATACGGCCGGAGCGCCAGGCGGTGTGGAGCGTGGCTTCGGCGGCATCATGACCGAAGAGTTCAGTGGTTTCGCGCGGGTGGACCATGCCGTACTATATAGCAAGATTTAAGCGCTCGCGCACGATTTTCGCGATTTGGCCCTGAAGTTCGTCAATGGGCACGCTGGCATCAACCACCGCGCAACGTGTGGGGTGCTGGCGGGCAATGGTAAGGAATGCTTCTCGCACGTGTGTATGAAAGGCGATGGATTTGTCTTCAAACCGGGTATGTTGATCACGCCGGGCGCTGGCACGAACCAGCCCTATTTCAGGGGTAATGTCCAAAATAAAGGTTAAGTCCGGCTGCAGAGCATCAACAGTGACATCATGGAGTAACGTAATAAAATCCTGCCCCAAATCACCTGCGAAGCCTTGGTAGGCCATGGTGGAATCAGAAAACCGGTCACACAGCACATGCCTGCCACTGCGCAGGGCCGGAAGAATTTTTTTGCGAACATGGTCAACACGAGCAGCGGCAAAAAGGACGGTTTCAGTCATGGCGTCCCACGGCTCCTCGCGGGGGGCGAGCAATAATGTACGGATGGATTCGGCGCTGGTAGTTCCGCCAGGTTCGCGTGTGGTCAGGCAGGGAATGTTTGCATGCGCAAAGGCTTCAGCAAGCAATCGAATTTGCGTGGATTTACCACTTCCCTCGCCGCCTTCAAAGGTGATGAATCGACCGCTCACGAATGAAAGATATAATATTTCAGCGTACGAATAATTTTACCAAACCCGGAAAGTTTGGATACATCTTCTGCTGCAACTAAGGGAATGGTGCTGGGCTCCAGACCGGGAGGAGTAATAACCAACTCGCCAACAGGCGTTCCCTTGGCGATAGGGGCGGCTATTGGGCCAGTATAATGCAAGCGGAACGTGGTGTCTTTGCCGCCGCTAATCGGCAGCGTGATGATGGCATCTTTTTCTGCTGCAAGTTTAATTGTGGGTTGCGCCCCGAGCCACACATCCGCTTCCGCAACAGGTTCGCCAGCTTTAGCGATAACTTTGTTTTCAAACTCGCGGAATCCCCAGTGAAGCAACCGATTACCCTCTTCCATCCGGTCATTGTCGCTCTCCAGACCATTAATGACGAGGATCAAGCGGCGGCCATCAGGTGGGTTTTTAGCAGAAAGCGTGATGCCAAATCCGGCATCTTCGGTGTGGCCGGTTTTCAGACCATCCACGCCAATGTCATTGCCCAGCAAACGGTTACGGTTTGCTTGATGGATGTTGTTGTATACGAAAGAGGTTTCGGTGAAATAATGGTTATA
>CAZGVV010000060.1:0-12943 GCA_964529155.1 uncultured Rickettsiales bacterium
GTACGCTGCGCTCCGGTTCTCGAAAACACTATGTTCGCCTACGTATAATGGTAAAGTGGAATAACTATATTATTGGCGGCAAATTTGCTATTGTAGCAAAAATGATAATTTTGAATAGATAATGGGCATTAGTTTTAGCCTACCAACGGCCAGGAGTGGATTGATACATGCCGTCATTACTACGTATGCGCTGATGATACTTGGATGGGGGCCCATCGTCTTTGGAAAGGACTTGCCCGGATTGGCTGTAGCGTGTGACAGCTATACCGCCTTCTTTTTCATCTATTACAACAACAGAATCATGGTTGGAAGGGCTTCCCTTGGTAAACCGGCTCGCTTGTGGGGTATCCGCATATAGTGTCTCCCATACGGCCGCAAATTCAGGGCTTGCTTGGGACGCAGTTTCTAAAATAGACTTCAGCTCTCCACCGGTGAATTTTTCATCTTCGAACATTGCCTTTTTTGATATGTTTGGGGCTATTCTGGCAATATATTCCGGTTCGTTATTTTCTTTTTCGACCTTAATCAGCTGCAGGATCACTTCCCGATGCGTCCGCGGATGGTATACTCTAATTTTAGCCTCTCCTTCTTCAACCGGACGACGAATTGGTTTGTTTTTATAACCGTTTTCTATTCGTTTTTCTGAGGATCTCCTGTCTCTTCCTATCGTTTTTTTAATAGTAGAGTCGTGGCCAGGTAGCATATTGACTTTTAGGCAATATGAACCAACCATTTGATCGTTGATAGAATCGCGTTCGTGCTTTTTTCGGGCGAGGTCCTTTCGCGTGGCTTCGTGTCGATCATTAAGTGCTTTAGTAATGGTCGGACTGTCATATTTCGAATGCTTTGGGCCAAATACTACAAATCGGTAACCATATTTCTCGAAGCCCCAACCATATTCTCCATTTTGCCCCTTTGGAGATTGAGGAAGAAATTGCACTAATGAATCACTTAAATCAAGATTGCTGTAAGTTTTACGACTATTTCCCATAATTACCCCTAAAAATCAGCAATTATTTCGCATCCTTCGCAAATTAAGTAAAGACAATATTTATGATAAATCGTAAAATTGTTAACCTATTTCTGTTTAGTGACCAAGCTGGCCTCTACTGCTATTAGCAACATGTGGCGAGACCACGGAAAGCCCTGATCGATTTGGATGAAGCGGTTTCGGCGGTGCTCTGCTTGGAGCGTAGACGGACAAAACAAGCCCATCGACTTGTGTGCTTATTCTTCCGCTCCGTTATCCGCATCACGCGGGCTGTTTTCGTTTTGTTCTTCTTCGCCTTCGCGGGGGTCTATTTTTCCGGATTCCAGGGTGCCGATTTGACGCATTACCAGGTTTTCATTATCAGCACGTGTACCGGCACGGCGCTTACGGCCATAAATTTTAACGATGGGTATATGCACCTTGCTGCATTTAGGGCAGACGATGGTTTTTTTGTTTAAGTCAAAAAAGCGGCTATTACATTCTGTACAGGTATGTTTTGCCCCAAGCGCATTAGGCTCAGAGGCATTAAGTTCAGAGGCATTAAGTTCAGGCATGGGGGGGGCATCTTTCTGGGTGAATGCCTTGCTGTCTTGCCCAGCAGATCTATCTGGCAATTATACCCCTGTTTAGGCGGCGAACCGCCCAAACAGGGAGCAAAATAACGCAAAAATCGCGGTATACTTAAGCTGCAGCCAGCTTCAAGTTAACGGCAGATGTTTTGCCTTTTTCCGTGGCGAGTTCAAAACTCACGCGTTGACCTTCGTTCAGGTTGTTGATGCCTGCACGCTCAACTGCGCTGATGTGTACAAATACATCACCATTGCCTTGATCAGGTTGAATAAAGCCGAAGCCTTTGGTTGGGTTGAACCATTTTACGATACCAGTTGCCATAATAAGTCTCCTATTCGATGGCGTTACAAATTATACCGCAATATGCGACATAACGAAGAGTCTCGTTCTCCCCGGAAACCCGAAGAGAAACTCTTTGCCAGAACGAGGGAATAACAACCGTATAATACGTATGTAGAAAAGAAATTCCAACCGATGCATCTTTACGATGCAGCCGCTGTTTTCACAGCGTTTATGTTCAAAGAGCGAGTACCAACTCACGAGAATGATTAATGGCAAAAACCTTGTAAGTCAAGGAAATTATGCGGTCTCAAGCATTTATATAAGTGAAATCGGGGCAAATATTGATAATATGTATAAACCGCATAGAGAACTTATATCGATAAGTCCATATTCACTCTCTTCCCAGACAATTATGTTTGTGTCGTTTTTCCTTGAAAGGAAAATCATATGGCCGACAATCAGGCTCAGAAAAGCGCTATTCCGCAGAATAATGCAGCTTCACAACATGCTGGCAAACCAGAGGTAAACGTTGATTCATCTAAGAAAAACGAAATGACCACTAAGCCAGAAAATGAAAACGCTAAAAAAGACGAATCACCTAAAAAAGACGAATCGGTTAAGAAAGATGAAAAAAGCGACAGCGCACCCAGCGCTCGCTAATTTCACTGTAAGATAAAGGGAAAGGGGTCTTATAAGGCCCCTTTCTTTTTTTGTATTTAGGGTTCACAATGCATTAACTACGGAGAGATGTGTCTCAATCGCTACTGTCAAGGAGGCTTTATGTATATAAACGATGCTCCCTTAAAACCGCTTACTAGCATAGAACTCACGAACGATGATCATATCTTATTAAAATGGATGCGCAGTGCTGCATGGGAACCTGTCGCAGATGCGCGGGAGCCTGTTCCCTATAAAGCAAAAGTACCGGAATTCTATAATGGCCTGCGCTTATACCGCATGCAAGGTGGTACTGCGGGGGGATCACTGGGTGCGCTGGAGCTTTTTATCAAAAAACTTGGATTTCAAGGGGTGATTGCCAAGCAAGACATCTACCCAATTGCCGGACATGGTAATCAACCACGCTATCTTTCGCTTAAAAAAGCGGATTTGGATAATCTGGGTGTTGGGAAATATGATGAGGAAGAATAAATAGGACGCATTCATTGCTTGCGTCCTATTTATGCGGAAGAAGCTAGATTCTGCCGGTTAATAGCAGAATTAACAATACGATTACTACAATACCCAGCCCACCGCTTGGGAAATAACCCCAGCTACGGCTGTGGGGCCAGCTTGGTAAAGCGCCGATGAGTAAAAGAACAAGAATGATAAGCAGCAGTGTTGAAAGCGTCATGGGCATCTCCATAAAAGGTGTGAGCCATGATTACGAAACTGTCTTATAAAATGCTATGTGCAAGCGTATTGAAATTTATAAAGAAGCTATAATTATTCTGCTTTAAAACTATACATGGCTGCAAAGAGTGTTTTCTGCGCTTCCGGTGCTCACGTACACCTGTACGCTGCGCTCCGGTTCTCGAAAACACTATTTTCGCCTACGTATAATGTTAAATTGAAATAACTATATAATATTGCCAGAGAACTAAGAAAAAAAGCTAAAAGGCCGCAAGCGGCCCTTTAGCATAAATTACATACAGCAACGAATAACGCCAATTAGCGATTGCCTTGATTCGAGGACTCATCGCGTTTAGGAGCTGAACCGGACTGACCGGATTTTTGATTAGATTGATTGTGTGAGCCCGATTTGAATTGGCCTTCTTTATCGCGTGGCTGATTTTGTTTATTGTCTGACATAACCTATCTCCATAAAAGTGGTTAAAGTAACAATTGGCGGCGCTATGCCGTTAAGCTACGTTATGGCGCATACAATAAGTTTTCTGTGCATAATTGTTATGCTTGATATAAAGAGCCCATAAGTGTAAAAATGGCAGAAAACCTAGGTTTTTTCTGAAAATTGCTTGACTTTATATGTCCTGATCGTACTTTGCTGAACTACCAATTCCATGGATCTCTAAGCTCTATTTATATCGTCATTTATATAAATAAAGTGACAGGGATTAAAAACGTTAGGAATCAGTGAGAATAATGCTTTTTGCTAAAAGAGATGGATTGATATCAGGCATAAAAAGCATGCCTGATATAGACGCTGGTAATGCATGTGGCAACCCTAAGGAGCGCATCTGTGCTTGAAAATGCCAGCATTCTTATTGTCAATAATATCGAGGCTAATCGCGCTGCATTGTCGCATAACCTGTGCAATGCGGGGTATATAGTACATAGTGCTGAAAGTATTCAGAAAGGCCTAAGCCTGCTGAGTCGGGAAAAAATTGATCTTATTCTTTTGGAAGTGCAATTGCCGGACGGCGATGGGTTTGAAATGTGTGTGCAGCTAAAAAGCTCAGCTGCGTTTTCCTCGGTGCCTGTGCTTATGATTTCTCAGCTATTTATGCATAGTTCTGATAAAGTGAAGGGCCTGGAAAGTGGCGCTGATGCTTGCTTGGTGTCTCCCGTTGATTCCATGGAATTAATCGCAACTGTAAAGTCACTGTTGCGCGGTAGGGATACAGAACGCAAATTACGCGATGCATGCGAAAAAGCAGAGTCGGCTAATAAAGCAAAAACCGAATTTTTGGCGAATATGAGCCATGAAATTCGTACGCCAATGAATGCGATCATCGGATTAGCCAGTATTTTGGTGAATACGCCTTTGTCTGATAAGCAGATGGAATTTATTACTACACTTCAGCAAAGTGCTGATTCCTTATTGAGCCTGATTAATGACATGCTCGATATTTCAAAAATTGAAGATAACCATATGGAACTGGAATGTGTTCCATTCAATCTGCGGGAAATGATACAGGATGTAATGGGTATGATGTCAGTGAAAGCCAATGAAAAGCATTTGGCGCTGGAACTGCATTATCTGACGGAAACAGAAAATATGTTTATTGGTGACCCGCTACGCCTAAAACAAGTGATTATTAATTTAGTCAATAATGCAGTAAAATTCACCAGTCGCGGCAGTGTGACGGTTATGATTGTAAGCCAACCGGCACAGCAACCGAGGATGCGGGATGTTACTATTCAAATTATGGATACCGGTATTGGCGTCCCGCAAGAAAAGCTGGCTATCATATTTGATAAATTTACGCAGGCTGACAGCTCAACTTCCCGAAAATACGGTGGAACAGGATTGGGGCTTACTATTTCCAAGCGGCTTATTGAAAAAATGAAGGGCCGTATTTTAGTGGAGAGCCAATTGGATATAGGGTCCACCTTTACCATTCAAGTTCCACTACGTGCAGTGGAACTAACCGCAGCAGAAGCAAAGGCTGGCGAATCTGCTGGAATATCGTAAATGCACAGTCTATTGCATGGTTGCTGGGTACAGATTCAGGCCGCTTGCCCCATTTTCTTGATACCTTCTTCCATTTCTTCCGGTGACACGTCGCGGATGTGCGTGGCAAGTGACCAGCGCATACCAAAACTGTCTTCTACACTGCCCACGCGATCTCCGTAAAACATATCTTGTGTGGCAAATAATTCTTTCATTCCTGCTTGCTTGGCTTGCAATATAGCAGTGTCTACATGGTCTAAATATACATAAAATGTTGAGGCCGAAGGGCTGGAGCATTCCATTTTAGCGTCTGTATCAGAAATAAAAATTTTTGAATTGCCAATTTCCAGGCAGGCATGCAAGATTTTGCTCTTGTCTGCATTATTCATGCGGTACAGTTCTTTTGCATCAAACGCTTTTTTATACAGCTCAATCGCCCTGGCTGCGTCATTGACAATGAGTGCGGGGGTGAGTGTAGAAAAACCTTCTGGAATAGCTTCCATAAAATCTCCTGAAATTAATAAAAGAAATAGGCTATGGAGTGTCGCATAAATAATCTATATGAATGTGATGAGATGTGACGGGTTATTTGACTAAAATCAAATACGATCAAGCCGTTGGATATTAGATTTACCGCACTTATAAAAAAGAGGGACTAATGTATCGTTTTTTTCTTGTGATGAGCGTTGTGGTTCTTATGGCGCATTGTGGCAAGCCGCACCACGGAAAGCAGATAAAACCTGCTGCCGCCATTACTTCTATGCAACAAAATAATACGCTTGGAATTATGGCATGACACAAATTAACGCAGTTCCTGTTTATAATGATGACATCGTAAAAAAATTCACGCTGGCCGCTGTGTTCTGGGGAACGGTGGGAATGGTGGTGGGGCTTTTGATTGCCTTGCAGCTGGCATTTCCGTGGTTAAACATGGAGCCGTACCTCTCTTTTGGCCGTTTACGCCCTGTGCACACATCAGGTGTGATCTTCGCGTTTGGTGGCAATGTGCTATTCGCTACAAGCTATTTTGTAGTGCAGCGCACCTGCCGTGCGCGTTTGTGGAATGATAAGCTGGCGTTTTTTACTTTCTGGGGATATCAGGCGTTTATTGTAATGGCGGCGCTGGGATATGTGCTCGGTGTAACCCAAGGCAAAGAATATGCAGAGCCGGAATGGTATGCTGACTTATGGCTAACCGTGGTGTGGGTGTCGTATTTGCTTATTTTTATGATGACGCTTAAAAATCGTAAAGAGCCGCATATTTACGTGGCAAATTGGTTTTACCTGGGATTCATTGTAACCATTGCCGTGTTGCATTTGGTAAATAACATGTGCATTCCGGTTTCACTGCTTGGAGCCAAGAGTTATTCGTATTTTGGCGGCGTGCAAAGTGCCATGATACAATGGTGGTATGGTCATAATGCGGTGGGGTTCTTTCTTACCGCTGGTTTCCTTGGGATTATGTATTATTTTATTCCTAAGCGTGCCAATCGGCCTATTTATTCCTATCGTTTATCCATCCTGCATTTCTGGTCGCTTATCTTTATTTATATCTGGGCTGGCCCGCACCATTTGCTTTACACCGCGTTGCCTGACTGGGCGCAGACATTGGGTATGACCTTTTCTATCATGCTCTGGATGCCAAGTTGGGGCGGTATGATCAACGGCATCATGACGTTGTCTGGTGCGTGGCATAAGCTGAGGGATGATCCGGTTTTGCAATTTATGATTATCGCCTTGGCATTTTATGGCATGTCAACATTTGAGGGACCGCTCATGTCCATTAAAGAAGTGAATGCCCTGTCGCATTACACTGATTGGACTATTGGTCACGTGCATTCCGGTGCCTTGGGCTGGGTGGCATTTATTAGCTTCGGTGCAATTTACCACATGGTTCCAGTGCTTTGGAAGCGTTCCGGCATGTATTCAGTAAAGCTTATCAGCGTGCATCTTTGGATCGCCACGCTTGGTATCGTGCTGTATATCGCCTCCATGTGGATTGCCGGTATTATGCAAGGGCTGATGTGGCGGTCTTATGACCATATGGGTTTCCTCACCTATTCATTTGTTGAATCCGTACAGGCCATGCATCCTTATTACCTGATCCGCGTTTTAGGTGGCCTGTTCTATGTAACCGGCATGTTGGTGATGGTGTATAACGTTTATAAAACAATTGTTCCTGCACGGACGATGAATAAGGTTGTAGCTCATGCTTGAGAAACATAAAAAAATCGAACGCAATTCGATATTGATGCTGATTTTCGCCATCCTCGTGGTGTCAGTTGGCGGCATTGTGGAGATACTTCCTCTTTTTCGGTTGGAGACAACCATTGAAAAAGTGAAGGGTATGCGCCCATATACCCCGCTGGAGCTGGCTGGCCAAAATATCTACATCCGGGAAAATTGCTCTAGCTGTCACAGCCAGCAAATTCGTTCCCTGCGTGATGAGGTGGCGCGTTATGGGCATTATTCGCTGGCAGCGGAGAGTATGTATGACCATCCCTTCTTATGGGGTAGTAAGCGTACCGGCCCTGATTTAGCGCGTGTGGGTGGTAAATACTCCGACGAATGGCATGTAGCACATTTAAAAGATCCGCGTTCCGTGGTGCCGGAATCGATTATGCCTACCTATGCCTTCTTAATGAATGAAAACGTTAATACGGACAATATAGCCAATCATCTGCGTGCTTTGCGCGTTACAGGCGTGCCCTATACTGACGATATGATCGATAACGCTTATAATGATATGATGGCGCAAGCTCATGCGGATGGTGATGTAACGGGATTGAAAAATCGTTACGGCAATAAGGTTCAGGCCCGCGATTTCGATGGCCAACCGAATTTTGTTTCTGAAATGGATGCATTAGTAGCGTATCTGCAAAAGCTCGGTACCGATGTAGACTTTAAGGATTACGACCCCGATATGGACCCGCGTAACGGCTCTGGAAATCACGGAAAATGATATGAACACGATTTCCAACCATTCCGGATTGATCGTATCGGTGCTTTTTTTCTCGCTGTTTGTGAGTATTGCCGTTTGGTCTTACTTGCCTCGCAACAAGCGGCGCTTACAACTTTATGCCCATATCCCATTGGAAGATGATCATGGAAGATAATCACGCAGATAAACCCGAAAAAGACAATATTAGTGGCGCCTATACCACTGGACACGAATGGGATGGGATCAAGGAGCTGAATAATCCAGCCCCTCGTTGGTGGCTATGGGTTTTTATCATTTGTATCATCTGGGCTATGGGGTACTGGGTTTTCTATCCCACCTGGCCAACCCTGTCTGGAAATTCCAAAGGAAGCTTGGGGTGGACGCAGCATAAGGAATTGGCTTCACAGCAGGCACTGATCGACGAGCAACAAAAAAAATACCTTGCCCGCTTTCATAATGCATCACTAGAGCAAGCCAGCAAAGACAAGGAATTATACGAATTCGCACGGGCAGGCGGTGCTGCTGCATTTAAAGAACATTGTGCCGCGTGTCATGGCACGGGTGCTGCCGGTGGTAACGGGTACCCCAATTTGAATGATGATGACTGGCTGCACGGCGGAACACTGGAGGATATTTATAAAACCATCAGCGTTGGCGTACGCTCTAGCCATGCTGATACCCGTGGCATACAAATGCCTGCATTCAATGGCATATTGAAACGTGATGAAATTAACGACGTAGCAGAATACGTGCAGCATTTGCATGAAGGGGACAAAGCGCAAACAACCCCAGCCTATACACACGGCAAAGCGTTGTTTGCGGCAAATTGTTCTTCCTGTCATGGCGAACATGGAAAAGGCGATAAGAAACAAGGTGCGCCGCGTCTAGATGATGCTATTTGGCTATATGGCAGTGATAAAGCCAGCATTGTTGCGCAAATCAACAATCCGCGTCTTGGAGTAATGCCCACCTGGCAAAATCGCTTAAGTGACGACACCATTAAAGAATTGACCATTTACGTGCATTCGCTTGGCGGGGGCGAGTAAAGTGTGGGTGACGGCGTAATATTTTTTACCAAGCAACGGCGTATTTATGCGCGGCGTGTGTGGGGGAAATACCGTAAATTAAAATGGGTGAGCATGATTACGCTGCTCACTATATACTATGTAACCCCCTGGCTGCGCTGGGGCCGTGGCCCACATGCGCCAGATCAAGCCATTCTGATCGATATGCCAGGGCGCCGTGGCTATTTCTTTGGAATCGAAATCTGGCCGCAGGAAGTCTATTATCTGGCGGGTATCCTTATACTTGCTGCGATCAGCCTTTTCTTTGTCACCTCTTTGCTTGGTCGCGTATGGTGCGGGTATGCATGCCCACAAACCGTATGGACCGATCTATTCATTTGGGTGGAGCGTTTGGTGCAGGGTGATCGGAATGCCCGTATGAAATTAGACACTGCGCCTATAAGTATAGAGAAAATTTGGAAAAAGGGTTTAACACACGCCATTTGGCTCATCATCGGACTGTTTACCGGTGGGGCGTGGGTATTTTATTTTAATGACGCACCAACCCTGTTTGATCAGATACTGCATCTAGATATTCCCTGGAGTGTGGGAGGCTGGATTATGGCGCTTACTGGTTCAACGTACCTTATGGCGGGCTATGCACGCGAGCAGGTATGTACCTATATGTGCCCCTATGCGCGGTTCCAGTCAGCGATGTTTGATAAAGACACACTGATTATTTCCTATGACAAAGACCGCGGAGAACCACGTGCAAAGCATAAGGCGGGAGATTCCTGGGCAGGTAAGGGGCACTGCATTGATTGTAATTCCTGCGTGGTGGTGTGCCCCATGGGAATTGATATCAGAAACGGCCTCCAAATGGAGTGCATCGCCTGTGGATTATGTGTGGATGCATGCAATAATGTAATGGACAAAATAGGCCTTCCTCAAGGGCTCATCCGTTATGACACAGAGAATAATTATGAGGCACGCAAACATGGTGATGCCAAAAAAACGTATGCGCATTTCCTGCGGCCGCGCTCAGTTTATTATTCTGTCATCCTCTTAACCGTCAGTAGTTTGATGCTGTATGGTTTGCTGACGCAGTCTTCATTGGAACTCAATGTTATCCATGACCGCAATCCGCTTTTTGTACAGCTTTCAGATGGCCATGTGCGTAATAGCTATACTATTAAAATTCTGAATAAAACCCATGATGACCGTTACTATGCATTATCGGTAAATAATCTGCCTGATGCGATGATTAAAATTGAAGCGGCAGGTGAGGTAAGGCCCAATAACATCACAGTGTTTGCTGATAGCGTAGGTGAGTTTAGGGTGTTACTGTCTGCTATGCCAAGTACTGACTCACGCCGCAATATAGATTTTGTGATTAAAGATACGGGCAGCCATCAAGTAATTAAGCACCACAGTATTTTTATCAGCAGGAATTAATATGGGAACAAATAGTGCACACCCGCCATGCCGTTGGATTCCGTGGTCAATTGTCGCCTTTTTTGTATTTTTCATGCTTTTACTAAGCCATTTTGCCTGGATTGCCTTCCATACCTACACAGGTCAGGTTACGCAGGATGCTTATAAAAAAGGACTTACCTATAATAGTGAAATCGCCCGGTCAGAAGCACAGGATAGGCTGGGTTGGAAAGCTGTTTTTTCTCTTACGCCGCAGGGGAATAACGTGCGGATTTCCTTTGCCTTACGTAATGCATCAGGTCGCCCTATTACAGATGCCGAAGTAACTGTGCGTGCAACCCGTGCAACGCAAGCGGGGCATGATAAGCAACTTGTTTTGGAATCGATAGGAAATGGTGTTTACCGTGGTAATATAGAACTGGCATGGTCTGGCGCGTGGGATATACGCGTTTCCGCCTCGCGTGGCACGGCTAATTTCCAACAATCCAAAACCATTATCTTGCAATGACACAACTAGACCTCAGCTCTTACATTGAAACAGACCCCAAAGACGGTACACGGCGATTGAATTTAATGGTAGACGGCATGCGCTGTGCATCCTGCGCCTGGGCAATTGAGTCTGCTTTAAATGCCGAACCCGATGTGCAAGCCCGCATTAATCTGTCTACTAAACGCTTGGTATTAAACTGGAAAGGTGCTTCCGCTCGGGGTAATGCATTGATCGAAAAAATCAGTGCACTTGGGTATGGATTTACGGCCTTTGATTCAGGCCAGCAGCGCACCAATGAGGCACTGGAAGAAAAGTTTTTATTGAAGTGTATTGCTGTCTCTGGATTTGTTACCGGTAATTTAATGGCGTTTTCTTTGGCTTTATGGTTTTCCACACAGGAAAGCATGGGTATGGCTACACGCGATTTGATGCATTGGGCATCAGCAATTATTTCTCTTCCCGCTATTTTATACGCCGGCATCCCTTATTATGCCTCTGCCTGGAAAGCCATTAAATCTGGCCGCACTAACATGGACGTGCCTATATCCATCGCCGTATTACTCACTACCGGCATGAGTTTGTTTGAGACATTCCGCCATGGGGAATATGTGTATTTCGATTCCTCCGTTATGTTATTATTTTTCCTGCTTATTGGGCGCTATCTGGACCGGAAATCACGAGGCCGGGCGCGTTCTGCAGCGCAGGATTTGCTTACCATGATGCAAGGTAATGCCACTATTCGTGAGCATGGACAACTGCGTGTCATACCCATTCGTGAATTAATTCCTGGTATGTGCTTATTGGTAGCCGCCGGAGAAAAAATCGCAGCAGATGGGGTGATATTGACTGGCATATCGGAGGTAGATGCCAGTCTCATTACGGGTGAAACGCTTCCCCAGCCAATACAGCCGGGCGCAACTCTGTTTGCCGGGATGATCAATATTTCCAGTCCCTTGGAAATGACGGTCTCAAAAGCCAGCGAAAATAGCCTGCTTGCTGATATTTTGCGTTTGATGGAGAAAGCCGAACAAGGGCAGGCGCAGTATGTGCGCATTGCTGATAAGGTGGCGAGTTGGTATACACCGGTTGTACATATATTGGCTGCCGCGGCATTGATTGGTTGGCTAATGTGGGGGCTGGAGTGGCAGAAAGCGTTGCTGATAGCCACTACTGTGCTTATCATCACCTGTCCTTGCGCATTAGGTTTGGCTGTGCCTGCGGTGCAGGTGTTGGCAAGCAGCCGTTTATTTCGCCGTGGCATGCTGCTTAAATCCGGATCTGCGCTTGAGCGGTTGGCTAGGGTGGATACCGTTGTGTTTGATAAAACCGGCACGCTTACACTTGGTGTGCCACAATTGGCTAATCGTGATGCCATTCGTGAGGAAGATCTACAGCTCGCTGCCTCGCTTTCTGCGCATAGCAAACATCCTCTATCCCGTGCCGTGAGTGCGGCCTGGAAAGGAGCAACCTTTACATTGAATGCCACGGAAGAGCCGGGCAATGGGCTTTGCGCGCAGTATAATGATACAACGGTACGACTAGGAAAACGCTCCTGGTGTGGTGATGCATCTGCGCCTGCTGACCAAGCAATGGAATTATGGCTGGCAGTTGACGGGAAGGCACCGACACGCTTTGAGTTTTCCGATGCTTTACGGTCAGATGCTTCGATTGTAATACGCAGCCTTCAGGAAAATGGGCTACAGGTGATATTACTTTCCGGTGACAGGGAAGTCCCGGTGCGTGCCGTTGCGCAAAAGTTGGGTATTCAGGATTTTTCCGCTGGCATCTCTCCCGTTCAAAAAACTGAACGCATTCATCAATTAGCTGCTAATGGCAGGCATGTTTTGATGGTGGGGGATGGGTTGAATGATGCACCTTC